>JBKPTC010000012.1:0-5477 GCA_046735355.1 bacterium
CCCATGCCCATGAGCCCGCTGCCTCGCTGCGGCCGCTCGGTCCGGGGCCGCGGTGCCGGCCGCTCGCGCCGAGCGGCCGCGCCGGGCGGCGGGGGAAGCTCCTGCCCGGCCGATGTCTCCGCCGACGCGGGCTCGGCCTTCGCATCGTCCTCCGGGTCGACGTCGCTGATGTCGACCCACCGTCCGGTCTGCTCGTCGTAGGCGTACGAGCGGGTCCACATCCCGGGCATCAGCATGCTTCCGAACAGGTCGCCGAACGGGAACATCCCGACCCCGCCGCCCTGCCCGCCGTCGCCCGACGCCGCCGCCCGGCGCTGCTCGTCCTCGAACGCCTCGCGCCGCCTGCGCAGCGCGCGCCGGACCAGCCCGAACACGAGGAGCAAGAACAGGAGCGGGATCAACAACGGCAGCAGCAGGAGGAGCTCCACGCGGACTTCCTACCCGGCGGGACGGAGGGCCATGTGCCGCACGGCCGACCCGGCGTTCGGCGGTGCGAGCGCCGGCCGTCCCCGTGCGTGCCGAGCGCCCGTCGTCGCAGGTAGACTCGTTCGCCGCGGAGGCGGGGTAGCTCAGCCTGGCAGAGCAAGCGGCTCATAATCGCTGTGTCGGCGGTTCAAATCCGCCCCCCGCTACAAAGCGACGTCGACGGGCAGTCTGTGAGGGCGTGACCACATGGCCAAGACCGACAACCGACCGAAGATCACACTCGCGTGCACGGTGTGCAACCGGCGGAACTACAACACGGTCAAGAACCGCGTGAACGACCGGGAGCGGATCGAGCTCATGAAGTACTGCCGCTGGGACCGCAAGCACACGCTGCACCGCGAGACGCGCTGACCCCGCGACGCGGCGTTCCCCCCGAAGGTTCCGGTCAGCTCGCCGGCGAAGCGTCGGTATTGACCGCGGCTGCGTCGCCCTCGGTGACGTCGAGCGTCTGGACGCGCCCGTGGCGGATCGCCAGGACGAGCGCCTCGAGCTTCGAGTGCACGCCGAGCTTGGTGATGACGTTCTGGGTGTGTGTCCGGAGCGTGTGCGGGCTCATCCTGAGCTCGGTCGCGATCACGTCGGGCGAGGAGCCGCGCGCCATCGCCTGGAGGATCTCGACCTCGCGCGGTGTGAGCCGGGCGAGCCGCTGCTCCGCGGAGGAGTCCTGATCGCGACGGTGGCGCAACCGTCGGAGGGCGCCCTCGACCTCGTCGTCCCGGTGCAGGATCTCGCCGCGGTGTGCCCGCCGAACCGAGCTCGCCACATCGACGACCGCCTCGGTCTTGCGGATCAGCCCGATCGCACCCGCCTGCACGGCGCGCGCGAGGAGCAGGTCGTCCTCGTAGCCGGAGAGGATCAGGACGTGCGCGTCGGGATCGGCGTCCTTGATGCGCCGGGTCGCCTCGATCCCGTTCATCCCCGGCATGGCGACGTCCATCAGGACGACGTCCGGATGATGCTCGGCCGCGGCCTCGACGGCGGCGCCGCCGTCGGTCACGACGTCGACGACGCGCATGTCCTTCTCGCGCGACAGCGCCAGTTGCAGCGCCTCGCCGAACGTGCGCTGGTCGTCGACGATCAGCACCTTGATCGTCTTGCGGTCAGCCGACATGACCATGCGCTCCGATCGTAGGTGCGGCGGCGATGGGATTCACGCAAGCCCCCCTCATTTGTCGGGCGCCGAGCACGTCGCTACCTTCGCAGCGATGGTCGGGTCTGTGAATCGGGACGACGGGAGACCACCGAGCACCCGACGCGGCGTCGTCGAACGGGCAAGGGCCGGGTGGGGGACACGGCGGTGAACGTCGGGCTGGTCGGGAAGAGCTACCCCGAGCGACGGTTCACCGTCGGCCGCGAGGACGTCGAGCGGTTCGCGCGCGCGGTCGGTGCGTCCGGGCGCATCGTTCCTCCGACGTTCGCGACGGCCGCCGAGTTCGCGTCGTTCCCCGACATCATCGGCGACCCGGAGCTCGACCTCGACTTCTCACGCGTGGTGCACGCGGAGCAGGAGTACGAGTTCGAGCGCCGGTTGCGCATCGGCGAGACCGTGGTCGTCCGGTCGCGCATCGCCGGCGCCCGCGCGAAGGGCGGCCAGGCGTTCCTGACGATCGAGACGACGCTCGTCGACGACGACGGCACGACGGTCGCGACCGCACGAGCCACGATGCTCGAACGCGGCGCGTCGTGACGCCGTCGTCGTTGTCTGTCGGCGTCGAGCTGCCGCCGGTCGAGCGCGTCGTGACCCGCGACGACATCCGGTCGTACGCGGAGGCTTCCGGGGACCGCAACCCGCTGCATCTCGACGACGCCGTCGCGCGCGCGGCCGGGTTCGACGACGTGATCGCGCACGGCATGCTGACGATGGGGCACCTCGCGTCGGCGGTCGAACGCTGGCTCGGCGAGGACGCGTTCGTCCGCCGCATGCGGGCGCAGTTCCGGTCGCCGGTGTTCGCGGGCGAGACGATCGTCGCGCGCGCGACCGTCGGCGACCTCGACGGTCGCACCGTACGGCTGGACGCCTCCGTGACCGTCGAGCGCCGAGGCATCGACGACACGGCCGTCCGTCGCGCGTCGATCGACGTCGTTCTTCCCGACGGCGGCGATGCGCCGGACGCGTAAGCGGGCCGGGCGATCCGGACCGGGCGTCGACGTCCGGGCACCTGAGCCCCGTCAGTCGATCTGGATCCGATCCTCCGAGGACACCGGGCGGTTCAGGCTCGCGAGCGCGTGCATCGCGTCGCCCATCCGCTCGACGACGACCTGCATCTGCTTGTCCTGACGCTGCGCCATCCGCGCCGTGAGCTGCTCGGTCTTCCGCTCGAGCGCGGCGCCGATCGTCGCGATCGACTCGGTCGTCTCCTGGATGTCCCGGTGGAACCGGTCGGCGACGGCCTCGATGCGCATCTCGACGACCCGGAGGATCTCGTCGGGCAGGTTGGCCTGCATCTCCTTGACGGCGCGCAGGGCCTGCCGCGCCGTGTCCTGCTCGGCGAGCTGTCGAACGCGCTCGGCGAGCACGCGGTTGTCGGATCTGATGAAGCGCGCGAGACCGGTGATCTTGTCCTCGACGGCCTTCTGGACGTCCGCCTGCGACGAGCGGATCAGCTCCATCGCCTCGTCGACGCGGGTCGCGATGACCGCCGACGACGCCTGCGCCGCCTGAGAGCCGACCACGTCGCCCAGCCGGTCCAGCTGCGCCTCGAGGTGGTCGCCCATCCGGATCATGTTCCGGTCGAGCGTCGACAGCGCCTCGTCGAGCCGCTGCTGCAGCATCGCGCGCTGCGACTCCTCGATCCGCGCGAGGCCGGCGTCGGTGTCCTCCCGGAACCGTCGAGTGATGTCGTGCACGGCGCGCTCGGTCGTCGCCTCGATAGACGCCGCGGCGCTCGAGATGCGCTCGTCCTGCTCGTTGATCTGACGCACCATCTCGTCGCGAAGCGTCTGCGCGTCGGCGCGCACCAGGCGTGCCAGACCGACGACCCACTCGCGCGTCCGCCGCTCGTTCGCCTCCAGTTGCGCCTTCACGTCCCTGGAATCGATGCCGGCCTGCTCGTGCAGCCGCTGCAGCTCCTCGTCGAGCAGACGCACCTGCTCCTCGATGCGCGCCTCGAAGCGCCCCTGGAACTCGCCGAGCTGTGCATCGACGCGGCCGGCGAGCTGTCCGAGCGCCGACACGCCCTGCTGCACGTACGCCTCCATCGCGGCGGCGATCCTGCCCGTCTCGTCCGTGACCACCTTGCCGTGCGCCTCGACGCGTTCGGAGATGGCCTCGACGAGGATCCGGTCGCGCTCGGTGATCGACGTCAGCGCGCGCGAGATCTGGTGGACGACGTTGGCGAGCCGCTCGCGGAGGTCGCCGACCTCGACGAGGGCGGGCTGCGCGACCGCGGTCTCGAGCGCGACGACGCTTCGCTGGACCGTCTCGGTCGCCGTCTCGGTGTCGGCCGCGAGCCGCTCGAGGATGTCCTCCAGGCGTCCGGTCCGGACCGCAAGCGCCTGGAACCGCTCGTCGCTGTGCGCGATGAGCCCGCGAAGGGCGTCGTCGCGCGCGAGGTTCTCGAGGATCTTGGCCTGGACCTCGCGCTTGTCGCCGCCGGCGGTTCGCCACACCTCGGCGGCGATCTCGTGCATGACGGAGGAGGCCGTCTCCTGGATGGCGTCGACGGCGTCGCCGAGCCTTGCCGAGACGATCCGCTCGATCGTCGCGGCGATGGCGCTCGGGTCTGCGTCGGCGGCCGCCGACGTCGGTGCGGACGACGGCGCAGAAGAAGAAGGTGTGTCGCTGGGGAAGAGCAGACGCTTCGCCCGGTCCAGCGCGCCGCCCGACGGCGACGACGGATCGATCTCTGGCATGGCGCTCGCAATCCGGGGCCGGCGCGGTGCGCTCGGGCAAGTGTAGGGTCCGTCCACGCACGCATCACGCACCCGAGCAGGGGATTTTCGGCTCCGCGATCGGGGGAGTGTTCTTTGCCGCCCCCGGAACCGGCCACCTATACTCCTCGGGTCCCCCGAACTTCCGGCCGGACGCGTTGCGGAGGGGCGTAGCTCAACTTGGTAGAGCACCGGTCTCCAAAACCGGCGGTTGGGGGTTCAAGTCCCTCCGCCCCTGCTCGATGAGCCCGACACCCGAGACGCGAGTCGCGAGGGTGCAGACCAAGAACAAGAAGGTGCACACGTGAACCGAGAGATGAAGCGGATGCAGCGCCGGCAGGGCGGCGACCGAACGCAGGTCGACCGCCGCGCCGCCGCGGCGACCACGACCCGCAGCACGGCCGCGCGCGAGAAGCAGAAGCGCACCCCGCCGAAGCAGTTCCTGAAGGAGGTTCGCCAGGAGCTCAAGAAGGTCAACTGGCCGACCCGTCAGGAGCTCGTCGCCTACACCGTCGTGGTGCTCGTCTCGGTCACGGTCCTCACGACCTACGTGTTCGGCCTGGACTTCGTGTTCTCCAAGGTCGTCCTGAACCTGTTCGGCACCTAGATCGGAAATCCGTCCCCATGAACGACGCTCCCGACGACATGACGTCCAACGACGCCGCCCTCGACGAGACGCAGGAACCCGGCGTCGTCGAGGTGCCCGAGGCGCCCGAGATCCAAGAGCCACCATTCCGGCCGGCCGACGAGACGCTTCGGATCGGCGGAAGCGCGCAGGCGGATGAGGATCCGCAGGGCGGACAGGTCGAGGTCTTGAGCGCCGAAGAACCCGAGCCCGAGCTTGCCTCGACGATCGAGGCCATCGGCGCCGGTCCGACCGACCGCGTGACGGTGCAGGTCGAGGCCGAGGAGCCGGTGCTGCCGCCGGGCGACGACGTGCCGTCGGACCGCACGGTCGAGGCGCCGCTCGAGGAGGCGGTCGAGATGCCGGCCGAGGACGCTCTCGAGGCGGCAACCGTCGACATCGACGGAGCCGTCGACGCAGCCGACGAGCCGGCGGCGGCGGCGGAGGACGCGCTCGAGCCCGCTCCGGCGGCGCTCGATGCGCCGGAGGGCGAGGT
>JBKPTC010000013.1:0-3594 GCA_046735355.1 bacterium
CAGCGGCGCCGCGGCCTCGAACCCGCACGCCTCTCGGATCGCGCGGCGGGCGAGCCCCTTGACCAGCCCGAACCCGCCGCCGGGCAGCGGCGGCGGGGCCGCGATCGCGAGGTCGGCTCTGCCTGCGAGCACCTCGGCGAGCACGACCCCGAGCGCACGCGCCGTTCCGCCGAGGTCTCCGTCGGCGAACAGCCAGACGTCGGCGGCGGGCAGACGGCGCAGCGCTCCCTCCATCGCTCGACCCTTTCCCGCGTGGCGGCCGACCCGAAGCACGGTCGCCCCGGCGGCGAGCGCGACCGACGCCGTGGCATCCGAGGACGCATCGTCGACGACGACGACCTCGTCGACTGCCTCGAGCCGTCGGAGCGCGCCCACGGTCGCTGCGATCCGATCGGCTTCGTTCCGCGCCGGAACGAGCGCGACCACCCGCGTCACGGGATCGGTGGGATCGGCGCCTCCGCGTTGCCGCGGTAGCCGTAGTCCCCACCCTGGCCGAGCGACGACGCGCGCTCGAGCCCCAGGACGAGCGCGGCGCCCCCGATCGTCCAGTCGAGGTCGTCGACCGTCACGAGGCTCGAGCCGTCCAGGTCGCCGTTGCCACGGAGCGCGTCGACGAACGGGTCCGCGGTCGAGGCCGGCTCGCCGGCCGCCACGGCCGCCCCGCGCGCCACCAGCGACTCGACGAACGGCACTGCGAACGAGTCCGGCGCCGGCGTCACCCCGTCGCTCGATCCGGAGAGCACGACTACGGTCTCGCCGCGTCCGCCGAGATCGGCCAGCTCGGCCTCGGGAACGGCGTGCCCGGCACCGAACTGGAGGTACTGGCCGCGAAGCAGCTCGTCCAGCAGGTCCGAGCGATCGGGCTGCGCGCCGCGCCTCGGCGGGCCGGTCACCAGCCGCGCCGCCAGGGCGTCGGCCAGCCTCGTGGCGACGTCGTCGGCGGGCGTGTCCGCCGGAGCGCCGAGCAGCTGTGCGAGCTCGGGACGGGTCGAGGCGTCGGACGGCAGCACCTTGTCCGTGACCGAGAGCACGGCGGTGAGGTCGGCCTCGGTCTCGTCGAGCGCCCTGGTGACCTGACCGAGCGCGTCGGGGTCCGCTCCGTCCTGTGTCACGACGATGACCGACGTGCCGACGATCGTGCGCGGATCGACGACCGGAAGGATGTCGGTGGCGGCCTGCAGACGCGACACCTGCGTCTCCAGATCGTTGTTGTCCGCCCGGTACGTCGCCAGGCGAGCGCTCAGCTCCTGCGTCTGCTTCTGCAGCCGATCGACGAGAGCGGGCTGGACGTACGCGTTGCCGACCGCGATGCCGAGCGCGACGGCCAGGAAGATCGAGACGATGGTGAAGACGTGATAGCGGAACGAGATCACAGCAGCTCCTTCAGATCGAACAGCCACGTTCGGAACTGCTCGAACAGCTGGGCGACGTACAGGCGGAGCGCCGGCGACACGGCCACGATCATCGCGAGGACGAACGCGGCGGCGGCGCACATGACGAGCGTGTCGGCGGTACGGACGCGGGGCGCGTAGACGCGCGACACGCCCTTGGCGTCCATCAGGATCTCGCCGACCCGGAGCCGGACGAGGAACGTGCTCGACATGCCCTCACGACCCTTGTCGAGGAACTCGCGCAGGTTGCCGTGGCTGCCGACGGCGACGATCAGGGCGGCGCCCTTCTCGTGCGCGAGGAGGAACGCGACGTCCTCGCTGGTTCCGGCCGACCGGATCTCGCGGTACGGGATGCCGAGGCCGTCGAGCCGCGCGGCGCCCGGGGCGTCGCCGTCACGGTACGCGTGGACGACGACCTCGGTCTGCGGCCGGCGGCGGTGCAGCAGGGGGCGCCGAACCGCCATCCGAAGCGTGGCGTCGGACACCGAGTCCATGTCTCCGACGATGAGGTCCGGCCGGTATCCCGCCTCGACGAGGGCGTCGGCGCCGCCGTCGACCCCGACGAGGACGGGCCGGACGTCGCGGATGTACGGTCGCAGCGCGACGAGGTCCTCCTTGTAGTTGTAGCCGCGCACCACGACGAGCACCGGACGGCCCGCGAGCTCGTGCTCGAGCGGCGGCATCCCCGTTCCGCCGAAGAGCAGGTCGCGCTCGCGCTCGATGTAGTCGACGGTGTTCCGAGCGAAGCCTTCGAACCGTTCGGCGAGCGACGCCTGCGCCGCGCGCATCGCCTCGGCGACCGAGCGTTCGCTCTGGCGCACACCGACCCCGACGAGGCGGTTCCCGATGTACACGCGGTCGCCCTCGACGCGAACGCGATCTCCGTCGCGCACCTTGCGCAGCAGGAGCGTCCCGACGTCGTCGATCAGCGGAACGCCGGACGCGAGCAGGATCTGCGGGCCGAGGTTCGGATACCGGCCGGTGATGGAGCGGCGCGCGTTGACGACCGCGGACACGCCCGCCGCGACGAGGCTCTCGGCCGAGACGCGGTCGAGGTCCTCGTGATCGATGACCGCGACGTCGCCCGGGTGCGCGCGCTGCACGAGCCGCTTGGTCCGTCGGTCGACCCGCGCGGCGGCATCGACGCCGCGGGATCGGCGGCCGGGCAGCCGGATGCCGGATTTCGTCCTGGACGTAGCCGTGGTCGGGTCCCTCCGTTCGGCGCGGGACGGCGCCCGGCCTGCGGGAACAGGGTATCCGAAGGCGTCGGCAGCCCAGCCGGTCGCGGCCGGACGGCAGCTCACGCGCGCTTGATCCGCCCCGCCTCGGCGAGCAGCTCCTCGGCGTGGGCCGCGGCGGCACCGCTCTCCGGTACGCCGGCGAGCATCCGGGACAGCTCGGCCACGCGCGCCTCACCGTCGACCTCGGAGGCGACCGCGGTTCCGCGGTCCTTGCGGACGACGATGTGGCGGTCCGCGTACGCGGCGATCTGCGGGAGATGCGTGACGACCAGGACCTGGCGGACGCGAGCGAGCCGTGCCAGACGGCGGCCGACAGCGGCCGCGGCCGCTCCGCCGATCCCCGCGTCGACCTCGTCGAAGACGAGGGTCGGGACCGTGTCGGCGTCGACGAGGACGGTCCGGCACGCGAGCATGGTCCGCGAGAGCTCGCCGCCGGACGCGACCCGCGCGAGCGGCATCCGTCGTTGGCGGGGACCGCCGGCGAACAGGAACTCGGCCCGCTCCGATCCGGTCGATGTCGGCTCCGTCGGGACGAGTCGGACCGAGAGCGACGCGCCCGCCATCCCGAGCTCGACGAGCTCGCGCTCGACCTCCCCGGCCAGGCGAGGGGCCGCGGCGGCTCGCTCGGCCGAGATGGCCGCAGCGCGCTCGCGCGCCTCCGCGCTCAGCGCCTCGACCTCGGCCTCGAGCGCGGATCGACGTTCGCCGCTCGATCCGACGGCCGCCGCGCGGGCCCGAGCCTGTTCGAGATACGCGAGCACGTCGGTCTCGGTGTCTCCGTACTTGCGCAACAGCGCGCGGATGGCGGCCACCCGTCGCTGCAGCTCGTCGAGGACGTCCGGTTGCGCGTCGAGGGACTCGCGGTACGCCCTCACCTCGCGCGCGAGATCGTGCACCTCCTCGCGCGCGGACACGACCCGCCGCGCGAGCGGCTCGGCCGCGGGGTCGAGCCGGGCGACCTC
>JBKPTC010000014.1:0-25967 GCA_046735355.1 bacterium
AGGAAGTGGCGCTCGACCAGGAGACGTTCGACGCGAAGCTCGCCGAGCTTCTCGCCAAGGGCACCGACCGGCGCGTGGCCGAGGGCCAGGCCCGGCGCGCCGCGATGATCGCCGCGCGCAAGAAGGCGGAGGGCTAGCCCGACCCGGGCGCCCATGGCGACCGCCAAGGTCGATTGGTCGATGGGGTCCAACGCGGCCCGGCTCGTCGACTGGACGACCGCGGCCGAGGTCGGCAAGACCGTCGGCGGGCCGGGTCCGGCGATCTCGGCGCTCGATCGCGCGCGGATGCGCGAGGACCTCGCGGCGGTCGTTCCGGAGGCGCAGGATCACGTGAGCGACCTCACCGGCATGCGCGTCGAGGGGTTCCGCGCGCGCCCGTGGGTGATGTCGCGCGGCGAGTGGGTCGCGACCAACCTCACCGGGCTGCAGCGGCTGCTCGAGCCCGTCGCCGGTCGGCTCCTGTCCGACAAGAACCGGTCGGAGCTTCGGCGCAAGGGGCTCGGCGTCCAGATCGGCATCCTCCTCGGCTACGTCTCGCGCCGCGTCCTCGGTCAGTACGACGTGTTCCTGCCGCCCGACGACGACGGCCTGCTGTACTTCGTCGGCCCGAACCTCGTCGACGTGCAGCAGCGGTTCGGCCTCGATCCGCATCAGTTCCATCTGTGGGTGTCGCTGCACGAGGTGACGCACCGGGTGCAGTTCGGCGCGACGCCGTGGCTGCGCGGCTATCTCTCGGGACTCGTCGACGCGTATCTCGACACCGTGCAGATGGACACGGCGCAGCTGATCGCCCAGGCCAAGCGCGCGATCGACGACGTCCGCTCCGGCGCGATCGACTGGCGCGGGCCCAACGCGCTGCTCCTGCTTCTCACGCCGCAGCAGCGCGAGCTGTTCCATCGCATGCAGGCGCTGATGACGCTGCTCGAGGGTCACGCCTCGTACGTCATGAACACCGCCGCGGTCGGCCGCATCGCCGACCTCGCGCGGATGCGGCGCGCGTTGCAGGAGCGCCGGCGAACGAACGGCGCGCAGAAGGCGTTCCAGCGCGCGATCGGGCTCGAATCGAAGGTCCTGCAGTACGACGCCGGCGAGCGGTTCGTTCGCGACGTCGTCGCGCGCGTCGGCTGGGACGGCTTCAATCTGGTCTGGCGAGGCGAGGCCGACCTCCCGACGCTCGACGAGATCGGCCGGCCGGACCGGTGGCTCGAGCGCGTGCCGGGCGTCTGAGACGCCCGCCGGCCGTCGCCCGGGTCCTCCAGCGCGTCACCGCGACCTCTCGCCGCTACGAGCTGTTCCTGCCGGGGCAGCGTGTGCTGGTCGCGGTGTCGGGCGGGCCCGATTCGGTCTGCCTGCTGTACTCGCTGCACTTCCTCCGGCGGCTGCTCGGGATCCGGCTCCACGTCTTCCACTTCGATCACCGCCTCCGAACCGGGTCGTCGGACGACGCCCGGTACGTGGCGCGCCTGGCCGCGCGCCTCGGCGTGTCGTCCGACCTCATCGTCGCCGACGACCGGCCGCCGCGCGGCGCCTCGAAGGAGGCGTGGGCGCACACGCGCCGGCGGATCGCCGCCGTGTATCTGGCTCGCGACCTCGACGCGGCTCGGATCGCGACGGCGCACACCCGCGACGACCAGGCCGAGTCCGTACTGATGGGCGCGATCCTCGGGCGTGGGCTCGGCGGCATGTCCGGCATCGATCCACGCACGGGCCCGTTCGTCCGGCCGCTCATCGACGTGTCGCGTGAAGAGGTCGAGGCGTTCTGCCGGGCCCTCCGGCTTCGACCGCGGCGAGACGCGACGAATCGCGATCCCGCGTACGCGCTCCGCAACGCGGTCCGGATCAAGGGCATCCCGGCGCTCGAACGTGCGACCGGCCGCGGCGTCCGCGAACCGCTCGCTCGCACGGCCGCGCTCCTGCGGGACGACGCACGGGAGCTGATGCGACAGATGTGGACGGCGTGGGACGACGTGTTCGAGGACTCCGCCGACGGCGCGCGCCTCGACGTCGTTCGGCTGCTCGGGCTGCCGCGCCCGATCGCCGCGCGGCTCGTCGCCCAGGCGCTCCTGCGCGCCGGCGTCGTGTCGAACGCCGACCACGTCGAGGCCGTGATCGATCTGGCGGACGGGCGCCCGGGTCGGCGCGTCGACCTCGGCGACGGCGTGCGGGCCGTCCGCGAACGGGAGGCGGTCGCGCTCGTCCGGCCCGGCTGACCGGAGGCCGTCGACGTTTCGGTCAACTCGACACGAACTTCGAGCCGCGAGTATCGTTCCTCCTCTCGCTCTTCCCCCGAGAGCCGGGTGATCCGAAGGAGGGCGCGAGATGGAAGGCCGGGTCGCACTGTCCGATCGCAACGACGTCGTATCCGCTCGGATGCAGCCGTCCGTCGCGCCGTTCGCCGAGGAGTACGACCGCAACATCGAGCGCGTCCTCATCACCGAGGACGAGATCCAGGACATGCTGCGCGACCTCGGCGCGCAGATCACCGCGGACTACGAGGGAAGCGACCTGCTGCTCGTCGGCGTGCTGAAGGGCGCGTTCGTCGTGATGGCCGATCTCGCCCGGTACGTCCATCTGCCCGTCGAGTTCGACTTCATGGCCGTCGCCTCCTACGGCGCCGCGACCAAGACGAGCGGCGTCGTCCGGATCCTCAAGGACCTCGATCACGACATCGAGGGCCGCCACGTCCTGCTCGTCGAGGACATCGTCGACTCCGGCCTCACGCTCAACTACGTGCTCAAGAACCTCCGCGGTCGCCGGCCGGCGAGCCTCGACGTCTGCGCGCTGCTGCAGAAGGTCGGGATCCAGCGGGTGCCGCTCGACATCCGCTACAAGGGGTTCGACATCCCGCCCGAGTTCGTCGTCGGCTACGGGCTCGACTTCGCCGAGAAGTACCGGAACCTTCCGTACATCGCGACGCTCCGACCCGAGGCGTACGCCGACCGGTAACGCCCGGGAACGCGGCGCGCGCCCCGCGCGTCTGATCGGCGTGCCAGCCGCCGCTCGACATCGGCCCGCGATCGTCCTGCTCGTCCTGTTGTCCGCCGCCAGCGCGGTGGGGTGCGCCCGGTCCGAGAACCCGCGCGAGTCGCTCGACTCCGGCGTGCGGGGCGTTGTCGTGCTCGGACCGACCTGTCCGGTGGAGACGGAATGGAGCCCCTGTCCGGACCGGCCGTGGGCCGGGACGGTCCGAGCGACGCGAGGAGCCGACTCGGTGGAGATCGCCACCGACGCCGACGGCCGCTTCACCATGCCGCTCGAGCCCGGCACGTGGGCGCTGACCGCGCTCGCCGATCGCCCGGGACCGCCCTCGGCATCGCCCGTCGACGTCCGCGTCGCGCCGCACCGATTCACGACGGTCACGCTCACGCTCGGCACCGGCATACGCTGATCGCCGGGAGGTCGAGTCCGCCCTCCGTGCTACCATCCCCAAGGGCTCGGCGTGCACGGCGCGTCCGGGCCCCGACGTATCTCCTCCGAAGGTATGTCCGCAGGTAGCACGTCCGAAGGAGCACCCCTGCCCACCGACCCCGGTTCTCCGCTCCGCCGTCTGTTCCGCGGCCCCGCCGTGTACATCCTCATGGTTCTCGCGGCGCTGTGGATCTTCGTCCTGTTCGCGAACCGTCCCGCGCAGCCGCAGTCGCTCACGCTCACGCAGTTCGGCAACATGCTCGACCGCGACCAGGTGGAGACGGCGACGTTCTACGAGGGCGACCAGGAGATCCGCGGCGACCTCACCAACGGCACGACGTACGAGGTGCCGTATCCGATCGACTCGCAGTCCGAGATCGTCGACCAGCTGCGCGAGCACGGCGTGACCACGGACGTCGACCCGCAGAAGGGCTCGGCGCTCGCGGGATTCCTGCTGCAGCTGATCCCGATCGTTCTGATCGTGGGCGCGTTCCTCTGGATCATGAACCAGTCGCAGGCGGGCGGCGGCCGCGTGATGCAGTTCGGCAAGGCCCGCGCCAAGCAGATCACGAAGGACCAGCCCAAGACGACGTTCGACGACGTGGCGGGCGTCGAGGAGGCGATCGAGGAGCTCCAGGAGGTCAAGGAGTATCTCCAGAACCCGGCCAAGTTCCAGGCGATGGGCGCGAAGATCCCGAAGGGCGTGCTGCTGTTCGGGCCGCCTGGCACCGGCAAGACGCTCCTCGCGCGCGCGGTCGCGGGCGAGGCCGGTGTGCCGTTCTACTCCATCAGCGGCTCCGACTTCGTCGAGATGTTCGTCGGCGTCGGAGCGGCGCGCGTTCGCGACCTGTTCGAGCAGGCCAAGCAGAACGCGCCCGCCATCATCTTCATCGACGAGATCGACGCCGTCGGCCGTCATCGCGGTGCCGGGCTCGGAGGCGGCCACGACGAGCGCGAGCAGACGCTCAACCAGCTCCTCGTCGAGATGGACGGCTTCGATCAGCGCACGGCGGTCATTCTCATGGCGGCGACCAACCGGCCGGACATCCTCGACCCGGCGCTGCTGCGGCCCGGCCGGTTCGACCGGCACGTCACCATCGACCGCCCCGACCTTGAGGGCCGCAAGGCCATCCTCAAGGTTCACGCGCGCGGCAAGCCGTTCGAGGACGGCGTCGACCTCGACGTCATCGCGCGCCGGACGCCGGGGTTCACCGGCGCGGATCTCGCCAACGTCGTCAACGAGTCGGCGCTGCTCGCGGCGCGATGGGGCAAGAAGGCCATCTCGATGAAGGAGATCGAGGAGGCCATCGATCGCGTGATGGCGGGTCCCGAGCGCAAGAGCCGCGTGATGAGCGACCGCGAGAAGCGCGTGATCGCCTATCACGAGGGCGGGCACGCGCTCGTCGCACACGTGCTTCCGAACACCGACCCCGTGCACAAGATCAGCGTCATCTCGCGCGGGCGCGCGCTCGGGTACACGCTCACGCTGCCCGAGCAGGACAAGTTCCTGATGACGCGCGAGGAGCTCACCGACGAGCTCGCGATGCTGCTCGGCGGCCGTGTCGCCGAGGAGCTCATCGTCGGCGACATCACGACCGGCGCGGCCAACGACATCGAGCGCGCCACCAAGGTCGCGCGTCAGATGGTCACCGAGTACGGAATGAGCGACGTGATCGGTCCGCTCACGCTCGGGCAGAAGCAGCACGAGGTGTTCCTCGGCCGCGACTTCCAGAGCCAGCCCGATTACTCGGACTCGGTCGCGTTCGAGATCGACAACGAGGTCCGCCAGATGATCGACCAGGCGCACGACGAGGCGCTCGACATCCTCCAGGAGCACCGCGCCCGGCTGGACCTGCTCGCGTCCACGCTCATCGAGCGCGAGACGATCGACCGCGACGAGGTCGAGCGGATCCTCGCGGACGTCACCAAGCGGCCGCAGCGCGACCAGGCGATCCGCGGCGCCGGCCTCGCCGTCTCCCGCCGGGCCATCCGAACGCAGCCCGAGCCGCCGCGACACGGCGGGATCGGCTGACGCGCGCGATGGCCGGGGTCGACCGCGGGAAGATCGAGCGCGCCGTCCGCCTCATCCTCGAGGGCATCGGCGACGATCCCGAGCGCGCAGGTGTCAAGGACACGCCGCGGCGTGTGGCCCAGATGTACGAGGAGATCTTCGCCGGCGTCGGCGAGGACGCGACGCCGCTCGTCACGGTCGTGCCCGGCGCCGACTTCGACGAGATGATCATGGTCAAGGACATCCCGCTGTACTCGATGTGCGAGCACCACCTGCTGCCGTGGGTCGGGCAGGCGCATGTCGCCTACATCCCGAACAAGCAGGGCGAGATCACGGGGCTGTCCAAGATCGCGCGCGTCGTCGACGTGTCGTCCAAGCGCCCTCAGGTGCAAGAGCGGCTCACGACCGAGATCGCAGACGCCATCGAGAAGGCGCTCAGCCCGCGCGGGGTGTTCGTGATGATCGAGGCGGAGCACCTCTGCATGACGATGCGCGGCATCAAGAAGCCCGGCTCCCGCACGATGACGTCGGCCGTCCGCGGGCTGTTCCGCAACGACGCGCGAACGCGTCAGGAAGCGCTCGACCTCATCGCCAAGTAGGCCGCCGCGCGGCGGGGCGCTCAGGCGTCCTCGTCGTCTCGCCGGCCGGTCGCGGCGTCGCGGAGCCGGCCGACGGTCTCCGCCATCGGGCGCGCCACCTGTTGCCCAACACCACCCCCCCCCCCCCGGCCCGAACGACGCGCGGGGTCGACGGGGCGTCGCGCGCGCGGCCGACGCTACGATGCCGTGGTGAACGAGCTGGTGTGGCGCGTCGCCGATACCTCCATCGTGTGTGACACGCGCACGCTCGTCATGGGCGTCCTCAACGTGACGCCGGACTCGTTCTCGGACGGCGGCAAGTTCGTCGGCGAGCGAGCCGCCGTCGACCGCATCGTCGCGATGGTCGACGACGGCGCCGACATCGTCGACGTCGGAGGCGAGTCGACGCGACCCGGCGCGGACCCGGTTCCCGTCGACGAGGAGCTCCGCCGCGTCGTTCCGGTCGTCGAGAACGCCGCGGCGCACGTCGGGGTGCCCATCTCGATCGACACGCGTCGCGCCGAGGTCGCGAGGGCGGCCCTCGACGCCGGCGCCGTGATCGTGAACGACGTGACGGCCGGCCGTGATCCCGAGATGTTCGACGTCGTCCGCGACGCGCGCGCCGGATACATCGCGATGCACATGCGCGGCGAACCGAAGACGATGCAGGACGCGCCCGACTACGACGACGTGGTCCTCGAGGTGACCGACTTCCTCCGCGAGCGCGTCGAGGCGGCGGGGCTCGCGGGCGTCGAGGCCGACCGGATCGCCGTCGATCCTGGAATCGGCTTCGGCAAGGATCTCGGGCACAACCTCGCCCTGCTGCATCGCGTCGACGCCGTCGCGGCGCTGGGCCGGCCCGTCGTCGTCGGCCCGTCCCGGAAGGGGTTCATCGGCGCTCTCCTGGACGACGCCCCGGTGGACGAGCGGCTCGAGGGAACGATCGGCGTCGCCTCGTGGGTCGCGTGGCGGGGCGCGCACATCGTGCGCGTGCACGACGTCCGCGAGGTCTCGCGCGCGCTCCGCGTCGTCGATGCGATCGCGCGGGCCGGGGCGTGAGCGCCACGCGGTCGAGCTCGAACGCGAACGGCAAGCGCCGCATCGCGACGTCGGGCGGCGACGTCGCCGTCCTCGACGTCGGAGCACCGGAGGCGCCCGCCGTGCTGTTCGTCCACGGCTTTCCGACGTCGTCGTTCCTGTGGCGCGCCTTCGTCCCGATGCTTCCGCCGGCGATGCGGGCGATCGCCCCCGATCTCGTCGGAGCGGGCGACTCCGACAAGCCCGAGGCCTCGCCGCTCGACATCCGCGCTCAGGCGCACTACCTCGCCGAGGTCCTCGACGCTCTGGAGCTCGACCGCGTGGCGATCGTCGGGCATTCGCACGGCGGCGGCATCGCGCAGCTCCTGGCGCTGGACGGACGCGCGGCGAGCCTGGTGCTGATGGATTCGATCGCGTTCGACGCGTGGCCCAGCGAGCCGATGCGCGAGCTCCAACGCATCGTCGCGCGGGGCGACGCGACGATCGACTCGGTGATCGCGAGCGCGTTCGACATCGGCATGGCCCACCGCGCGCGGCTGCCGGGCCAGGCGGTGGCCGAGTACCAGCGGCCGTTCCGAGTGGACGACGGCCGCGCGGCGTTCGCACGGTGGGCGGCCTCGATCGACGGAGCGGGTCTCGACGGCCGCGACGACGAGCTCGCGGCTCTCGAGATCCCGGTGTTCCTCGTCTGGGGCGAGGACGATCCGTTCGCGCCGCCCGAGATCGCGGACCGCCTGAGCGAGCTGCTCCCGGCCTCGAGCCTCGCGCTGCTGCCCGGCTGCAAGCACTTCCTTCCCGAGGACGCCCCCCAGGCGGTCGCTCCGCTCCTGTACGAGTATCTGCGGAGCGCGTACGCGAAGCTGCCGCACGAGCACCGCGCCGAGCCGACGATCATCGAGCTCGGGCGGCGCGTGTCGAAGGAGTGAGCGTGACCAGCACCCGTTTGTTCCTGACCGGCATCGAGGCGATGGGCCGGCACGGCGCCAACCCCGGCGAGAAGGACTCGCCGCAGCCGTTCGTCGTCGACCTCGACGTCGAGGTCGAGGCCGCGGCCGACGAGATCGGCTCGACGGCCGATTACCGAACGCTCATCGCGCTCGCCCGGGAGGTGGTGCGCGACGGCTCGTTCGACCTGATCGAGACGCTCGCGCACGCCGTCGCCGACCGGCTGGCCGAGCAGGCGGGCGTGGTGTCGGCGACGGCGATCGTCCACAAGCCCGCCGCCGCGATCTCCAACGGCGCGCAGGGTGTCGCGGCGGCGGCGACGGCCGCCCGTCGCGCGTGACCGCGCGCGACGGTGCCGCGGATCGCCGTCCGGTCGTGGCGTATCTGGCGCTCGGATCCAACGTGGGGGACCGTGCCGAGACGCTCCAGCGCGCCGTCGACCTGCTCGACGCGGCGGACGGGATCGAGGTCCGGCGCGCCTCGAGCGTGTACGAGACAGCGCCCGTCGGACCGCCGCAGCCCGACTTCCTGAACGCCGTCGTCCGCATCGAGACGACGCTCCAACCGCAGGCGCTCCTCGACACCGCGCTCTCGATCGAACGCGACCTCGGCCGAGTGCGGCACGAACGGTGGGGTCCGCGGACGATCGACATCGACGTCCTCACCTACGACGCGCTCGAGATCGACGAGCCGGACCTGCGGGTTCCGCATCCGCGGATGCACGAGCGTGCGTTCGTCCTGGTTCCGCTCGGGGAGCTCGACGCGGACCCGCCGCTGCCGGGTGGCCGCCGGCTCGGGGACGTCCGGCTGCCGCCGCAGGACGTGCTCGGCGTGCGCCGGTTCGGCCCGCCGCTTCGCATCCGGCACTGATCCGAGCGCAGCGCCCGGTCACCTGAGGCCTTGCGATACTTCGGCGCATGGACGTGGCGATCGTCGGCGCGGGCCGCGTGGGAATCGCGTTCGGCGTCCGCCTTCGCGCGGCCGGACATCGCATCGTCGCGGCGACGAGCCGAGAACGGGACGGCGCGCGCGTGCGCGAGCATCTCGGCGCGGTGCCCGTTCTCGCCCCCGCCGACGCCGCGCGACGCGCCGAGCTCGTGATGATCGCCACGCCCGACGACGCGATCGCGCCGGTCTGTGCCGACATCGTCGCCGGCGGCGGCGTCACGACCGGGGCGCTCGTCGCGCACGTCTCGGGTGCGACCGGTCTGGATGCGCTGCGTGCGGCCGAGGACGTCGGTGCGACGGTCATCTGCGTTCATCCGTTACAGACGTTTCCGGACGTCGGATCCGCGATCGCGCGGATGGGCGGCGCGCCGATGGCGATCACCGCGCGGACCGACGCGGGCCTCGCGGTCGCCGAACGGGTCGCGGTCGATGCGGGCGGCCGCCCGTTCGTGCTCGCCGACGAGGCGAAGCCCGCCTACCACGCGGCTGCCGTCTTCGCGTCGAACTACCTCGTCACGGTCACCGCGCTCGCGGGCGACGTCGGCGTGGCGGCCGGCCTCGAGGACCCGGTCGCGCTTCTCGCGCCGCTGCAGGCGACCACGCTCGCCAACGTGCACGCGCTCGGACCCGAGCGCGCGCTGACCGGACCGGTCGTCCGCGGCGACGCCGGCACGATCGAGCGCCATCTCGAGACGCTGCGCGACGCCGTTCCGAACGCCGTCGGTCCGTACGTCGCGCTCGCGCGGGCGGCGCTCGACGTGGCCGAGGGATCTGGCCGCCTTGACGCGTCCGGCCGCGCGGCCGTCGAGGAGGTGCTCGACAGATGGACGTGATCCGCACCGTCGGAGACGTCCGACGGCGGGCGGATGCGGACCGACGCGACGGTGCGCGCGTCGGGCTGGTTCCGACGATGGGTGCGTTGCACGAGGGGCACGCGTCGCTGATCCGCCGCGCACGGGCGGACGACGACGTCGTGGTGGTCTCGATCTTCGTGAACCCCTTGCAGTTCGGCGACCCCGCGGACCTGCGCGCGTATCCGCGCGACGAGGACGCCGATCTGCGGACGGCCGAGCGGCTCGGCGCCGACGTCGTGTTCGCGCCGTCGGTCGCGGAGATGTATCCGGACGGCGGGCCGCGCGTGACGATCGATCCCGGTCCGCTCGGCGACCGGCTCGAGGGCGCCGGCCGGCCCGGTCATTTCCGGGGAGTCGCCACGGTCGTCGCGAAGCTCTTCCACGCCGTCGGCCCGTCGCGCGCGTACTTCGGCGAGAAGGACGCGCAGCAGCTCGCGGTGGTCCGGCGCATGGTCGCGGACCTCGGCGAGCCCGTCGAGGTCGTCGCGTGCCCGACGGTGCGCGCGGCTGACGGCCTTGCGTTGTCGTCACGCAACCGGCGTCTGACCGCCGAGCAGCGGGACGCTGCCGGCTGTCTGTTCCTCGCGCTCGCGGCCGCGGCGGAGCTCGCCAAGCGCGGCGAGCGAGACGCCGGGCGGCTCGTCGCCGTGATGGCGCGGGAGGTCGGCGCGACGCCGCAGGCGCGTCTGGAGTACGCGGCCCTCGTCGACGAGCAGACGTTCCAGGAGGTCCGGGTCGTCGAGCGCCCGGCGCGAGCGCTCGTCGCGGCCCGGTTCGGCGACGTTCGCCTGATCGACAACCTGCTGCTGCCGACGGGCTGACGGCCGGTCGCGCGGTGTCACGCGCACCGCGGCGTGCGAGGATTCCCGCAGTCCGGGAGGAGACCGATGCTGCTCGCCGTGAACGTCGGCAACACCAACACCGTGCTCGGCGTCTTTCAGGGCGACGATCTCAAGTGGCATTGGCGCATCTCGACCGACGCCGAGCGCACCGCAGACGAGCTGGCCGTCGTGTTCGGAAGTCTGCTCGCGCAGCACGAGCTCTCGTTCTCGAGGCAGATCACCGGCGTCGTGATCTCGTCCGTCGTTCCGACGTCGACGCAGGCGCTCCGAGAGATGGTGACGTCCTACTTCGCGTTCCCGCCTGTCGTGGTCGAGCCCGGTACGCGAACCGGCGTGCCGATCCTTACGGACAATCCGCGCGAGGTCGGCGCCGACCGGATCGTCAACGCGCTCGCGGCCTTCGAGCGCTACGGGGGCGCGTGCGTCGTCATCGATTTCGGAACGGCGACCACCTACGACGTCGTCTCGGCCAAGGGGGAGTTCGTCGGTGGCGCGATCGCGCCCGGCGTCCAGGTCTCGAACCGCGTCCTGGCCACGGCGACGGCCCGACTGCCACAGGTCGAGCTGCATGCGCCGCGGTCCGCGATCGGCCGCAACACCGTCGAGGCGATCCAGTCGGGGCTGGTGTTCGGGACGGCCGGCGAGGTCGACGCGATGATCGACCGCATCCGCCCGGAGCTGGGCGACGAGGCGACGGTCGTGGCGACGGGTGGTCTGGCGCCGGTCGTCATCCCGCACTGCCGGCACGAGGTCGAGCACGACCCATGGCTCACGCTCGAGGGCCTTCGGCTGGTGTTCGAGCGGAACGTCGGTGCCGACGATGGATGACGCCGACGGGCGCCACACCGGGACCGCCGCGGGGTCCGACGAGGAGGCGCGCGGCCGCGAGGCCGAGGTGCTCCGCGCGCGCCGCGAGACCCGCGACCGTCTCGGTCCCGCCGCGTTCGCGCCGACGCTCGAGGAGGCGATCGGGGTCGGGGAGCCGACGGCCTCGACCTTCATCCGCGACCGGCATCACCACCTCGCGCCCGACACGATCACGGATGACCGCGAGACCGTCGCCGGCCGCGTCGTCCTCCGGCGCAGCTTCGGAAAGCTGGTGTTCCTGGTGGTTCGGGACCGGGGCGGCGACCTCCAGGTGCTCTGCGACGCCGAGCGGCTCGGCGACGGCGCGACGCTCGTCGACGACGTCGACCTCGGCGACATCGTCGCGGCGAGCGGCCCGGTCGGCACGACGCGACGGGGCGAGCTCTCGATCTTCGCCGAGCGGCTCGCGATGCTGTCCAAGGCGCTCCGGCCGCTCCCCGAGAAATGGCACGGGCTGAAGGACCCGGACCTGCAACAGCGTCTCCGGTACCTGCATCTCGCGACCGATCTCGACGCGCGCCGGATCGTCACCGCGCGCGCGAAGGTGCTCGCCTCGTTCCGCGCCTATCTCGAGGCGCACGGCTTCGTCGAGGTCGAGACGCCGGTGCTCCAGCAGCTGGCGGGCGGCGCGCTGGCGCGTCCCTTCGTGACGCATCACGAGGCGCTCGACGTCGACCTGTACCTGCGGATCGCGCTCGAGCTGTATCTCAAGCGGATGCTCGTCGCCGGGATCGAGCGCGTCTACGAGATCGGGCGGAACTTTCGGAACGAGGGCGTCGACCGCACGCACAACCCCGAGTTCACGATGATGGAGTGCTACCAGGCGTACACGGACTATCACGGCATGATGGCCGTGACTGAGGACCTGATCCGCGACGCCGCCGTTGCCGTCCACGGGAGCACCACCTTCGCGTATCAGGGGAGAACGCTCGACGTCGGGCGCTCGTGGCGCCGGATCACGATGCTCGATTCGCTGTCCGAGCACCTCGGCGAGGAGATCGATCTGGACCGGCGCGATCTCGGGCCGCTCGCGGAGGACCGCGGCGTTCGCGTGGACCCTGCCTGGGGGCCGGGCAAGATCGTGCAGGAGCTGTGGGAGCACGTCGTCGAGCCGACGGTGTTCGAGCCGACGTTCGTCATGGACTTCCCCCGCGAGGTGTCGCCGCTGGCGCGACCCAACCGTCGCGATCCGCGGCTGACGGAGCACGTCGACCCGTACCTCGCCGGCATGGAGATCGGCGCGGGCTACAGCGAGCTCAGCGATCCGGACGATCAGCGCGAGCGGTTCGAGGCACAACTCCGCGCCCGGTCGCGGGGCGAGGCCGAGACGCATCCGCTCGACGAGGACTTCCTGCGTGCCCTCGAGCACGGGATGCCGCCCGCGGGCGGGCTCGGGATCGGGATCGACCGCGTCACGATGATCCTGGCGGACGCGCCGTCGATCCGAGACGTGATCCTGTTCCCGCACCGCCGTCCCGAGGACACGCGGTAGCGGATCGTTACCCGGCGGGCGCCGCCTCCACCGTCCGCGCCGCGTCGTTCAGCACGAGCACGATGTCCTCGAGCGGCGTTCCCTTGGCCAGGAATCCGACCGCGCCGGCCTGTCGCGCCTCGCGCTCGACGCCGGCGTCGGCGTGCGCGGTCAGGATGACGACGGGGAGGTCGGGCTGGGTCGCGTGGATCCGCCGCATCGCCTCGATGCCGTTCACATCCGGCATCGACAGGTCCATCAGCACAAGGTCCGGGTCCAACTCGCGCGCACGCTCCGCGGCCGCGGCGCCGCCGGCGGCCTCCCCGGCGACCTGCACGTCCTCCACCAGGCGAAGCGCGGACGTGAGCGCCCGCCGGAACGCCGGATGATCGTCGACGACCAACACCCGCAACGTCATCTTCTCCTTCGGGGGAAGGGTCGGGGGGAAGCAGCCGGGCGGAGCCGAACGGAGCCATCTTCGTGCGTGTCGGATCGACGCCACAACGCCCCAACCGGGGGAACTTCGCTGGCCCGAAAGGCGGATGTCGGGGGGTACCGTTCGTCCGCAGACTCATCTCGCCGCGTCCGGCATCCGAATAACCGAGTACGAGAGTGGGTTATTAGGGGGGTACCGGTGAGACGCCACGCAGGTCCGAAGAGGGGTGCGGGGTATACTCCGGTTCGTGGGGCGCTTCGGAAGGCGCGCGGTAGCGCCGCCCGAGGCGCCCGACCTGCCTCGGGGGTAGGACGGGGTCCGCAGATCCCCGGGGCATGTTCTACATGTGGGGCCTCGGCCCCGGGGGAGTGACATGTTCGAACGCTTCACCGACCGAGCCAGGCGGGTCGTCGTCCTCGCGCAGGAAGAGGCGAGGATGCTCAACCACAACTACATCGGAACCGAGCACATCCTGCTCGGGTTGATCCACGAGGGCGAGGGCGTCGCCGCCAAGGCGCTCGAGTCGCTGAACATCTCCCTTGAGGCCGTGCGTCAGCAGGTCGAGGAGATCATCGGTCAGGGCCAGGCAGCGCCGACGGGCCACATCCCGTTCACGCCGCGCGCCAAGAAGGTCCTCGAGCTGTCGCTCCGCGAGGCGCTCCAGCTCGGCCACAACTACATCGGAACCGAGCACATCCTGCTCGGGTTGATCCGCGAGGGCGAGGGCGTTGCCGCGCAGGTGCTGCAGAAGCTCGGCGCCGACCTCAATCGCGTCCGTCAGACGGTCATCCAGCTGCTGTCCGGCTACACCGGTGGCAAGGAGCAGACCTCGGGCGAGGGTGGCGGCCAGGCACAGGGCTCGATGGTCCTTGACCAGTTCGGCCGCAACCTGACGCAGCTCGCGCGGGACACCAAGCTCGACCCGGTCATCGGGCGAGCCAAGGAGATCGAGCGCGTGATGCAGGTCCTCTCGCGGCGCACCAAGAACAACCCGGTGCTGATCGGCGAGCCCGGCGTCGGCAAGACCGCGATCGTCGAGGGCCTCGCGCAGGACATCGTGAAGGGCGAGGTCCCCGAGACGCTCAAGGGCAAGCAGATCTACACGCTCGACCTCGGCGCCCTGGTGGCCGGATCGCGGTACCGCGGCGACTTCGAGGAGCGCCTCAAGAAGGTCCTCAAGGAGATCCGCACCCGCGGCGACATCATCCTGTTCATCGACGAGCTGCACACGCTCGTCGGGGCGGGCGCGGCCGAGGGCGCGATCGACGCCGCCAGCATCCTGAAGCCGATGCTCGCGCGCGGCGAGCTCCAGACCATCGGCGCCACGACGCGAGACGAGTACCGCAAGCACCTCGAGAAGGACGCGGCGCTCGAGCGGCGCTTCCAGCCGATCAGCGTGGAGGAGCCCTCGGTCACGCACACCATCGAGATCCTCAAGGGGCTGCGCGACCGGTACGAGGCGCACCACCGCGTCTCGTACACCGACGATGCCGTCGTCGCGGCCGCGAACCTGGCGGACCGGTACATCAGCGACCGCTTCCTGCCGGACAAGGCGATCGACCTGATCGACGAGGCCGGGTCCAGGATGCGGATCCGCCGCATGACGGCGCCGCCGGACGTGCGCGAGATCGACGAGAAGATCGCCGAGGTCCGGCTCAAGAAGGAGTCGGCCATCGACGCGCAGGACTTCGAGCGAGCGGCCTCGCTCCGCGACGAGGAGAAGACGCACCTCGAGGAGCGGGCGCGGCGCGAGCGCGAGTGGAAGTCCGGCGAGATGGACATCCTGTCCGAGGTCGACGAGGAGGAGATCGCCGAGGTCCTCTCGACGTGGACGGGCATCCCGGTCTTCAAGCTGACCGAGGAGGAAACCGAGAAGCTGCTCCGCATGGAGGACGAGCTGCACAAGCGGATCGTCAGCCAGAGCGAGTCGATCGCGGCGGTGTCCAAGGCCATCCGCCGGACGAGGGCCGGGCTCAAGGACCCCAAGCGCCCGGCCGGCTCGTTCATCTTCCTCGGGCCCTCGGGCGTCGGGAAGACCGAGCTGTCCAAGACGCTGGCCGAGTTCCTGTTCGGCGACGAGGACGCGCTGATCCAGCTCGACATGTCGGAGTACATGGAGAAGCACACGGTAAGCCGGCTGATCGGCTCGCCGCCGGGCTACGTCGGCTACGAGGAGGGCGGTCAGCTGACCGAGGCGGTTCGCCGCAAGCCGTTCAGCGTCGTCCTGTTCGACGAGATCGAGAAGGCCCACCCGGACGTCTTCAACACGCTCCTGCAGATCCTGGAGGACGGGCACCTGACCGACGCCCAGGGTCACAAGGTGGACTTCAAGAACACCATCATCATCATGACCTCGAACCTCGGAACCCGTGACATCCAGAAGGGACCGGGCATCGGGTTCGCGGCTCGTCCGGACGAGAAGCTCACCTACGAGAAGATGAAGGACAAGGTCATGGAGGAGCTGAAGCACTCCTTCAGGCCGGAGTTCCTCAACCGGATCGACGAGATCATCGTGTTCCGCTCGCTGACGCGCGAGGACGTGAAGAACATCGTCGACCTGATGATGAAGCGGGTTCGCGAGCAGCTCGCCGCCAAGGACCTCGACATCGAGCTGACCGAGGCGGCGAAGGACCTGCTCGCGGAGAAGGGTTACGACCCGGCGCTCGGCGCGCGGCCGCTGCGGCGGACCATCCAGCGAATGGTCGAGGACCACCTCTCGGAGAAGCTCCTGTGGAAGGAGTTCCGAGCCGGTCAGACCATCATCGTGGATGCCCGCGACGGCGAGATCGTGTTCGAGACGCCCTCCTCGCCCGACACGCCTCCCGTCGAGCTGGCGGGATCGCAGGAGGGATAGCCCGGCCGCATCGTGGAGCACGGGGCACGCCCCCCGAGCTCCCGCAAGACCGAAGGCCCAGCAGCCACGTGGTTGCTGGGCCTTTCGGGTTTCTCGGACGCTCCGGATCCGGTCGGCACACAGGCTAGATCGATCCGCGGAGCTCCTCGGGCACCAGGTCCGCGAACTGCCATGCGGTCCACAGGTCGTGCGAGATCCGGCGAGCGTCCGATCGCACGCCGAACCTGGCGAAGTGCTCGCAGATCCGTTCGACGTCGCGATCGAGCAGCGATCGCGCGTGCCGGTTCTTCCGCGGGTCGACCGCCTGCGGCAGATCGATGACCGTCGCGCGCCCGTGCCACACGAGGACGTTGAACGGCGAGAGGTCGCCGTGGATGACGTTCACGTACAGCATCCGCTCAACGTTCTTGATCAGCTGCGCGAACAGGTCCCGCGCCTCGTCGCGATCGGGCCGATAGCGATGCAGCTGCGGTGCGGCCTCGTCGACGTCGCCGACGTACGACATGAGGATGCCGTCGTCGGTCGACGCGATCGGCGTGGGAACGTCGGCGCCCGCGCTCGAGAGCGCTCGAAGCATCTCCCACTCGCGCGAGACCCAGATCGCGCCCTGCACCTCGCGGCCGAACCTCGTCTTCTTCTCGAGGGCGACGCGGATCCGCCGCTCCTTGATCCATTCCCCGTCGCGGTAGACGGACTCGTCGCGGAAGTCGCGGCGGTCGAGCGGGTGATACCGCTTGAGCGCCGCCAGCTCCACGCCGGTCGTCGACGGATTGGCGCGGCAGAGCAGGACCGATGCCTCCTTGCCGCTCTTGACGGGCCGTATCACGGAGGTGATGAGGCCCTCGTCCAGGAAGTGCCGGACGGTGTCGTTCGGTTCCAATTCGGGTTCCTCCTCGGGTCGTGATCGCCGTTGCGTGCGTGGCGCGCTCACGGCCCGAGGCCGAAAACGGAAACGGCCGCCCTACCGGGCGGCCGGGACGGTCGATCGGAGACCGGTCAGCGGATGCCGGAGGGCGTGAGCGCGCGTGCGACAACGGCCGTGACGGTCGCCATGTGCTCATCCCTCCTTCGCGTCGTCCGATCGAGACCCGGGGAGTATACGGGTCACGTCGAAGGGGCGCACCGCTCGGCGCCCGCACGTGCGAATGCCGCCTCGCGCGCCGAGCCGAACGCCGCCCACTCCTCGGCGGCACGGCGGTAGGCGTCGTGCGCCTCGTGCGAGCGGCCCTCGACCTCGAGGAGCGCCGCGCGGGCCGACGCCACGTTGTGGGCGTGGTGGGGCAGCCGTCCGACGCTCGCGTCGACCAGTCTGCTCAGGACGTCCTTGCCGCCGAGCGCGACCGCCAGACGCGCGGCTCGAGCCAGGATCGCCTCTCGATACTCGGGTGCGACGTCGCGCGTGATCCGCTCGAAGTCCTCGAGGGCCTCGCTCGCGCCCCTCCCGTTCCCCGCTTCGAACCGGATACGCCCGGCCGTCACGAGCGAGGGCGCGACCGACTGCACGTCCTCGGCCGCGTGCGCGTGATCCAGCAGCTCGTCCGGGTCGATCGCGTCCCTCATGGCGCCGCGGTCGAGCAGCACCTCGGCGCGGACGACGTTCGCGAAGACCCAGACGGTGGCATCAAGCCTGTCCTTGCCGAGCGCGAGGATCTCCGCGGACATCCGCAGCACGTCGTCGTCGCGTCCGAGCTCGTAGAGCGAGAACAGTGCGCCCGCCTTGGACCATAGGCCCTGGCTGATGACGCCCGTCCGTTCGGCCGTCTCGATCGAGCGACGATAGTGCGGCCAGCTCTCGGCCGGCCCTCGGTAGGCGAGCGTCCAGTCGGCCACGTAGCTCTCGGACGTCACGACGTCGCTCGCCCGCTGCGTCGTCGTCGAGATGTCCAGGGCGCGCTCGAGATCTTCGAGCCCGCCGCGATCGCCGAGGGAACAACGGGCGTCGCCGCGAAGGTGCAACGCCATGACGGCGAACTCGTCGCTCGAGTCCTCGCCCAGGATGTCGAGCGTCCGGCCGGTGTCGCCCATGGCGGCGTCGGGGTCGCCGGCGAACAGCGCCGCTTCCGCGCGGTACGCGTACGCGCCGGCGAGCAGCCGGTCGCGCGGGCCGCTCTCGAGGAGCTCGATCGCCTCGGCGAGGGTGTCGCGCGATTCGGATGGACGACCAACGATCGCGAGCTGCGACGACATCCGGATGAGGACGTCTCCGAGCGCGCGGGGCTCGCCGAGCCGCCGCCTGATGGCCGCCGCTCGTCGGTACCGATCGAGGATCTCCTCGGGCGTGAGGAGCCCGCTCCGGCGTCCCGCGAGCGCCCACGCGGACAGCGCACCCGCCTCGTCGGCGGAGTCCGGCACGGCGATCGCCGCGGCCCGCTCGAGCGCGGCGAATGCTCCGCCCGGATCCGCGGCGATCGATCGGCGCCCGGCCTCCGTCATCCAGCGCACCGCGGGTGGGCGTGCCCGCTCTGCGACGTCATCGGCGCGCGCCGCGGTCGCGAGGTCGAACGCCGACGCGAAGTGCTGCGCGAGGAGATCGGCGCGCTCCGCGCGTCGCTCGCCCGTCGCCTCCTCGAGCCACTCGCCCGTCGCGAGATGCCGGCGAGCCCGTTCGGCTCGCGGGATCCGCTCGTACGCGACCTCGCGGATCAGGTCGTGGGTGAACGCGAAGGCCGTCCGCCCGTCGATCGTGGATGCCGTCGGACGAACCAGACCGCGTCGGACCAGCGACGTGAGGTCGTCGTCGACGTCCGACATGACGTCGTCCGTGAGCGCCGCGAGGAGATCCGGCCAGAACTCGCTCCGGGCGACGGCGGCCGCCTGCAATCGGGAGCGCTCGTGCGGCGGGATCGCGTCGATGCGCGCCGCGATCAGCCCTCGGATCGTCTCGGGAACGGTCGCGCCCTCACCGGCGTCGTCCGCGAGCATCCGGATGTACTCGAGCGCGAACAGCGGGTTGCCGGCGGCGCGCTCGAGCAGCGAGGCGCGAGCGTCCGGTCCGAGGGCGACGTCCGCGATCATCGACATGACGAGGGCCTCCGTCTGATCCGCCGCGAGCGGCGGGAGTCGAAGCGTCGTTGCGTCGACCGCGGGCGGCGGCCATCTGACGTTGCGATCGTGGAACTCCGGGCGGGCCGTGGAGACAAGCAGGACGGGTCGGTCACGGACGTTTCGGAGCGCGGCCGCGAGGACGTCCAGGACGAGGTCGTCGGCCCAGTGCAGGTCGTGCACCGCGAGCACGACGGCGCGCTCGTGGGTCGACAGCAAGGCGCCGACGGCCGAGCCGAGCTCGGCCGTCGTGACCGTCTCGGTCTCCGCGTCGTCGACGAGGCCGACGGCGGGCGCAAGCCGCGCCGCGAGCCCGGCCGCCTCGAGCGGCGTGTGACCGGCCGTCTCGAACGCAGCTCGGACGGCGCCGGACGCCTCCACCGCCGACGCCGCCGGCTCGATCCCCCCGGCCGCACGCACGACGTCGGAGACCGGCGCCAGCGCGACGGCCTCGCCGTACGGAAGCGCCGCGCCCTCGAACCACGCCGCGCGCGACTCGACGGACAGCCGGAGTTCGTCGACGAGCCGTGACTTTCCGATCCCCGCCTCGCCCGTGATCGTGACGACGTGCGGGGCGCGCGTCGCGACCATCCGCTCGAACAGTTCGGACAGCATCGACAGCTCGGGCTCGCGCCCGACGAACCGCGTGGTGCTCACGCGCGGCGTCGTCGACGGATCGCGCTCTCCGAGGACCAGCCACGCCACGATCGGCTCGGACTTGCCCTTCACGACCGTCGGCGCGAGCCGTTGCGCATCGATCCGATCGCGGACCTGCCTGTACGTCTCCTCGCCCATGACGACGCCGCCCGGCGGGGCCAGCGCCTGCATGCGCGACGCCGTGTTCACGACGTCGCCCGCGACCGCCTCGCCGATCTGCGGGCCCTGTCCGAGTGCGACGACGGCCTCGCCGGTGTTGATCGCCACGCGGACGCGGAGTGCCGGGTCCGTCGCCCGCAGGTCTTCGATCGTGCGCAGGATCCGGAGCGCGGCGCGAACGGCTCGGAGCGCGTCGTCCTCGTGGGCGACGGGGGCGCCGAAAACGCCCATCACGGCGTCGCCGATGAACTTGTCGAGCGTTCCGCCGTAGCGCTCGATGTCCTGCTTGGCGCGCGCGTGGAAGGGCAGAAGCGTCGTCCGGACGTCCTCCGGATCGGCCCGGTCGGATCGCTCGGTGAAGCCGACCAGATCGGCGAACAGGATCGTCACCCGTCGTCGCTCCTCGGTCGGCGCCGCGGCGGGCGGCCGCGCCGGCGGCCGTTGGCGTTCGACCGGCGATCCGCATGACAAACAGAACCGGGCGGCCGGCGGGACATCCCTGCCGCATACGGCGCACGCGGGCGCGAGCGAGGCGCCACACGAGCCGCAGAAGCGTGCGTCGTCTGGCCATTCGGCCGCGCAGGTGGGGCATCGGATCATCCATCGAGTGTAGGAACCCTTCCTCCCGACGGCGTGTCGGCGGCGGCCGGTACGGTCGGCTCGATGGCTCGGACCAGATCGGTGTTCGTCTGCTCGGGGTGCGGGCAGCAGCTCGCCCAGTGGGCGGGGCGATGCCCAGGGTGCGGCGCGTGGGGGTCCGTGTCCGAACGCGCACCCGTCGCCGAGGTTCGCCGGCTGCCGACGGTGCGCCCGCTCGGCGGCGCCACGGCTTCGGACGATCCGGCCGCGCGAGTGCCGACGGGGTTCGCGGGCGTCGACGCCGTCCTCGGCGGTGGGTTGGTCCCGGCCTCGGTCGCGCTGCTCGCCGGCGAGCCAGGGATCGGCAAGTCGACCGTGCTGCTCCAGCTCCTCGCGTCGCTGCAGCGACGCGGACGCACCTGTCTGCTCGCATCCGGAGAAGAGTCGCATGAGCAGGTTGCGATGCGGGCGCGCCGGCTCGGGATCGACGCCGACGCCATCACGTTCGTGCCGGGCCGCGATCTCGCCGACGTGCTCGCCGCCGCGGAGCAGACGCGCCCGTTCGTGCTCGCCGTGGACTCCATCCAGACGCTTCGCGACGCCGACGCGACGCAGGTCGTCGGCGGCCCGGCCCAGGTCCGGGCGTGCGCCGACGCGCTCGTCGGCTTCGCCAAGAGCTCCGGATCCGCCGTCGTGATGACGGGCCACGTGACCAAGGACGGCGACGTGGCCGGCCCGCGCACGCTCGAGCACGCGGTGGACGTGGTCCTGACGTTCGACGGCGATCCCCGGTCGGGGCTGCGGATGCTCTCGGCGGGCAAGAACCGCTTCGGGCCCGAAGGCGAGATCGCGTGGTTCGAGATGCGTCCGGACGGGCTCCTCCCGATCGATCCCGGCGACCTGCTCCTGTCCGGTGACGAGCAGGCCGGCGCGGCGATCGCGTTGCCTCGCGCGGGCCGCCGCGCGCTCGCCGTCGAGGTGCAGGCCCTCGTCGCGCCGGGCGAGGGGCCCGGACGACGACAGGCGACCGGTCTCGACCCGCGGCGGTTCCAGCTGGTGGCGGCCGTGCTCGACCGAGCCACCGGGATCCGGCTCGGGCGAGCCGAGCTGTTCGGGGCGGCCGCGGGCGGCGTGAAGGTCGACGATCCCGCCTGCGATCTCGCGGTGTGCGCGGCCCTCGCCTCGGCCGCGACCGGCGTGCCGGCCCCGGCGGCCACCGCCTTCGTCGGTGAGGTCACGTTGACGGGGCTCGTCCGCCAGGCGCCCGGGATGTCATCCCGGTTGTCCGCCGCGCGGGCGGCGGGCGTTCGCGTCGTCGTCGCGCCGCCGGGCGCCGAGCCCGTCGACGGGGTGTCGATCCTGCCGGTAAGAGCCGTCGCGGACGCCGTCGACTGGGCGTTGGAGGACCTACGTCGAACTGCGGAACGCCGTGGTCGATAGCGTCGTCGGCGCCGCTCCGACCAGCCAAAGGCCCTCTGACCAGCCATTTTGATTTGCGGGAGCGTCGAGCCTCGTGCTACCCTTTGGCCAACGTCCTCCGACGTCCACCTTCGAGCCGAGGGGGTTCTGTGTTCCGCAAAGGCGACACGGTTGTGCATCCGGAGCATGGCGCGGCAGTCATCCAAGAGCTGCGCGAACGAGAGATCCTGGGCGAGAAGCGCAAGTACTTCGTGCTCCGCGTCGCCTACGGCGACCTCACCCTCATGGTTCCCGTCGACAGCACCGAGGAGGTCGGCCTCCGGGAGGTCGTGAGCAAGTCCGAGGTCAAGAAGGTGCTCAACGTCCTCAAGGAGGACGAGTCCAAGATGGCCGCCAACTGGAGCCGGCGCTTCAAGAACAACATCGAGAAGCTGCGCTCGGGCGACATCTACCAGGTGGCGGAGGTCGTTCGGAACCTCTCGATCCGTGAGCGCGAGCGAGGCCTGTCGGCGGGCGAGAAGCGCATGATCACCAAGGCCCGTCAGATCCTCATCTCGGAGCTGGCCTTCGCGACCAACGAGAACGAGGAGAAGGCCGAGGCCATGATCGACAAGGTCCTCGACGACTCGCACGGCGCGCGGGTGCTGCAGGGCGCCTGAGCGACCGTTCCTCGGCGGTGCTTGCGCCGCCCAGCCGGACCCGCCACCGTAGTGGCGTGCGCGTGCCCGAAGGCGATCGACGGCTGCCCCGTGGCCGGTTCGTCGAGCTCATCCGGCTCATCTTCGTGGTGCTGTTCGCGGCGGGTGGCTACATCGTGGCGACCCGACTGCAGGATCCGTCGACGCAGCGGACGCTGCTCGGCATCGTGGTCGGGTCGGGCATCGGCTTCGTCCTCGGCGGTGCGTTCGGGCGCCAGACCGCGACCGCGGTCTCCTCGATGGAGCGCGAGTTCCGCCGGGTTCCGGCCGCCGAGGTCGTCGCGGGCGCGGCCGGCCTGATCGCCGGCCTCGCGATCGCGGCGCTCGCGACGGTTCCGGTCTTCCGGCTGCCGCCGCTCGCCGCGTGGACGACGGCGGCGTTCGTCTACATCACGCTCGCCTACGTCGGATATCGCATCGGCCGCGCGATGAGCTCCGAGCTGTTCGCGCTCATCGGACTTAAACCGCGCGCGGCCGGAGGGCGCGCCGACGTGGTCGTCCTCGACACGAGCGCACTGATCGACGGCCGCGTCGTCGACCTCGTCAAGACCGGGTTCCTGTCGGGCGACGTGCTCCTGCACGAGGCCGTCCTGCGCGAGCTCCAGACGATCGCGGACTCCACCGACCACAACCGCCGACGCCGCGGACGGCGCGGGCTCGACGTCGTCGGCGAGCTCCAGCGCGAGCCGACCGTGCAGGTGCACCTGATCGAGGAGGCGGGCGTCCGCGACGTCGATGCGGCCCTCGTGCGGCTGGCGCGGGACCGAGGCGCCTCGCTCATCACGACCGACCACAACCTCGCCAAGCTGGCGGAGGCGCTTTCGGTCGCCGTCCCGAGGCTCAACGATCTCGCCGCCGCGTTCCAGCTTCCGGTTGGCCCCGGCGACGAGCTGACGGTCGAGCTGGTCAAGCAGGGACGAGAGCACGGACAGGCCGTCGGCTATCTCGACGACGGCACGATGGTCGTGGTCGAGCGTGCGAACGACCGGATCGGCTCCTCGGTCGCCGTCGTCGCCCGGAACGTGATCCAGACGGCGACGGGACGGATGGTCTTCGCCTCGATCCAGGGAACCTCGTGAGGGCTCGGGCCGTGGCGATCGTCGTCGCCGCGGGGGCGGGGGAGCGGCTCGGCGCCGATATCCCGAAGGCGTTCGTCGAGCTCGGCGGGGAGCCGCTCATCGCGCGCGCCTGTCGGTCGGCGCTGACGTCCGCCAGCGTGGCGGCGGTCGTCGTGGCCGTACCGGCCGGAGCCGAGGACGAGGCCACCGCTCGCCTCGGCGACGAGGCCGTGTTCGTGGTGGCCGGCGGCGACACCAGACATCGATCGGTCGAGGCGGCGCTCCGCGGCGTGCCGGCGGACACGGACGTCGTGGTCGTCCACGACGCGGCGCGGCCCTTCGCGTCGTCGGGGCTGTTCGATCGCGTCGTCGAGGCGGCCGCCGACGCGGACGGAGCCGTTCCGGGACTCCGGATCGCCGACACGGTCAAGCGCGTGCACGACGGATGGGTGGTGGCGACGGAGCCGCGCGAAGCGCTCTGGACGATCCAGACGCCACAGGCCTTCGGTGCGACGGCTCTGCGTGACGCGCATGCGCGCGCGTCGGCCGACGGTCGCGTCTTCGGCGACGACGCCGCCGCGCTCGAGTGGGCCGGCTACCGTGTCCGCGTCGTCCCGGGCGAGGACGACAACTTCAAGATCACGACGGCCGCCGACCTGCGGCGCGCCGAGGAGATCGTCTCGCGTGGCTGAGCACCGGTTCGGGATCGGGTTCGACGTCCATCCGTTCAGCGGGTCGAGAACGCTGTTCCTCGCCGGCGTGAGGTTCGACGGCGAGCCCGGCCTCGTCGGGCATTCCGACGGCGACGTCGCGTGTCACGCGCTCGCCGACGCGATGCTCGGCGCGGCCGCGCTCGGCGACGTGGGCGAGCATTTCCCCGAGACCGACGAGCGTCTTGCCGGGATCGAGGGCCTCGATCTCCTGGCGCGGACGGTCGCGCAGGTGCGTGCGCGGGGGTTCTCGGCGTACTCGGCGGACGTAACGGTCGTTGCCGAACGGCCCGTCGTCGCGCCGCGCCGCGAGGAGATGCGACGCAACCTGGCGACGACGGTCGGGGTGCCGTTCGACCGGATGTCCGTGAAGGCGACGAGACCCGAGGGGCTCGGCCTGACCGGGGACGGCGTCGGATGTCTCGCCCTCGCAGTCCTGTCCGTCCAGTGAGCGGCCGGACGATGGCGCTCGGCGGGCGACGCACCGCGCTCGAGGCGATCCGCGCGGGCCTCGCCGCCGAGGTGATGGTGGCGGTCGGCGCGCGGTCGACCTCCGCGCTTCGGGACGTCCTGAGCGCGGCCCGAGAGCACGGCGTCCGGATCCGCGAGGTCGATGGTCGCGAGCTCGATCGGCTCGCGCCGGATCACCGTGGGATCGTCTCGCGCGTGCGGCCGGCGCCCGAGCTCGGGGAGCGGGACCTCGCGACGTGGGCGTTCGACGAAGACGCGATCGTCGTCGCGCTCGACGGTGTCGACGACCCGCAGAACCTCGGCGCGGCGGCCCGCTCGGCCGAGGCCGCCGGGGCGGTGATGCTCGTGACGCGGACGCATCGAGCCGCGCCCGTGACGCCGGCGGCGATCCGCGCCTCCGCCGGAGCGTTGCTGCATGTCCCGCACGCCCGCGTCGCGAACATCGCGCGCTCGCTCGACCGACTGAAGGACGCCGGTTTCACGATCGTCGGGTTGGACGAGAAGGCGGAGCGGACGGTCTACGACGAGCCCGCGCCCGCGGGGAAGCTCGCGATCGTCGTCGGGTCCGAGGGCCACGGCCTCGCACGTCTGACGCGAGAGGCATGCGACGTGCTCGTCTCGTTGCCCATGCGGGGCCGGATCGGCTCGCTGAACGCCTCCGCCTCGCTGGCGGCGGTGCTGTTCGCGTACGCGGTGCCGGTCCGGGCGGCCACGGGTCCGGCGTTACACTCGCGCGACCGGCCGGCGTAGCTCAGTGGTAGAGCAGCTGTCTTGTAAACAGCAGGTCGTCGGTTCGAATCCGACCGCCGGCTCCGCGCGTCCGGTCGTTCGATCGTCGCGACGACGTGGCCCCTCGGGAACCCGGTGCGGCGTCGAAGCGACCGAGAACCGGGCGACCCCTGATGGCCGGGAGGAGCGTGTC
>JBKPTC010000015.1:0-8480 GCA_046735355.1 bacterium
GAGATCTGGCATCCGGCGTACCGGACGGCCCCGGAGCCGGGGCGCAAGGTGTTCGTCGTCCGCGAGGCGGATCGGCTCAATCCGTCGGCCGCCGACGCGCTGCTGAAGGTGCTCGAGGAGCCGCCGGCCGACGCGGTGTTCCTGCTGCTCTCGGCGCGGCCACACGAGCTGCCGGAGACCATCCTGTCCCGCTGTCACGTCGTGACGTTCACACCGCTCGAGGAGTCGTTCGTGATCCGGACGCTCGAACAGGAGGGCGCGTCGCCCTCGCGCGCGATCCTCGCGGCGCGGCTGTCGGGCGGAAACCTCGGGCGGGCGCGGCGGCTCGCGACGCGCGCGGACGGTCTCGCGTTCCGCGACGTCGCGATCGAGGCGCTCCGGATCGCATCGACCGGCGCGCCCGGCGCGTTGCGAGCCGCCGAGCTGGTGCTCGCCGCGGCCGAGCGGTACCGCAAGGACCTCAAGGAGGAGCTCGAGGGCGACCTCGCCCCGTTCCTCGACGAGCGCGGGCGTCCGGAGGAGGCGTACAAGGGCGCCATCCGGCGCCTGCAGCTCCGGCACGACCGGCGGGTCCGGCGCGCCGAACGCGACTACGTCGACTGGGTGCTGCTCGCTGCGTCGTCCATCGCGCGCGACCGTGTCGCCGCCGCCGTCGGCACGGACGCGTCGACGCTCATGAATCTCGACGCGGCGATCGAAGGCGCGGACGTGGCGACCGCGACCGAGCAGCTCTCCGCGCTCGAGGAGGCGCGCGCGGCGCTGGCCGACGACGTCAACCTCAATCCGCGGCTCGTCCTCGAGCGCGCGTTCCTCCGGTGCGCGTCCGTCGCGGCGGCGTAGGACGTCCGCCGACGGAACTGTGGTGCTGGCACCACTGGCGATCCGCGGCAGCGATGCGAGCATCGAACATGGAGATGGATCGCCCGTGACCGTTCGCGTGCTCATCGTCGACGACCAGGAGCCGTTCCGCATGGCGGCGCGGATGGTCGTCGAGGCCACCGAGGGCTTCGAGGTCGTCGGCGAGGCCGAGACCGGTGAGGACTCGGTCGAGATGGCCCGCGCGCTCGAGCCGGATCTGGTCCTGATGGACGTGAACCTCCCCGGCATCAACGGCCTCGACGCGACGCGGCAGATCCTCGGCGATCGCGGCGACGCCGTCGTCGTCCTGCTGCTGTCGACGTACGAGGAGGCGGAGTACGCACCACGCGCGGCCGAGTGCGGCGCGGCCGCCTACATCCCGAAGGCGGTGTTCGGCCCGGACCGGCTCGAGTCGGCCTGGGAGGCGGCGACCGGCTCGTCTCCGGACGCCTCGTCGAGCTGATCGGGCTCACGTGTCCGCGCGCGCACGACGCCGGTGATGGTCGTACCTCGGCCCGGGACGCTCTCGATCGCCAGCGTTCCGCCGATCGCCTCGATCCGGTCGGTCATCCCGTTGAGGCCGGCGCCGCGCGTGACCGCCTCGGTGTCGAATCCGGCTCCGTCGTCGGCGATGCGGAACCGGAGCGTGCCGGGGGTCGCGCCCAGGTCGATCCGGATCCGCGACGCCCGCGCGTACTTCGCGGCGTTCTGCAGCGCCTCCAGCGCGCAGAAGTACACGGCCGCCTCCACGTCCTCGTCGTAGCGGCCGACGCGGTCCGCATGCACCTCGACGGGGATCGCCGCCTTGCCGCCCTGCGAGGCGAGGGCGGCGGCCAGCCCCTTGTCCGCGAGCAGCGGCGGATAGATCCCGCGAGCCAGGTCGCGGAGCGTCTCGAGCGCGTCCTGCGCGTCGACCTGGATCTGCGCGAGCATCTCCTGCGCCTTCGACGGATCGCGCTCGACGAGGCCGTCCGCCAACCGGACCTTGACCGCGAGCGCGACGAGCTGCTGCTGCGCGCCGTCGTGGATGTTCCGTTCGAGCGCTCGCGCGCGCTCGTCCTGCGCGCTCACGATCCGTCGGCGCGACTCGCGGAGCTCCTCGATCAGTCGCACGTTCCGCAGCACGAGACCCGCCTGCGCGGCGAGGTCGTGCACCAGCCGCTCCTTGGCCGGCGTCATCGGGTCGTTCGCGGGCATAGACACCGTTATCGCTCCAAGCACATCGCCCTGGTGCCTCACCTCGAACCAGTTGGCCGCCTCGCCCGTTCCGACGTCGGCGTCCGGCCACGACGCGACCGGCCGAAGCGACCGACCGACGCGCAGCCACACGGTCACCCGGCTCGCTCCCGCGCCCGATCCGACGATGGCGGCCATCCGCGGGACGACGTCATCTGTCGAGTACGTGTCGGCGAGGCGCCCGGAGAACTCCGTGAGCACCTCGTACGGCGTCGCGCGCCCGCCGTAGACGAGGCGATCGGCAAGGCGCACGGCGACGCCACGCAGCGGTCCGGCGGCGAGGCCGATGGCGACGCCGACCGCCAGGACGGTCACGGTGGCGCCGTTGACGTCGACGAACAACGACGATGCGAGCGCGAGCGCGAGCATCGACACACCGACGATCGCGACGACGAGGACCGCCGCGATCACCGCCTTCTTGACGACGAGATCGAGGTCCCAGAGGCGGTAGCGAAGGATCGCCACGGCCGCGGCGAGGGGGATGCCGAGGCCGAGCGTGGCGAAGAACGCGTCGAACAGCGCCGTCTCGAGCGGGCCGGTGGGGCGGTGCGTGATCGTCGCGACGACGAACGTCAGGACCAAGAGGAAGGCGGCCGCGAGCGCCACGTAGGCGAGCCACCGCATCTGCTGCCGCTCGTCTCCGCGGCTCCGTCGATACCGGACGACGAGGAGCGTCACGGCGATGAGCATCGCGCCGAGAAGACCGACCACGGCGACGGTGTCGCACACCGACGACAGCCATCCGAGCGAGGGGACGCCGGTCGGGTTCGGGATCCGGATGCCGTCTGCGACGTCGATCGCACCCGGATGCAGCATCGCCCCCGCGACGCCGACCATGGTGAGGATCGCGATGGCGGCCGGCAGGAACCGCCACCGAGGCGACGCGATGCGTCCCGTCGGGAACACGGCCACGGCGGCGATCAGCGGCGTCGTGGCCGGGATGAAGATCCAGTTGCTGACCCAGGCCGCGACCGGGACGAACGGAAGCGCGCCCGGATGCCGGTACGCGTAGATCGCGTACTCCCCCGTCGCGAGCGAGACGAGGTACAGCGTTCCGAACGCCATGAAGAGCCACCCGATCGGGCCGCCCACCCGGCGCGACGCGACGAGCGCGCCGACCGCGGTGTAGGCCAGGAGCGTCGCGATGCCGACCACGGCGAACAGGAGATCCACCTGGATGCTGCCGTTCACGAGGCCGAGCGGAAACGCGACGAGGAACAGCGCCGCGTCTGCGCCGAGGACGATCCAGGGCCACCGTTGTCTGACGCGGGCGTCTTCGCCGACGGCCGTCGCCGTCGTGGTGGCCTGCTTCATCCCGCGATGCTGGCACGCGAACGTTCCCGGTCCAAGGGGGTCCGCGCGAGGACGCCGCGGTGCCTGCCTCCTTCCCGACTCGTGCCTCCACCCCGCCGAACGCGCATGCGTGCGCCGTCGCCCGGCGCGCCGCCTCGTCGTACCGTTCGAACCGATGAGGGAGGCGAGAGCCGTGAGGAAGATCCTGGTCGGAACCGACACCTCCGCGGCGGCCGACATGGCCGTCCGCTCGGCCGCCGAGCTGGCGGCGTCGAGCGACGCGGAGCTCCTCGTCGTGTACGTGCGTCCCGGCGACACCGTCCACGACGCGGCCGATCCGCGGAAGTCGCCGGATGCCGAGCGCTACCTGCGCGAGATGTCCGGGCGCTTTCCGGGCGTCCGCGTCCGGAGCTGGACCGAGCGCGGCGATCCGGCCGAACGACTGGTCGAGGTCGCCGAGCGCGAGCGCGTCGAGACGATCGTCGTCGGCAACAAGGGGGCGACCGGATCGCGGTGGCGCGTCCGCGAGAGCGTTCCGACGATGGTCGTCCGCCACTCGCCGTGCTCGGTGTTCATCGTCGACACGCGCGAGGCGCAGTGATCCAACGCGCGAGGCGGGGATCAGGAGGGGCCGGGATGGTCCGTGTCGCGAAGGAAGGCGAGCACCGCCATGACGCGGCGGTGCACGTCGGGCTCCTCGGACAGGTCGAGCTTGTGGAACAGCGAGTTGATGTGCTTCTCGACCGCCCGCTCGGTGAGGAACAGCGACCGCGCGATCGCCGCGTTGTTCTTGCCCTGCGCCATGTGCTGGAGCACCTCGCGCTCGCGATCGGTCAGCGTCGCGAGCGGGGAGTGCGCCAGCTTGTCCTTGCGCGCCACGAGCGCCTCGACGACGCGCGGATCGAGCACCGACCCGCCCTTCGCGACCTCGTTCAGCGCGCGAACGACCTCCTCGAGATCGCCGACCCGCTCCTTCAGCAGATACCCGAGGCCGGCTGCGCCGTCCTTGAGGAGCTCGTACGCGTACTCCTCCTCCGCGAACTGCGACAGCACGACGACGCCGATGTCGGGATGCTCCTCGCGGATCTTCCGGGCGGCGTCGATGCCCTCGGTCGTGCCGGTGGGAGGCATGCGGATGTCCGTCAGCACCGCGTCGGGCGCGTGCTCCTCGACCGCGGCGAGCAGCCCGTCGAGGTCGGACGCGGTCGCCACCAGCTCGACCTCGCCCGAGGACCCGAGGAGTGCCGAGGTGCCCTCGCGGACGAGGTAGTTATCCTCGGCGAACACCACGCGCACCATGCGCGCATCGTAGCCGTGGCCAGGAGGGTCGCGTGAGCATCCGGGTCGTGCTCGGCGAGGACAACGTCCTCGTGCGCGAGGGGGTTCGCGCGCTCCTCGACTCGTTCGACGACATCGAGGTCGTCGGCGTCGCCCAGGACGCGCCGACGCTGCTGCAGGCGGCGCGGGAGCACACGCCGGACGTCGTCGTGACCGACATCAAGATGCCGCCGAGCTTCCGGCTCGAGGGCATCGACTGCGCCCACGCGATCCGCGACGCGCACCCCGGCACCGGCGTCGTCGTCCTGTCGGCGCACGACGACGAGGAGTACGCGGTCGCGTTGCTCGGCAAAGGGCAGAGCGGCCTCGGCTACCTGTTGAAGGACCGCATCGCACAGGGCGACGAGCTCGTCCGGGCGATCCGCGAGGTCGCGGCCGGGCGTTCGATGGTCGATCCGACGATCGCCGAGCGACTCTCGGGTCACGACACCGCCGGGGACGAGGACCGCACGATCCTCGACCTCATGGCCAAGGGCCTCGGCTACGCGGAGATGGCCGAGGCGCTCGGAACGACGCAGGAGGCGGTCGACGGGCGCGTGACGGCGCTGTTCCGGCGGATGGCCGGGGGCGACGGCGAGTCGAGCGCCGCCGTCGACGAGCTCAAGCGGCTGCACGAGGCGATCGTCGAACGCGCCACGCAGATGAAGCAGCTCCGCTCGTTCGTTCCGCCGCAGCTCGCGGACAGCCTCGCGTCCGGGGCGATCGCCGAGCGGCGGGAGGCGGAGGTGAGCGTCCTGTTCGCCGACATCCGCGGGTACTCGACGATCGCCGAGCGCCTGTCGGCCGCCGAAATCGCGGACATCCTGGCCCGACAGCTCGGCGCGATGGGCGAGGTCGTCGCCGAGCACGGCGGAAGCCTCGACGAGCTGCTCGGCGACGCCGTCATGGCGGTGTTCGGCGCGCCGGAGCCGATGCGCGACCACGCCGAGCGGGCGCTTCGATGCGCGATCGCGATGCAGGCGCGCCAGCGCGATCTGAACGCCGAGGGATGGACGTCGGACCTACCGGAGATCGGCATCGGCGTCGGCGTCAACACCGGCACCGTGGTCGCCGGAACGGTCGGCGGCGGAGGACGGCTGAAGTACACGGTCGTCGGTGACGCCGTGAACGTCGCGGCGCGGCTGCAGGCCGAGGCGCATGCCGGTGAGGTGCTCGCCTCGTCCACGACGATCGCCGCGGCCGACGGCGCCGTGCGATGCGAGGCGGTCGGCCCGCGGCACGTCAAGGGACGCGAGGAGCCGGTGGAGGTCTTTCGTGTCGACGTCGACGGCTGAGATCGCCGTCGGCCGGCGGAACCGGGCGCCGGTCGCGTGGGCGCTGTTCCTCGTCGCCGCCGCGTCGGTCGTCATCGGCGGCTCGCTGCTCCTGATCGGCCTGGCCCGCGGGTCGTACCCGGCGCGCCTGGTCGCGGGCCAGTTCTCACTGCTGCCGGCGGCGGTCGCGTACTCCGCCGTCGGGCTCGTCGTCGCCGTTCGCGCGCCCGCACATCCGGCCGGATGGTTGATGCTCACGATCGGGCTCGTCTGGAGCCTCGGCGTCACGCCGCCGTCGCCGGCCGACTCTGCCCTGTCGTGGGCCGGGTCGGCGTTCTGGGTGCTGCCGTTCGGCCTGATGGGCACCCATCTGCTTCTCCGGCTGCCGAACGGAGAGCTCGCGTCGCCCCGCTGGCGCGTGCTGTCGCGCCTGTCGACGGCCGCGATCGCCGTGACGATCTTCGGCTTGTTCTTCGATCCCGAGACGAGGGGGAACCCGGTCGCGAACCGCTCGCTCGCGATGTTCGGACTGTTCGGTCTCATCGCGCTGGCGCTGTGCATCCTCGCGTCGGTCGTTTCGCTGTTCGTGCGTCGCCGGCGCGCCGACGCGGTCGAACGCCACCAGCTCCGGTGGATCGCGGCGGGCGGTCTCGTCTTCTTCGTCGGTTGGCTCGTCTCGATCGTCGTCTCGATCGTGTGGCACGTTCCGGACCGCTCGACCGCGTCGACGATCCTCGGCTTCGCCACGATCACCGCGTATGCCGCGGTTCCGGTCGGCATCGGGTTCGCGATCCTCAAGTACCGGCTGTTCGACATCGACGTCGTGATCCGCAAGGCCGTGATCGTCGCCGTCCTCGCGGTGTTCTTCACCGTCGTCTATGCGCTGATCGTGGGCGTCATCGGCGCCGCCGTCGGATCGCGATCGACGCCGGCGTTGTCGTTCGTGGCCGCGGCGCTCGTCGCGATCGGCATCCAGCCGGTCCTCGCCCGAGCGCGACGGTTCGCCGACCGCGTCGTATACGGGAAGCGGGCGACGCCGTACGAGGTCCTTTCGGACTTCGGGAGGCAGCTCGGCGGCACGTACGCCGCCGACGACGTCCTGCCCCGGATCGCGCGGGTCCTGCACGACGGCATCGGGGCGAGCCGCGCGCGCGTCCTGCTTCGCATCGGCGACGAGTTCCGACGGGTGGCGATGTGGCCGCCGGACGCCGACGCCGACGGGGGCGATGATCTGTCGATCGAGGTCCGCGATCAGGGCGAGGTGCTCGGCGCGCTCGTCGTCTCGATGCCCGCGAACGATCCGATCGACGACGCGAAGGCCAAGCTTGTCGCGGACCTCGCCGCGCAGGCGGGGCTCGTCCTTCGGAACGTCCGGCTCGTCGAGGAGCTCCGAGCGTCGCAGCGGCGGATCGTGACCGCACAGGACCGCGAGCGACGGCGGCTCGAGCGGAACATCCACGACGGGGCGCAGCAGCAGCTCGTCGCGCTCGCCGTGAAGGCCCGTCTCGCGCGGACGCTCGTCGAGCGCGACGCCGCGAAGGCCGGCGAGATGCTCGACCAGATGGGCGCCGAGACGCAGGACGCGCTCGAGAACCTTCGCGATCTCGCCCGCGGGATCTATCCGCCGCTGCTCGCCGACAAGGGCCTGGTGGCGGCGCTCGAGGCGCAGGCGCGCAAGGCGCCCGTTCCCGTCGACGTCTCGCCCGACGGCGTCGGGCGGTATCCGCAGGAGGTCGAGGCGGCCGTGTACTTCTCCGTGCTCGAGGCGCTCCAGAACGTCGCGAAGTACGCGGACGCGTCGCGCGTGCGGATCGAGCTCGAGCAGCAGGACGGGCACCTGCGATTCGAGGTCCGCGACGACGGGAGGGGGTTCGATCCGGCGGCGAACGGCTACGGCACCGGGCTGCAGGGGATGGCCGACCGGCTGAGCGCGCTCGACGGGTCGCTCCGTGTCACCTCGGCGGCCGGCTCGGGCACGATGGTCGCGGGGAGCGTGCCGATCCGATGAGCGCGATCGATCCGGTGTCCCCGACGGTGCGGCGCGATCGGCGGCTCGCGATCGGGCTGTTCGCCGTGACGGTCGTGTTCCTCGCGTCGGCGCTCATCTTCCAGCTGCTCGAGTCTGTGCGCTCGACCGGCGACTGGGGTTCCGGCCTCATCAGCGACCTCGCGTTCCTCATCGGGATCGGGCTCTTTCCGGTGGTCGGCCTGCTCATCGCGCTCCGCCGTCCGGGCAACCGTCTCGCATGGGTGCTGCTCTGGACCGGCGTCGCCGGGTTCGTGCCGCTCGAGGAGTACGGCGCCCACGCGGTCAAGGTCGGGCTGCCGGCGGGCGACTGGGCCCTGTCGTTCGCGTCGTGGACGTGGGTCCCGGTGATCGGGCTCGCGGGCATCTTCGTGCCGCTCCTGTTTCCGGATGGACGCCTCCCGTCCGCGAGGTGGCGCTGGTTCGCGCGCGTCGTGACGGCCGGGATGATCCTGACGTCCCTCGCCATCCTGCTG
>JBKPTC010000016.1:0-33452 GCA_046735355.1 bacterium
CCCCCCACGTCTGTCGTCGGCAGCGTCAGATGTGTATAAGAGACAGGGTCGCGAACGCGCCCGCCGCCCCGGCCGTCACCACGACGGTCGCCGCCGGAAACGCGGCCGCGCACGCGTCCAGGAACGCGTCCGGGCGTTCGAGGTCGAGCTCCGCACCCGCGATGGCCGAGGCCTCGTGCGCGTTGAGCGCGACGAGATCGAGCAGGCCGAACAACCCCTCGGCTCGCGCGTCGTCCAGCTCGAGCGACTGGAACGACGCCGCGCGGAGCGCACCGCGTTCGCCCGCGAGCTCGAGCAGGCGTCGCCGCGGCTCGAGCGGCACCTCTGGCTGTGCGAGCGCGATCGTCCGCCCGTCGAGCAGTCCGCCGGCGGCGTCGACGTCCGCGACGGCGAGCGCCGACGCGGCCGAGTCGGCGGTCGTGACGTTGCCGCCGTCGCCGTCCGGATACTGGAAGCAGACGCTGAACAGCGTCGGCCGCTCGCGAAGGGTCCGAACGCGCGAGACGTCCATCCCGGCCGAGCGCATCTCGGCGCGCATGCGGGCACCGGCCTCGTCGTCGCCGACGACGCCGATCGGAACGACGTGGAACGGGTCGCCGTCGGGCCGCGCGCCGAGGAGAACGGCGACGTGGTGCGTCACGGTGTGCAGCTTGCAGTAGTCGCGGACGTCGAGCAGGTGGCCCGGGCGGCTCTCGGTGCGCCCGATCGTCGTGTCGCCCTCGACCGCCAGGAACATCCCGGTGCCGATGCCGCCGACGCCGACCAGCCGCCGGAACGGTGGGTGCACGGGGAGCGTCAGCGAGCGCTCGCTCACGATGGCCGCCTGACCGGGTTGGTCAGCCTGCCGATGCGCTCGATCTCGACGGTCGCCTCGTTTCCGTCCTGCAGCCAGACCGGTGGCTTCCGGGCGAACCCGACGCCCGGCGGTGTGCCCGTCGCGATGACGTCGCCCGGGTCGAGCGTCATGGTCGTCGAGATCGACGCGATCAGCTCGGCGACGCCGAACACCATCTGCGCGGTCGACGAGGACTGGAGCTCGCGGCCGTCGATCTCGCAGCGGATCGCGAGCGCCTGCGGGTCGGGGATCTCGTCGGGCGTCACGAGCACCGGCCCGAGCGGCAGGAACGTGTCGATCGCCTTGCCGAGCATCCACTGCGACGTCCGGTTCTGCAGGTCGCGAGCCGAGACGTCGTTCGCGCAGGTGTAGCCGCCGACGTAGGAGAGCGCGTCGTCGACGCCCACGCGAGACGCCGTCCGACCGATGACGACCGCGAGCTCCGCTTCGTAGTCGGGCTCGGTCGTCTCCGGCGGGATCACGATCGGCTCGCCGGGACCGACGACGCTGTTCGCGAACTTCGCGAACAGGATCGGCACCTCGGGGATCGGCAGGCCGGACTCCTCGGCGTGGTCGCGGTAGTTGAGGCCGATGCACACGATCTTCCCGGGGTCGGGGACGGGCGCGAGGACGCGTACGTCGGCGAACGGGACGGGGTCGCCGTCGGTCGCCTCCCGGGTCGCGAGATACGTCACGAGGTCGTCGCCCATCGGCACGACGACATCGCGCTCGAGGCGTCCGAACCCGCCGTCGAACGAGACGAGTCTCACGGCGTCAGGACCACCTTGAACCGTTCGGTGCCGTCGACGAGCTCCTCGAACGCGCGCTGGCCCTCGTCGAGCCGGACCGACGTGAACCAGCCGTCGGTGCGGACGTCGCCCGATTCGATCAAGCCGAGCGCCGACAGGAAGTCGTCGTCCGTCCACGCGAACGAGCCGGTGATCGTGGCCTCCTTGCCGATCACCGAGAAGAAGTCGACCGTTCCGGAGCCGGCGCCGAGCCCGACCGCCTCGATGCGGCCGCCGGGCCGAACGGCGCGAAGCGCGAGCGCCCACGTGGACTCGATCCCGACGGCGTCGATCACGACGTCGACGCCGCGGTCGTCGGTCGCATCGCGCACCGCCTCCTCCGCCTCGTCGGCGAGGACCGGGGTCGCGCCCTGCTCGCGCGCGAGCTCCAGACGCGACGTGATGCGGTCGATCGCGAGGATCCTGCCGGCTCCGTACTCGCGCGCCATCCTCACCATCAGCGCGCCGATCGGTCCGGCGCCGATCACGAGGACGTCGTCCTCTGCGCGGATCGAGCGAGACGTCACGTGCACGGCGTTGGCGAGCGGTTCGACGAGCGTGGCGAGGTCGTCGGGGACGCTGCCCGCGATCCGGGCGACCGCGGACGCCGGCACGACGAAGCGCTCGGCGAACCCGCCGCCGAGGTCGCGTCCGACGAGCCGGCCGTTCGCGCAGACATTGGTCCGTCCGGCGCGACAGGCCTCGCACTCGCCGCAGGGAAGGATCGGCTTCAGCACGACGCGCGCGCCCTCGAGCGACGGATCGACCCCGTCGCCGACCTCGATCACGGTGCCGACCGATTCGTGACCCATGACGAGCGGCGGGATCCTCCGCGGGCTCGCCTCGCGGAAGCCGTGGAGGTCGGACCCGCAGATCGCCGACGCCGCCGTCCGCACGACGACCTCCCCGCGTCCGGCGACCGGGTCTTCGGCGTCTCGGAGATCCATCCGGCGCGGCCCGAGGTAGACGAGCGCCTTCATCGTCCCCCGCCTCGCCTCGACGTCCATACGAACGGCTCCTCGCGGGTCGGAACCATCACGTGTGTCCCCGGATGGTCGCGTGACACGCTCTCGACGAGCCACTCCGGATACCCGCGGTTTCGCGCGAACAGGTCGTAGTGCATCGGCAGCACGACCTCGGCGCCGATCGCCGCGGCGAGCCACGCGGCCTCGCGTTCGGAGAGGTTGCCGACGATGCCGCGCGCCTCGCGCGCCGGGTCGCGTCCGTTGATCGGAAGCATCGCGACGTCGATCGCCAGCTCGGCCAGCATCCTCTCCATGCCGTCGTAATGGATCGTGTCGCCCGCGTGATACAGGCGCGCGCCGTCGGCGTCGATGACGTAGCCGAGGAACCGGACCTGCCCGTTCGACAGCTCCTGCCCGAACCCGTACGCGTCCTCCATCGTCACGCCGTGCATCGCGCGCACGGCTCGGATCGAGAGCCCGGCGAGCTCGATCGGTTCTCCGGGCTGCATGCCGACGACGCGATCGGCCGCGATCCCGATCTCGGTCACCATGTCGACGATCGGCGTCGGCACGACGAACACGGCCTGGGGCGACGCCTTCGCGATCGCCGGGGCGCTCTCGGCGTCGAAATGATCGACGTGCTCGTGTGTGCACAGCACGAGGTCGATGCCCGTCGCGTGGTCGGGGAGGAGCCCGCTCAGGTAGTCCCGGTCGTGCCCCGTCGAAAGGAACGGATCGAGCAGCGCCGTGGTGGAGCCGCTCCGCAGGACGAACCCCGCCTGTCCCAGCCAGCTCAACCCGACGGTGCGGGCCGGAAGCGGCATCGCGCGAAGGCGCTCGAGCGGCGAGGTCACGCGCGCGTCCTCACGACGCGAGCTGTCCGCCATCAACGACGAGAAGCTCGCCCGTGATGAACGAGGCCTCGTCGGACGCGAGGAACGCGTAGGCCGCCGCGACCTCCTCGGGCGTTCCGGAGCGGCCGAGCGGGATGCGTTCGCGCACGAACCGATCCGTGTACTCCGCGTCCTCGGCCTCGCCCTGCAGCGGCGTCGCGATCTTGCCGGGGCACACGGCGTTCACGCGGATGGCGTGCGGGCCGAGCTCGATCGCCATCGTGCGCGTCAGCATCGCGATCCCGCCCTTCGAGGCGTTGTAGTGCGCGTAGCCGGCCTCGCCCTCGAGCGCGTTGGTGGACGCCATGTTCACGATCGATCCGCCTCGCCCGCGCTCGATCATCCGCCGCGCCACGCGCTGTGCGACGAGGAACTCGCCGCGAAGGTTCACGTCGAGGATCCGGTCCCACGCCTCGGTCGCGATGTCGACGAACGGCTCCCGGCGTGCCGTCCCGGCGTTGTTGATCAGCACGTCGATCCCGCCGAGGAACTCATCGGCGGCAGCGACCATCGCGTCGACCTGGCTCTCCTCGGCCACGTCCGTCGCGCGGCCGGCCGCCGAGGCTCCGTCCGGATCCAGCTCCTTGACCGCGACCTGCAGCTCGGCCTCGTCGAGGCCGGACAGGAACACCCTGCACCCCTCGTCGACGAACCGCCGCGCGGCGGCGAGCCCGATCCCACGACTGCCGCCCGACACGAGCACGCCCTTGCCCGTCAGCCCGCGCATGGGCGGATTCTAGACGGGCGACAGGTCTGCGCATATCTGTCGCTTCGCGCCCCGATCCGCGCACAATCGTGCACGCCCGTCGGGCTACGAGATACGATCGAGGCAGCCGAGCGAGGGGTGGCGGTGGACGGCCCGAGGATCGTGATCAGCGGTGCGGGCGGGTGGGTGTTCCCGCTCGAGCTCTCGCGCGACATACTGTCGTTTCCGGCGCTCGCGGCGTCGACGATCGTGCTGTACGACATCGACCGCCCCTCCGCCGAACGCACCAAGGGCTTCGTCGAGCAGATGATCTCGGACGCCCGGCTGCCGACGCGGGTCGAGGTCGCGTCGGACCTGCGGGCGGCACTGCGCGGCGCGAACGTCGTCCTCACCGTCTTCCAGGTCGGCGGCGTGGACGCGTACGCGCACGACATCCTGATCCCGCGCGAGTACGGCGTCGACCAGACCGTCGGCGACACGCTCGGTCCGGGCGGCGTGTTCCGCGGCCTCCGCACGATCGAGGCGCTGCGCGAGGTCGCCGAGGCCATGCTCGAGGTCTGTCCGGACGCCTGGCTCCTCAACTACGCCAACCCGATGGCGATCAACATCTGGGCGACCGATCTGCTCGGGGTCAAGGTGGTCGGGCTGTGCCACAGCGTCCAGGGCACGTCCGAGCTGCTCGCGCGCGAGCTCGGCGTGCCGTACGACGAGGTGACGTTCGAGTGCGCGGGCGTCAACCACACGGCGTGGTTCACGACGTTCCGCCGGGGCGACGAGGACCTGATCCCTCGGATCCGGGAGGTGATGCGAGCGCGGCACGTCGACGGCTCGATCCCTCTGCTCGAGCGCTCGGACGATCCGTACGAGAGCATCGAGCGCGTCCGCACGGAGCTGATGATGCTCACCGGCTACTTCCACACCGAGTCGAGCCACCACGCCAGCGAGTACTGGGCATGGTTCCGGAGGACGCCCGAGCTCACTGCCGAGTACCTCGACCGGAAGTGGGACTACCTCGAGGTGTGCCGGAGCGCGGTCGCCGACACGAGTAACGAGGACATCGTCGAGGAGGCGCGACGCGACGGGCCGCGACACGGCGGCGAGTTCGCGGCGCCGATCATCGACGCGATGGTGACGGGCACGCCGCGCGTGGTCTACGGCAACGTTCGCAACGGCGGCTCGATCGAGAACCTGCCCGCCGACGCGTGCGTCGAGGTGGCCTGCGTCGTCGACGGCAACGGCGTTCGCCCGACGCGGTTCGGGCGGCTGCCCGCCGCGTGCGCCGCGTTGAACAACGAGCAGATCACGGTGCAACGGCTCGTCGTCGAGGCGGCGAGGACGGGTGACCGAGACCTCGTGCACGCGGCCGTCGCGCTCGATCCGCTCACGAGCGCGGTGCTGACGCTGCCAGAGATCCACGAGATGACCGACCGCATGCTCGAAGCCGAGGCGGCCTGGCTGCCCCGGTTCGCCGGCGCGGCTCGCGCGACCGCCTGAACGACGGGCCATGCCGGACCGCGGCGACCTTCGCCTGAGCGACTGGCGCCCCGAGCCGAAGCTGGTCGTGCCCGAGCACCGCATCGAGCGCGCGCGCTTCCCGGTCGTCGACGCGCACAACCACCTCGGCCGGTGGCTGTCCACGTGGCTCGGCGACGATCTGAACGCGTGGACCGTTCCGGACGTCGGCGCGCTGCTCGAACTGATGGACCGCTGCAACGTCCGTGCGATCGTGAACCTCGACGGGCGGTGGGGCGACGAGCTCGAGGCGAACCTCGAGCGCTACGACCGGCCGTACCCGGGACGGTTCGCGACGTTCTGCCACGTCGACTGGGAGGCCGCGGTCGCGTCGGGAGACGTCGGGCGCGCGGCGGCCGGCTCACTTCGCGCGAGCGTCGCGGCCGGCGCCAAGGGGATCAAGGTCTGGAAGGACCTCGGGCTGCACGTCCGCGACGAGCGCCGCGAGCTGATCCTTCCGGACGACGGTCGGCTCGCGCCGCTGTGGGACGCGTGCGCCGAGGCGTCGGTGCCGGTGTTCATCCATACCGCCGATCCCGTGGCGTTCTTCGACCCCATCGACGAGCGGAACGAGCGGTACGAGCAGCTCTACGCGCATCCGGAGTGGTCCTTCGCGGATCCTGACGCGTTCCCGCCGTTCGATCGGCTGATCGACGCGCTCGAGGCGCTCGTCGCCGGCAACCCGGACACCACGTTCGTGGGTCTGCACGTCGGTGGCTACGCCGAGAACCTCGGGCGCGTCGGCGCGATGCTCGACGCGTATCCGAACTACTTCGTCGACATCGCCGCGCGTGTCGCGGAGCTCGGACGCCAGCCGCGCACGGCGCGCGAGTTCGTCGTCAGGCATCCCGACCGTGTGCTGTTCGGCATCGACGAGTTTCCGCCCGACGCGGAGGACTACGCGATCTACTTCCGGTTCCTCGAGACCGCGGACGACGGGTTCGCGCACTCGACCGAGGACGTGCCGCTGATGGGGCGCTGGACGATCGGTGGCGTCGACCTTCCGGACGAGGTGGTGCGGATGGTGTACTTCGAGAACGCGCTGCGGCTGATCCCGTCGCTCGGCGGCGCATGAGAGAGGGGTTCGCGATGCAACGTGTGCGCTTCCTGACCGGAACGACGGTCCTCGCGATGGTCGCCGCGGTGCTGATGCTCGCCGCACCGTCCGCGTCCGCGGCGGCGCCGTCCGACGTCCGACTCGACACGCTCGCCCCCGATGCGCTCGTGGACGTTCACGGCGGTCACGGTGGCGAGGTATCCGCCCTGACTGTTCGCGACCAGCACGGAACGGCCGACGACGCGTCCGCGTACGTCCGGCTCCACGCGCGGCGCCGTGGCTACGTCGGCTACCGGACGTACACCGTTCCGAAGATCGTCGATCCGAGCGACCTGACGACGATCGCCCTGGCGTCCAACTTCCGCGGACCCGCCGCGCGGACCACGACGTGGACGTGGAGCATCCACGACGTCGTGAACGGCGGATGGGTGCGGCTGGGCAGCCAGAACCATTGCGGAGGGGACGCGGGGACCGAGCAGTGGCCGTGCGACGACCTCACGTCGACGCGGTGGAAGTACGTCCGCTACAACGCGATCCACGACGTCGGTCGCACGCTCGCGGACTTCGTCGACCCGGCGTCGGGCGAGGTGCGCATCCGGATCCGGGCCTCGAGCGCCGGCGCGGCGAAGCTCGATTGGGAGTCGCTCGAGGTGTACTCGCAGACAGGCGCCAGCGCGCCGCCCTGGACGCCGGCCGTCGGGGCGAGATGGCAGTGGCAGCTCGAGGGGCGAGGACACGATGAAACGGGCGGCATCAAGGTCGGGATCTGCAGCCGGCCGTTCGGCGGCGGCGACTGCGTCCGCCCAGAGGTCTTCGACGTCGACCTCTTCGTCGATCCGAAGCTCGCGGGCCGGTTCGGCTACGTCGTGAACACCGGCGCCGTCGACGCGATCCACGCGTCGGGTCGCCACGTCATCGGCTACGTCACCGCGGGAGACGCCGAGCGATGGCGCCCGGACTACGAGCAGTACGTCGACTTCGACCGTCGCTGCGGCGGATGTCTGCTCGGCAATCCCTTCAGCCGTCGCTTCCCGGACGAGTACTGGGCGAACTTCGCCCACGGACGCGGACGATTCTCGTTAGTGACGCAGATGCTCCGCGCTCGGACGGATCGGGTCGCCGCGGCCGGCTCTGACGGCATCGAGTACGACATCGTCGACACGTACGCGCAGGGCGCGCGATACACGGGGTTCCGCGTCGGCGCGCAGACGCAGCTCGAGTACAACCTCGCGCTCGCGGACATGGCGCACCGGGACGGGCTGTCGGTCGCGTTGAAGAACGACGGTGGCCAGATCCCGGACCTGCTGCCGGCGTTCGACTACGCGATCAACGAACAGTGCTTCCAGTACGCCGAGTGCGCGAGGTCGGGAGACGCGACGTCGGGATGGCGCGCGTTCGTCGCGGCGGGCAAGCCCGTGTTCCAGGCCGAGTACCGGTTGGAGCCGCGGGACTTCTGCCGGAGGGCGAACCGTTGGGGATTCAGCTCGATCGTGAAGGCTCGGGACTTCAGCCTGTTCGCGCTTCCGTGGACGCCGTGCGCGTGACGACTCCGTGCTAGCCGATCCGTTCGCCGGAACGAAGCTCGAACAAGTGGATGCGGTCGGGCTTCACGCCGAGTCGGACGCGCTCGCCCGGCCGAAACCGGACGCCCGGCTCGAACCGCGCGGTCACCGGCGCGCGCGAGTCCTCGAGCAGGCTCGGCAGCTCTTCCTCCTCGGCGCCCGTCTCGACGGTCGCTCCCGCCATCGAGCCGTGGACCATGACCTCGTCCCCGAGCGGCTCGACGACGTCCACGAGCAGCTCGAACGTCGGCAGCCCGTCGGCGCCGAGCACGAGCGACTCGGGCCGCATCCCGACCGCGACGTCGCCGTCGGGAATGCGGGCGACCTCGAGCGAGAGATCGCCCGCCGTCACAACGCCGCCCTGGACGCGCCCCCGCACGAGGTTCATCGGCGGACTTCCGATGAACCCGGCGACGAACAGGTTGGCCGGCTCGTCGTAGAGCGTCTGCGGCGGGCCGAGCTGCTGGAGCTCGCCGTCTGACATCACCGCGATCCGGTCGCCGAGCGTCATCGCCTCGACCTGGTCGTGCGTGACATAGATCGTCGTGACGCCGAGCCGCGTGTGCAGCCGCTTCAGCTCGGCGCGCATCTGGACGCGGAGCTTGGCGTCGAGGTTCGACAGCGGCTCGTCGAGCAGGAACGCGGCCGGCTCGCGCACGAGCGCCCGTCCCATCGCGACGCGTTGCCGCTGGCCGCCCGACAGCTGCGCCGGGCGGCGCTCGAGCAGGGGGTCCAGCCCGAGCATCGTGCTGATCGCACGGACCCGCCGGTCGATCTCGCTCTTCTCGACGTGCCGCTGCTTCAGCCCGAAGGCGAGGTTCCTGTACACGGTCATGTGTGGATAGAGGGCGTAGTTCTGGAACACCATCGCGATGTCGCGGTCGCGCGGCGTGACGTCGTTCACGACGCGGTCGCCGACCCGGATCCGGCCCTTGGTGGGTTTCTCCAGACCTGCGACGCACCGGAGGGCGGTCGTCTTGCCGCAGCCGGACGGTCCGACCAGGATCATGAACTCGCCGTCGGGGATCTCGAGCGAGAGATCCTCGAGCGCGACCGTTCCGCCCGCGAACTCCTTCCGCACGTGGTCGAACACGACCTCGCCCACCGCTATCCCTTCAGCCCCGTCGTGGCGATGCCGCGGATGAAGTACCGCTGCAGCAGGAAGAACAGCAGCAGCACCGGCGCGATGCTCATGACGTTGGCCGCCATGAGGAGGTTCGTGTTGGTCTTGTGCGCGCCCTGGAACGTCAGCAGCCCGAGCTGGACCGTCATGTTGTTGCTGGAATAGATCGTCACGAGCGGCCACAGGAAGTCGTTCCACGTCCACAGGAACGTCACGACGGCGAGCGTCGCGAGGACCGGCCCGGACAGCGGAAGCACGATCTTGAACAGCACGCCCAGACGTGAGGCGCCGTCGATCCGCGCTGCCTCCTCGAGCTCGACGGGCAGCGTCCGGAAGAACTGCCGGAGCAGGAAGATGCCGAACGCGCCGGCGAGGTTCGGCACGATGAGCGCGCCGAGCGTGTCGATCAGTCCGAGCTTCCGAACGATCAGGAACGTCGGGATCATGATGACCTGGAACGGGATCATCATGGTGGCGAGCACGAGCACGAACACGACGTCGCGTCCGAAGAACTTGATCCGCGCGAACGCGTAGCCCGCGAGGCTGCACAGCAGGAGGTTGGACAGCACGACGATCACGGTCACGATCATCGAGTTGGCGAACCAGCGCGGGAACTGGGAGAGCTCGAGCACCTCCCGGTAGTTCTGCCAGCGGACGCCGCTCGGCATGACGGGCGGGAAGTGCTCGGTCTCCGCCAGCGTGGAGATCGACGTCAGCAGCATCCACACGATCGGGGCGAGCATGATCAGCGCCAGCGGCAGGAGGACGAGGTGCCATCCGCTGAACAGGAAGCGGTGGCGCGGAACGTCCTCGTCGGGCAGGGGAGGGAGGATCTGCTCGACCGGCGCGCGAAGATCGGTCTCGGCGCTCATGAGGCGTAGTAGACCATCCGCTTGCCGACGGCGAGCTGGATCACCGTCAGCACCATGATCACGGCGAGCAGGACGTATGCGATCGCGGCCGCGTAACCAGCGATGCCCTGCTGGAACGCGAGGGTGTACAGGTAGTAGACGGGGACGTACGTGGCCGTTCCCGGCCCGCCCTTGGTCAGGAAGTACACCTCGTCGAACAACTGGATCGCGTTGATCGACGAGAACACCACGAGGAAGAGCGTCGCCGGGCCGAGCAGGGGAAGCGTGACGTTGCGGAAGATGCTCCAGTGGCCGGCGCCGTCGATCGTCGCGGCCTCGAGCAGCTCGGTCGGGATGCCCTGCAGCGCGGCCAGGTAGACGATGACGTCGAACCCGATCCATCCCCAGACGGTGACGATGATGATCGAGTACAGCGCGCCGTCCGAGCTGTTGAAGAACCCGAACGTACCGAGCCCGATCCGCTGCGTGATCCAGTTGACGATGCCGAAGTACGGATCGAACAGCCACAGGAACATGATCGCCGTGGCGATCGAGGAGACCACCACAGGCACGAAGACCGCGGTGCGATAGAAGCGGATCCCTCGGATGCGACGGTTCAGCGCGATCGCCGTGAACAACGCTGCCGTGATCGACGCGGGCACGAAGATCGCCGTGTAGACGAGCGCGTGAACCATCGACGTCTTGAACAGCGGGTCCTTCGAGAACGCCCGGTAGTTGTCGAGCCCGATCCATTCGGGTGCCGACAGCAGGTTCGTGCGCTGGAACGACATCAACGCCGACCACACGATCGGGACGATGCCGAACACGACCACGAGCACGATCGCGGGGAGCGCGAACGCCCAGCCGACCAGGTGATCGGACTGGACGATCCGGCGGGCGTTCACGCTCCTCGCTCTCTTCCGCGCTGGCGGCCGCCCCGGGCTATGCGGGCACCGACAGGAAGCCGTTCGACTGCTCGGCCGCCTGATCGAGCGCGTCCTGCGGGCTCTGCTTGCCCTGGATCGCGGCGACGAGCGCCTGTCCGAGCGCGCTCGAGATCCTCGGGTACTGCGGGATCTGCGGTCTGGCCTTGAGGACGTTCTTCAGGTTGTCGACGAACACCTGCGTTCCCGGATACTTCGTGTAGAACTCCTTGAACTCCGGCATCTCGGCGACGGAGGCACGCGTCGGCAGGTGGCTCGTGTCGAGTGAATCCTGCAGCACCTGATCGGGTGACGTCATGAAGCTCAGGAACTTCCATGCCGCGTCGACGCGCTCCTGCCCATTGTCGAAGATCACCCAGTTGTCCGGTCCTGCGATCGTCTCGTGGCTGCCGCCCGGATCGAACGACGGCATGAGCTGCACGCCGTAGTTGACGTCCGGAAATCCCGACAGATCCCACGGACCCGTGATGAGCATGCCGATCTTGCCGGAATTGAACAGCTGGCCGTACTTGCCCGAGTCGGGCTGGAAGTCGAGATACATCGAGCCGTCGGCGTAGATGTCGGCCAGGGTCTGCAGCGCGCGAACACCCGGCTCCTGGTTGAACGCGACCTCCTTCTGGTCGGACGTCAGGATGTCGCCGCCGGCGGCCCACAGCATCGCGATGTACTGCCACACCATCGTCTCGCTGCCGTCCGCCGGGAAGACGAGCCCGAACTGCTGCTTGGACCGGTCGGTCAGCGCCTTGGCGTCCGTTCGGAGCTCGTCCCACGTCCAATCCGGTCCCGGCGCGTCGAGGCCCGCCTGCTTGAACAGATCCTTGTTGTAGACGACGGCCAGGTTGTCGACCAGCGCGGGCACGCCGTAGATCTTGCCGTTGACGGTCGCGACCGCCTGCTCGCCGGGGTAGATGTCGTCCCAGTTGTATCCCGCCTCGTGCACGCGATCCGTGAGGTCGACGAGCGCCGGCGACGTCGCGAGCTGCGGCATGTTTGTGCCGTACTGGTACGAGATGTCCGGCTGCTGATCGCCCTGGATCGCGACGGTCGCCTTCTGCAGCGCGTTGTCGCTGTTCACGTACTGCAGCTCGATGTTGATGTTCGGATTCTGCTTGTGGAACTCGTCGACCATCCGCTTGATCGAAAGGTACTCGAACGACTCGTTGGCCGGCGGCGGCGGCGTGTACCCCATCCACATCACCAGGTCGATCTGTCCGCCGCTGCCGCCGTTCTGGTCGGTGTTCTCGTTCGTGTCGCTCCCACCGCCCGTGCATGCCGCCGCGACGAGCGCGAACACCAACGCGACCGGCAGCAGCCACACCTTCGTCGTCCTGTTCATGTCCCGCTTCATGTTCTGGCGCCCCTCCAGTCGGTCGTTCACGACAGCACCACCGAACGCATCATGTTCCGCACATGGTCGTGGTCCGCGGCTTGGACCTTCGACGATCGGTCGAGCGCTGACGTCGCGAGACGCGGCTGCATGACCGACCGTTCGTATGCGGAGTCCGAGCGATCACCGGTGCGTGCACCACGAGGCCGGCGTTCCCCCGCGCGGGCCGACCAGCCATTCTATGCGCGATTTCGCTCATTTCTGCGCACTCTAGGACAGAACCGATCAGACGCACAACCGAGCTTCCTCATCTCCCGCCGATGCAAACGGTTGATTTTGCGCAGTTGAGAGCCGTATGGAACAATTCCGCGCATGTTTCGAGTGACGATCGTCGGCGCAGGGAGTGTCGAGTTCACGCGCAACGTCGTTGCCGACCTCTGTTCATTCCCCGAGTTGGCGGGCTCGGTGGTCATCGTGCTGCACGACATCGACGACGACCGGCTTGCGTACGCCTCGCGCGCCGCCGAGTCGATCGTGCGCCGAACCGGCGCCGGCCACCGCGTGGAGGCGTCGCTCGATCGCCGTGCCGCGCTCGACGGGGCGCGGTACGCCGTCAACGAGATCCAGGTCGGCGGGTACGACGCGACGGTCAAGGACTTCGACATACCCAAGTCGTACGGACTCCGTCAGACGATCGGTGACACCCTCGGCATCGGCGGCATCATGCGCGGCCTGCGGACCCTTCCGGTCGCGATCGCGATCGGCGACGACATGGCCGATCTGTGTCCGGACGCGATGCTGCTCAACTACACGAATCCCATGGCGATGGTGCCATGGGGCGTGTACGCGGGGAGCGCGTTCGATCGCGTCGTCGGTGTGTGCCACTCGGTCCGCGACACGCATTCGTTCCTGGCGGAGACGGTCGGCGTCGCGGAGTCGGACGTCGCGTTCCGAACCGCAGGCTTCAACCATCAGGCGTTCGTGTACGAGTTCCGCCGCCGTTCCACGGGTGAGGACCTGTATCCGAAATTGCGGGAGGTGATCGACGCCGATCCCGACGGCCTCGGTCGCCGCGTCCGCGTCGAGGTGTTCAAGCGGTTCGGGTACTTCCCGACCGAGTCGAGCGAGCACTCCGCGGAGTACCTGCCGTGGTTCATGCGCAGCGACGAGATGATCGAGCGATACCGGATCCTCGTCGACGACTACGTCTTCCGGTCGCAGGAGAACCTGCGGGATTGGGCCGAGACGAAGGCGGCGCTCGACCGCGGCGAGGAGCTCGACATCGAGCCGACCTCTGAGCTCGCGTCCGAGATCATCCGTTCGCTCGAGAACGGTGAGCCGCGCGAGGTGTACGCCAACGTCCGCAACGGCGGCCTCATCGACGGACTGCCGGACGACGCTTGCGTCGAGGTGCCGTGCCTGGTCGACAAGAACGGCGTCCAGCCGACGCGGATCGGCGGGATCCCGCCGCAGACGCTCGCGCTCAACCGGACGTTCCTGAACGTCGTCGAGCTCACGGTCCGCGCCGTCCTCGAGGGCCGTCGGGACCTCGTGTATCAGGCAGCCCTCGTGGATCCGAACGCGGCGGCCACCCTCACGACCGGCCAGATCGTCGAGATGGTCGACCGGCTGATCGAGGCGCACGGCGACCTGGTGCCCGAAGGGATCCGCCGCGGCGCCCGGATCGCGTCGCACGCGACGACGTGACGACGTGACGAGCCGTCGCGTCGGGATCGGGACGTGGTCGTGAAGGTCGTGCTGAACGGCGCCGGGAGCGCTGAGTTCACGAAGGAGCTGCTCGGGGACCTGCTGGGGTTCGAGGAGCTACGCGGCTCGACGATCGCGCTGTACGACGTGAACGCCGACCGGCTCGCGACCGGGGAGGCGATCGCGCACGCAACCGCCGAGGCGCTCGGCGTGACGGCGCGCATCGAGGTGCACTCCGACCGACGCGCCGCGCTCGACGGCGCCGATCACGTCATCAGCATGATCCGCGTCGGCGGACACGAGGGGCTGCGGAGGGATTTCGAGATCCCGGCCAGGCACGGACTGCGTCAGGCGATGGCGGACACGCTCGGCGTCGGCGCGATCTTCCGCGCGCTGACGACGATCCCGTCGCTGCTCGCCCTCGGTCAGGAGATGACCGAGCTGTGCCCGGACGCGTGGCTCTACGACTACACGAATCCGATGGCGGCGCTCGTCTGGTCCGTGTACGCGGGGACGGCGCACCGTCGCGTCGTCGGCGTGTGCATGTCCGCGCAGAACACAGCCGAGCAGCTCGCCGACATCGTCGGCGTGCCCTTCGCGGAGGTGACGTGGCTGACCGCGGGCATGAACCACCAGGCCTGGCTCCTGCGGTTCGAGCACGACGGGCGCGACCTGTATCCGAAGCTCGACGCGGCGATCGAGCGCGACCCGGAAGGGCTGGGCAGGCGCGCCCGCGTCGAGATCTACCGCCGGTTCGGTCTGTTTCCATCGGAGTCGAGCGAGCACAACGCAGACCTCGTCCCCTGGTTCCTTTCCCACGACTCCGAGGTCGACCGGTACCGCATCCCGGTGGACGAGTATCTGCACCGCAGCGAGCGCGGTCTCGCGAAGTACGACGAGCTGCGTCGGTCGCTCGCGACCGGCGAGCCGCTCGACGTCGAGTTCGGCCCCGAGTACGCGCCGCAGATCATCCACTCGATCGAGACCGGAACGCCGCGCACGGTGTACGCCAACGTCCGCAACGGCGGCTGCATCGCGAACCTCGGCGACGACGTCTGCGTCGAGGTGCCATGCCTCGTCGACCGCGCGGGGGTGGAGCCGACGTCCGTCGGCCGACTGCCGGCCGGCCCGCTCGCGCTGAACCGCGCGTACGCGAGCGTCGTGGAGCTCACGGTTCGCGCGGCGCTCGAGGGCTCGCGCGAGCGCGTGTATCAGGCGGCGATGCTCGACCCGCTCACGGCAGCGAGCCTGTCGATCGACGAGATCGTCGCGGTCTGTGACGAACTGATCGACGCACACGCCGAGCACCTGCCGCCGGGGCTCGCCGCGGCCTAGCGGCGGCATCACCGCTCCATCACGAAACGGATCAGCGCGCTGCGAGCGAGGGCAGCAGTCGACGGGCGTTGCCCGCGTACACGCGCTCGAGCACGTCGTCGCCGAGACCGAGGCCCGAGATCGTCCAGCGTCCCTGCGACGGGATGTCGCCGGGGTCGTAGGCGAACGCCTCGTCCTGGGTCTCCAGGAACCGGAACGAGATCGCGTACACGTCTCGGTCCGGCGGGAAGGCGTCCGTTCCGAAGAGCACGCGATCGGGGAATCGCTCGATCAGGCGCTTGGTCGCTCGCGGCTGACGGCCGAGCTCGGCGATCCGCGCCGCGATGTCGACGTGGTAGTTGGCGTTCGCCGCGAGCATGCGCGCGACGCGTGCCAGGTCCTCGGCCGCGTTGCCGAAGTGCACGCCGACGAACGTCGTCCGCGGGTGCGACGAGACGACGGCCTCGAGCGCGTCCAGCAGGCGGTCGAACGCGGGGAACCGCTCATGATCGCCGAACCACCAGTTGGGGTTCTCCAGGAGTTCCTCCAGCCGCTCGTTGGTCGCGTCGAGCGGCTCGAAGAAGGCGATCGGGTCGGCGGTGTGCATCCACACCGGGAGTCCGAGCTCGCCGGCCGCGTCCCACACCTCCGCCAGTCGCGGATCGTCGGGCGGGACGAGGTCGCCGCGCTCGTCCCGAACGCGCAGCCCGAGGTCCTTCCAGACCTTGAGTCCTTTCGCGCCCGCGCCCGACGAGCGTTCGAGCGAGGCGACGAGTCGGTCGGGCCATCCGGGCTCCGTGAGCTCCGCCCAGTCGAGGTGGCAGAACGTCGCGAAACGTCGCCCGTGGGCTCGGTCGTACCGATCGAGGTTCGCCTCCAGGTCATCGCCCCACCGTCCGTCGAGATTGACGACCGCGGCGACGTTGCACCCGTCGAGCACGCCGAGCAGCGCGTCGGGGTCCTCGACGACCCAGGCGCCGTCCTCGCCGAGCCATCGTCCGAGGTGGTTGTGCGCGTCGACCGCGGGGACGCGCGCCCGCGGCACGAGGTGTGTCCCGGAGCGCAGCATCGAACGCGGCCGGTACGCACGCAGCGGAAGATCACGCAACGCGCGAAGATCGGCGGCGTCGGCCGGGTCGGACGCCACGGCGGTCAGACCGTGGTCACGCGCACGCCGGCTTCCACGATCTGCTCGACCAACACCGGGTCGGCGCCGGCATCCGTGATCATCTCGGTCGCCGCGGACAGGTCGCAGATCCGCGCGAACGCCACCTGTCCGATCTTCGACGAGTCGGCCACCACGATGACGCGCTGAGAGCGCTCGAGCAGCGAGCGGTTGGTGCGGGCCTCGACCTCGTGATGCGTCGTGAGCCCGGCCGCCGGATCGATGCCGTCGGCGCCGAGGAAGACGACATCGAGGTTGAGCCCGGCGAGGCTCTGCTCGGCGAGCGGCCCCACCAACTCGTACGACTCACCGCGCGCGACGCCGCCCGTCACGACGAGCTTCACGTTCGGCCGGACGGCGAGCTCTGAGGCGATGTTGAGCGCGTTGGTGACGACCGTGATGCGCTGACGGTCGGCGATGGTGCGGGCGACCTCCGTCGTCGTCGTGCCGCCCGTCAGACCGACAGCGGTTCCGTCGGCGACGCGCGAGGCGGCCTCGTGCGCGATGCGAACCTTCTGCTGCTGGTTGCGCGCGCTCTTGTAGCGAAGTGGAAGCTCGTACAGCACCCCGTGGGCGACGGCGCCGCCGTGCGTTCGCGCGAGGAGCCGCTGCGCCTGGAGGAGTTCGAGGTCCCTGCGGATCGTCGCCGCGGAGACATCGAGCTCCGCCGCCACGTCGGTGACGCTGACGCTCCCGTTGCCGGCGAGGCGTTCGAGGATCACGCCGAGTCGATCGGCTTGGCGCACCGCGCTATGTCCCCGCCGGCTCGGCGTCCGGCGCTCGCGACGAGGCGGTGAGTATGCGCTCGCCGCTCTCCGCGTCGAACAGCCGGAGATCGGCCGGCGCGAACGCGAGCGCGACGGTCTCGCCGACGGAGGCGACGCGCCTGGCGTCCAGGCGCGCCACGATCGTCGCACGGTCCGCCGGCAACGCCGTCAATCCCTGCTCGGCGCCGACGGCGTTGACACGCTCGCCGTGGATGCTGCCGTACAGGATCGTCTCGTGGCCGAGCTGCTCGACGACCTCGACGTTCACGTCGACGGTCGGTTCGGAGCTCGCATCCGGGAGATGGAAGGCCTCCGGACGGATCCCGACGACGAGCGGACCGGGCGGCACGCCGTCGACGTCGGCCGCGACCGAGCCGGCGCGGACGCGGCCGTCGGCGGCGTTCCCGCGGAGGAGGTTCATCGGCGGGCTGCCGATGAACGATGCCACGAACACGTTGGCCGGCGACCGGTAGATGTCCTGCGGCGTTCCGAGCTGGAGCAACTTCCCCTGGTTCATCACCGCGACGCGGTCGCCGAGGGTCATCGCCTCGACCTGATCGTGCGTGACGTAGATCGACGTCGTCGGGCGCAGCTGATGGATGCGTCGGAGCTCGGATCGCAGCTGCGTGCGCAGCTGCGCGTCGAGGTTCGACAGCGGCTCGTCGAGCAGGAACACCTGCGGGCTGCGCGCGAGGGCGCGGCCCATCGCCACGCGCTGACGCTGGCCCCCGGACAGCTGCGCGGGCTTTCGGTCCATCAGCTGTTCGAGCGCGAGCAGCTCGCTCACCTCACGGACGCGCTGCACCACCTCGTCCTTGGGCACCTTGCGCTGACGCAGGCCGAACGCGAGGTTCTGGCGCACCGTCTGGTGCGGGTACAGGGCGTAATTCTGGAACACCATCGCGACGTCCCGGTCCTGGGGTGGCACGCCGTTGACGACCGTCTCGCCGATCGCGATCGCGCCGGCCGTCGGCTCGTCGAGCCCGGCGACCATCCGCAGCGCCGTGGTCTTTCCGCAGCCCGATGGCCCGACGAGGACCAGGAACTCGCCGTCGCTGACGAGCAGGTTCAACGTCTCGACGGCGGTCGCGCCGCCGGGGAAGACCTTCGTGACCTCGTGGAACGCGACCTCGGCCACTCGACCCCCTCAGCTCGGCAGCACGACGGAGCGGCTCAGGTGCGGTGGATGGTCGGGATCGAGATCCTTGCGCTCGGCGATCGCGATCGCGAGGCGCTGGGCCACGACGAGCTCGGCCAGCGGGTGGAGTCCGTGCGCCACCACGCGCGCGTCCGTCGCCTCGACGTCCTCGAGGAGAGACTCATCGACCGCGCCGAGCGGCCAAACGATCGTGTCCTCGTCGGCCACGCTCATGGGCCCGTGCCGGAACTCGAGCGCGGGGTACGACTCCGACCAGGCGAGCGCGGCCTCTCGCAGCTTCAGCGCCGCCTCGTTCGCGAGACCGATCGTCCATCCTGTCCCGAGGAACGCGAACGTGCGCGCGGCGATCCAGGCGTCCTCGATCGCGACGGCGAGCGCTCGCCCGGCGTCGTCGATCGCGGGCGCCATGTCGTGACCGAGCGACGTCAGAAGCATCGCGAGTGTCGATGTGGCGAACCGTGTCTGGACGATGGACTCCTCGTCGGCGAAGTCGAGAACGATCACGCGGTCGGCGGCGCCCGCCGCGGGCGCCCCGCCGTCCGCCGTGACGACGACGGTCGGCGCCGATCCGCGGAGCGAATCGAGCGCGCGGAGCACCTCCGTCGTCGTCCCCGAGCGCGAGAGCGCGACGATCCGGTCGTACGCGCGGCGGCCCGTCAGCTCCGAGGCGACGACGGCGTCCGTCGTGCCGAGGCCCGCATCCTCGCGCGCCCGCGCGTACGCCTGCGCCACGAAGTGCGACGTCCCGCATCCGAGGACGAGCGCGCGCTCGCCGTCTGCGGGAAGATCGGTCGAACGCGCGGTTGCCACGCGTCGAGCACGCTCCCAGCAATCGGGCTGGCTTGCGACTTCCCGCTCGATCGCGCGCATGTGCGCGACTTTACGCCGCCAAACGAGCACGAAGCAACACGAAACGCTCGCTTGACGACATGTCTGGAGGCGGGCGAGAATGCGACGCTCGGCGTGGCGACGATCCTTCGCGAGTAGACGCCGACGGTCGACGAGTAGGGGGTTGGCGTGAAGCGGCTCTTGGTCCTCGGCATCTCGATGGCGTTCCTCGCGGCCGCGTGTACGAACGGATCCGACTCGTCCGGGTCGACCGAGAGCTCTGGCGCGTCGACCGCCGGATCTGGCGGCGTCGTCACGATCCAGTTCTGGCATGGCCAGCAGCAGGCCGCCGCTCGGGTCCTGGACGGTCTCGTGGACGAGTTCAACACCACGCACCCCGACATCCATGTCGAGGTCAGTTCCGGCGGTGTCATCGCCGACAACATGCTCCCGAAGGTGATCTCGGCGATCGCCGCCGGGACGTATCCGGACGTGTGCTACCTGTACGGATCGTGGGCGGCGAACATCGCGAAGAGCGGGAAGACGGTCGACCTGTCCAGCCGGATCAACGAGCCGGGCTTCAACTGGGACGACTTCTGGGACGCCTCCAAGCAGATCGTGTCGCCGGGCGGCAAGATCATCGGGTTTCCGGCGCTGATCGACAATCTCTCGGTCATCTACAACAAGAAGATCTTCGACGATGCGGGCGTGCCGTACCCGTCGCCGGACTGGACGTGGGACGACTTCCGCCAGACCGCCAAGGAGCTGTCGGATCCGGCGAAGCACATCTACGGCGTCAACTACCCGGTGAGCGGCGACCTCGACACCGTGTGGCGGTTCTTCCCGGGGCTGTGGCAGCGGGGAGGCCAGATCCTGACCGACGACGAGACGCAGGCCGCGTTCAACTCGCAGGAGGGCGTCGACAACCTCACGCTGTGGCAGCAGATGGATCAGGTCGATCACTCGGTCTTCGAGGACCCGACCGACGAGAAGGCGGAGCCGCTCTTCGGAAGTGGTCACCTCGCGATGTACGTGAGCGGGCCGTGGGAGGTCGAGTACCTCAAGACCGCCGGAGTCGACTGGGGGGACCAGGTGCTGCCCGGCATCGATGGCGATCACCAGACCATCTCCGGGCCGGACAACTGGGTGATCCTCGATCACGGATCCGCGCGCGTGAACGCGTCCATCGAGTTCCTGAAGTGGCTGACGGCGCCCGAGCAGGAGCTGAAGTGGATGATGGGATCGGCGTCGCTCCCGGTCCGACCCTCGATCATGGACCTGCCCGAGTACCAGAAGTTCCTCGAGAAGTACCCGGGCATCGGGGCCATGGCCGACAACCTGGAGAACGCCAAGAACGCGATGCCGACGCTCACGCAGTGGCCGAGGATCGTCGACGCGCTCGGCCAGGCGATCTCGTCGGTCATCTTGGGTCAAGAAGAGCCGAAGGCCGCGCTCGACGGGGCCGCGCAGCAGGCGAACACGCTCCTCGCGGTTCCCGAGTAGGAGCGCGCATCGGGTGAACTGCTCGAGGCGGGGGCGGCCGTGAGCGCGACGAGCGCGCCTGGCGCCGAGGCGTTCTCGCCCGAGCGCGTCGCGCAGACGGTCCGAACGGCAGGCCGCCGGCATCGCCGCGAGGACAATCTTCACGGGTGGGCGTTCGCCGGGCCGTCCGTCGTGATGGTGCTCGGGCTGTCGTTCATCCCGATGGGGTGGGCGTTCTACCTGTCGCTCACCAACTCGGACCTGGTGTCCGGCGGTCACTACGTGGGGTTCGCGAACTACGCCGCGCTCGCGAAGGATCCGCTGCTCAAGAAGGCGTTCACGAACACCGTGCTGTTCTCGATCATGTACCTGCCCGTCGGGCTGCTCGGCGGGCTGCTCACCGCGATGATGCTCAACCGCAGGATCCGCGGGATCGGCGCGTACCGCACGGCGTTCCTCGTCCCGTTCATCGCGTCGTCGGCGGCCGAGGGCCTGCTGTTCGGGTTCATCTTCGATCCGGACTTCGGCGTCGTGAACTCGATGCTCGGCAAGGTCGGCATCCCGCCGCAGAAGTTCCTGACCGATCCGTCGCAGGCCTTGGTCACGCTCGCGATCGTGTACTTCTGGACGCAGTTCGGCTTCAACGTGGTGATCTACCTCGCGGCGCTGCAGGACATCCCGCAGGAGGTGATGGAGGCCGCCGCCATCGACGGCGCCCGGGGGTGGGCGACCTTCAAGTCGATCATCCTGCCGACGATCCGCCCCGTCACCGTGTTCCTCGTGGTGTGGGGCTTGATCGACACCTTCCAGTTCTTCGACCTTGTCTTCACGACGACGAAGGGCGGACCGCTGTACTCGACGATCACGCTCGTGTACTACATCTGGGAGCTCGCGTTCAACTTCTTCACGGCGGGCTACGGGGCGGCGGTCGCGTACGTCCTGTTCTTCTCGACGCTGATCGCGATCATCGTCGGCCTCGTCTACGCGCGGAAGCGGGGGATGGCGCTGTGAGCGCGACGACGGCCGGCGTCCCCGGCGTGCCGGAGAGCGTGTTCGACCCCGAGGTCCATCGCTCGCGTCTGGCCGAGGCCGAGCGCCGCACCCGTCGGAGCGGCGCGCGGCGGCTCGTCCCGCGAGGGTGGCACGCCATCTTGCTCCCGCTCTCCCTCGTGATGGTCGCCCCGTTCGTCTGGATGGTCCTGTCGTCGTTCATGACGAACGCCGAGATCAACCACGCGCCGCCGACGCTCTGGCCGCACGGCATCAACAAGGCCGGCTACCACATGGTGCTGAAGAACTCCGATTTCCCACGGTGGTTCCTGAACAGCCTGATCGTCTCGGTCAGCGTGGTGGTCTCGCAGCTGATCCTGTGCAGCCTGGCCGGGTATGCGTTCGCGCGGATCAATTTCCGCGGGAAGAACGTCACGCTGCTCCTGCTGCTCGCGACGGCGCTGATCCCGTTCCAGCTGACCGTGATCCCGACGTTCCTGATCTTCCACGAGCTGCACCTGATCGACACGCTCGGCGCGCTCATCGTGCCGCAGCTCACGTCGGCGCTCGGGATCTACCTGATGTCCTCGTTCTTCCAGGCGTTCCCCAAGGAGCTCGAGGAGGCGGGGCGGATCGACGGATGCTCGCGGCTCGGCGTGTTCATGAAGATCGTCATGCCGCTCGCGAAGCCGGCGCTCGCGGCGCTCGCGATCATCACGTTCATCTACGCGTGGAACGACCTGTTCTGGCCGCTCATCGCGATCACGTCGGACAAGAAGTACACGGTGCAGGTCGGCCTCGCGACGTTCCAGGGTCAGCACCGAACCGAGTGGTCGGCGGTCTCGGCGGGGATCACGCTCACGACAGCGCCCGTGTTGCTGGTCTTCCTCCTCGGCCAGCGCCGCTTCGTTCAGGCGATCACCGGCGCCGTCAAGGGCTAACCGTCGTCGTGCGATCGTTTCGTACGATGGCGCGCCTATGGCCGTCATCTCGGCGTCGATCCTCGACGCGGACTACGCGGAGCTCCGCCGCGAGATCGAGCGCGTGACCGAGGCGGGCGTCGACGCGTTCTCGCTCGACGTCATGGACGGTCACTTCGTGCCGCGGGCGACGTTCGGCGAGTTCCTCGTCGGCCCGATCCGCGGCTGGACCGACCGGCCGCTCGAGGTGCACCTCATGGTGACCGAGCCGATCGGGTGGGTCGACCGGATGGCCGACGCAGGTGCCGACCTGGTGATGTTCCACGTCGAGGCCGCGACCGAGCCGATGGCCGTGATCGAGCGTATCCGCGCGCGTGGGCGGCTCGCCGGTCTGGCCGTTCGGAACGACACCGCCGTCGACGAACTGCCCGCGGACGTGCTCGAGGCCGTCGACGCCGTCAACCTCGTGGCCGTGCCGATCGGGTGGGGCGGCGGCGCGCCGGCGCCCGACACGTTCGACCGGATCGGGCGGCTCCGCGAGCGGCTCGACCGGATGGGCGCTCGCGCCGCGATCGAGGTCGACGGCGGCGTGAAGCCCGAGAACGCGACGGCGTACGCGGACGCCGGCGCCGACATGCTCACGTCGGGAACCGGCATCTATCACGCGCCGGACGCGGCTCGCGCCGTTCGGATGCTGCTCGAGAGCACCCGCGGTGAACGCGACCAGGTCGCCCGGCGGCGTCTCGCGTCGTTCCTGTCGGTTCCGAGCGGCGCGCACGCCGGCGGCGTGGCGCGCGGGTGAGCGACCGAGCGGACGTTCGTGTCCGACCCGACGTGTCGATCCCGGTCCTGTTCCTGCTGTTCGGATTCGTCGTCGCGTCGTTCTTCCCGTTCATCGCGCTGTTCCTCGACGATCGCGGTCTGTCCGCCGCCGACATCGGATTCGTGCTCGCGGCGATGGCGGTCGCACGGATCGCCGTGAACCCGTTCTGGGGCCACCTGGCCGACACGACGCTCGGGCGGCGGCGGACCTTGCAGATCGGCTCGCTCGGTGCGGCGATCGCGGCCGTCGTGCTGTTCGCGACGAACGGGCTGGCGGCCATCGCCGCGGTCGCGTGCGTGTTCGCCGTCTTCCAAACGACGACGGGTCCGAACATCGACGCGATCGCGCTCGCGCACCTCGGCGACGAGCGGATGCACGACTACGGCCGCGTCCGCGCGTGGGAGAGCGTGAGCTACGCGACGGCGTGTCTCGCGCTCGGGATCCTGCTCCAGGCGGTCGGCGTGCGGTGGACGATGCCGGCCTTCGCCGTGGCCAGCGTCGGCGTCATGCTGTGGGCCGCGACGCTTCCCGCCGACCGGCCGACGCACGTGCGCGGCGAGCACGGGCGCCTCGGCACGGTCGGCACGCTGTTCCGGACGGTCCCGCGGTTCTGGATCTTCCTGATCGCGCTGCTGTTCCTGTGGACGGGATTCAATGCCGCATGGAACTTCGTCGCGCTGAAGATCGAGGCGGGCGGGGGCGGCCCGTTGCTCGTCGGGGTCGGGACGGCGCTCGGCGGTGCGATCGAGGTGCCGACGATGCGGATCTCCTCGCGCGTGCAGCGCCGGTACGGGCTCCGCGCCGTGTTCGTCGCCGGCTGCATCGTGTACGCGACGGGATTCCTGTTGTGGGGCCTCATCGAGAGCCCTCGCGTCGTGTCGGCGCTCACGATGTTCGAGGGCGTCGGGTTCGCGCTCCTGTTCACGACGACGGTCATCGCGATCGGACGGATGGTCCCGCCGGCGCTCTACTCGACGGGACAGTCGGTCGCGATGACGGCCGGGTTCGGGCTCGGCCCGATCCTCGGCGCCGGGCTCGGCGGCGTCGTCTACGAGACGTTCGGCCCGGTCGTGCTCTACTCCGCGGCCTCGGCCCTGACGCTCGCCGGCGGCGGGGTCGCGTGGATCGCGCTCCGCGACCGCCGGTTCGCCCGGACCGAGGAGGCGGACGTCGACCCGGGCGCGCCCCCGCTCGGCACGGTCCCGGCGAGCACGCCCGAGCCGTAGGGCGCGCGGGCTCCACGTCCGTCGGCACGCGCCGATACAGAATCATCGTCGGAATGACCGGATCGCCGTGACGACCTGCCCAGTGTGTTCGTTGCTGCTCGCCGACGGCGCAATCGTCTGTCCGCGGTGCGGCACGGGCATAGCGGTCGACGCGCGCCGGACCGCCCCGATCGGTCCGCGCGCGTACGGTCCGCCCGCCGTGCGGTGGCCCGACCCCCCGAGCGCGATGCTGCCGGCGCGCCCGGATCTTGGATCGTCTCGCCCCGGCGTTCGCGTCACGATGCCGGCAGCCTGGCGGGTGGCCGTCCTCGAACGCGTACGGCGACGATTCGCCGCGACAACGGGCGCGGCGCGCTTCGGCTGGCTGCTGTTCGGACTGGGGCTGCTCTGGGTCTTCGTCGGCGCGGGCCACGTCCTCGATCCGCGGGATCGCACGACCGCGCGGATCGCCGTCACCGTCCTCGTCCTCGGCGTGGGGTTCGCGCTCGTCGTGGTCGGCTGGCGGAGCGCGCGAGAGCGCAGGCCGCTGGCGGTGAGTCGCTGGGCTGCGCGACTGATCAACGCGCGGGGCCTGGCGTTGGCGTGGTCGCTGCATCGATCGCTTCCGGCCCCGCCGACGAGGCCGCGTCGCCCCGAGAGCGCCCACGCCGAGTCGCGCAACGCCGCGTTCGGCGTCGCGACCGGCCTCGCGTGGCTCGGTTCGTCCATCGTCGCGATCGCCGGCCTGATCCGGTGGTTCCCACCGCGCCCGACGATCGCGCTGCTGTCGATCGGGACGCCGGTCGCGACCGCGACCGGCATGTTGGTGGGGGCGCGGCTCGTCGCGCGCTCGATGGGCCTTCGCCGGATCGCCCTCCTCGCGATCGCGCTGGTCCTGCCCGTCGCGGCGGTCGGCACGGTTCCGGCGCTCGGACATCTGCGGACGACACCGGTGCCCGGGCGGCCCGATCTCGCGGCGACGGCCAGCCCGCGCGGGCGGTCCGAGCTGTTCCTCGTCCTCGACGGCGGGACGAGGATCGAACAGCTGACGTCGTCCGGAACCGCGACGGGCGGAGCCGCTCTGTCGCCCGACGGGCACGAGATCGCGTTCGGCGACGTTCGCGCCGGAACGATCGACGTCTGGATCATGGATCTCGATTCGGCCCACCGACCGCTCGGCGTCCGGCGACTGACGGACGAGCTCGGAGACGAGTGGGACCCTCAGTGGTCTCCGGACGGCTCGCGGATCGCGTTCTCGCACATCTCCGAGGGTCGGACGGACGTCGGTGTCGTCGACGTGGCGACGGGTCGAGTCGCCGACGTCACGTCGGACGGGAGCAGCATGACGCCGTCGTGGCTCGCGAACGACCGACTGCTGTACGCGACGACGTCGCCGGATGCGCCGAGCAACTGGGACATCTGGTCCATGGATGCGGACGGAAGGCACGCGCGCCGGGTACTCGATTCGGGCGGCGACGATTATTCGCCGATCGCATCGCCCGACGGGACGCGGTTGATCTTCGCGACGGACCGGGCCGGCTCGGTCGACGTCTGGGTCGCCGATCTCGACGGCGAGGACGCGCGGCCGCTCACCGCGGGCGAGGACGCGACCGACGAGCCGCGCGGATGGTCCGGCGACGGGCGGTACGTGCTCTTCACGTCGGACCGGAGCCCGACCGGCGGGAACTTCCTGTACTTCACGCCGGCGGACGGCGGGCCGGCGACCCTCTCGGTCGTGCTGTGAGGCCGTAGCCGTGACGCGCCGCGGCGCGGCTTCGCGTACGATACGCGCGGCTACCGTCCAGGCAGGAGGTATCCGATGGTCACCGCGTACATCCTGATCCAGACCGAGGTCGGCAAGGCCAGCGCGGTCACCCGCGAGATCAGCGGGATCAAGGGCGTCGTGCAGGTTGACGGCGTGACCGGTCCGTACGACGTCATCGCGCGCGGTGAGGCGCAGGACCTCGACGAGCTCGCCAAGTCGATCGTGATGCCGCTGCAGTCCGTCGAGGGCGTGACGCGGACGCTCACGTGCCCGGTCCTGCAGCTGTGACGTGCTGAAGATCCGGCGCGACGCCGAGATCTCGGACGTCGAGGGCGGGTGGTTCCGCGCCCGGTGGCATTACTCGTTCGACACGTACCACGACCCCGAGTACGTGCAGTTCGGAACGCTGCGCGTCTTCAACGACGACCGCCTGATCCCCGGCGCGATCTGGCCGATGCATCCGCATCGCGACATCGAGGGCCTCACGTACGTCGTCGAGGGCTCCTTCCGGCATCAGGACGACGTCGGCGGCCCGCCCGGACCGCTGCCGGCCGGATCGGTGCAGCGGATGACGCTCGGGTCCGGCGCGTGGCACTCGGAGCAGAACGCGTCCGAGACCGAGCCCATGCGGTTCATCCAGATGTGGATCATGCCGAACGAGCGAGGCCTGCAGCCGGGCGTCGAACAGAAGATCTTCACGAAGGACGACCGGACCGACACGTTGCTGCGCGTGATCAGCGGCCACGGCGGCGACGCCGTGCTCGTCCACCAGGACGCGCACGTGTTCGTGTCGCGCCTCAACCGCGGCACGACGATCGAGCACGACCTCGCGACCGGGCGCGGCGTGTACCTCTACGTGATCGAGGGCGAGATCACGCTGAACGGCGAGGCGATGTCGACCGGCGACGCGGCGCAGATCGCCGACGAGACGCCGATCCGCGTCGAGGCGACGGCCGAGAGCGAGCTGATCGCGGTCGACGTCGCGCTCGGATAGCGCCTGACGTGAACGTTCGGTTGGTCCACTCGGACGAGCTGACGCCCGCCGAGATCGAACGGATCCGGGTGGTGTGCGACGGCGCGTTCGCGCAGGTCGACCGGCTCGAGTCGTTCACCGACGACGACATGGCGCACGCGCTCGGCGGCGTGCACGCGATCGCGCTCGAGGACGGCGAGATCGTCGCCCACGGCTCGGTCGTCGAGCGCGAGCTGCACGCGGCCGGCCATCCGCTCCTCACCGGCTATCTCGAGGCCGTGGCGGTCGTTCCGGAGCTCCAGGGCCGGCGTCTCGGCACCGCGATCGTCTCCGCGCTCGACGAGGAGGTCCGCCGGTCGTTCGAGCTGGGAGCGCTCGACACGTCGACCTTTCCGTTCTACGAACGGCTCGGATGGGAGCGCTGGCGCGGACCGACGTTCGTACGCGTGGACGGCCGCGAGGAGCGAACGCCCGAGGAGGACGGCTTCGTGATGATCCTTCGAACGCCGCGCACGCCGCCGGACCTCGACCTCGGCGCGTCCCTCAGCTGCGACTGGCGCCCCGGCGACGTCTGGTGACCGATCCGCGGTCACGCGGGTGCATCGTCCTCAGTCGTGGAACGAGACCGGGAACGGCAGGGCGACCGGGTCGTAGAAGCGCGACTTCCCCTCGGCATCGAAGCGGTCGAGACCGAAGTCGCGGACGTCCGTGACCTTCGTCTTCCCCTTCACGCAGAGATCCGCCGCGATCTTCGCGACGGCCGGTCCCCACATCATCCCGTGGCCGCCCGGCGAGGCGACGGTCACGCCGTCCACCGTCGAGCCGTCCAGTCGAAGCGCGGGGCCGAGGATCGGCAGATGGTCGGGCGTGTAGTCGATCGTCGCCGCCCACACCTTCCGGATGCCGAGGTCCTTCGTGACCGGGACGAATCTCGCCAGCCGCCGCTGCATGGTCTTCAGGTAGGCGAAGTCGATCGACCGCGCGCGGCCGGGCGTCTCGTTCGGGTTGCTCATGCCCCAGAGCAGGCCGCCCTCCTCGAGGCGCCAGTACAGCCCGGCGCCGAGATCGAACACCATCGGCAGCCGGTCGACGTCGAAGTCCATATGCGGCTCGCTCACGACGACCTGATGACGCGCCCCGCCGGCCGGGATCTTCAGGCCGAGCGGTCGGCCGACGTCGCGGAGCAGCGGGCCGCCCGTCAGGATCACGCGCTCGGTCGCGATCGTGCCCGAGGACGTCTCGACCGCCTTCACGCTCGACGAGCGACCGCGTCCCTTCCGCGTCTTCACGCCGAGGAACCGGGTTCGCTCGCGCAGGTCGACGTTCGACCGTTGCATCGCGAGCGAGTACGCGCGGACGTTGCGCGGCGGGTCGATGCAGCCGTCGGTCGACGCGTACGAGCCGCCCCGGTGTCCCGTCGGCGCGAGCGTCGGGTTGACCGCGACCGCCTCCTCGGCCGAGAGCCACGACACGTCGAGGCCCGCGGCGCGCTGCATCTCGACGCGCTCGCGGCCGGCGCGTTCGTCGTCCTTCGACACGGCGAGGATCAGATAGCCGAGCTCGCGGAACCCGGAGTCCGTGCCGAACGCGTACCGCTGTGACCGGTAGAAGTCGATCGACCACGAGCCGAGCGCGACCGTCTGGGGCGTACCGCCCTGCGCGCGCACGACCCCGGCCGCCCGGCTGCTCGCGCCCTGGCCGACCACGCCCTTCTCGAGCACGACCACGCGCTTGGCGCCGTTCTTCCTCGCGAACACCGAGGCCCATCCGCCGACGGTGCCGCCGCCGACGATCACCACGTCCGCCGTGTCGCGCGCCACTTCGCTCCTCCCTGGTCGAAGGCGGGCCGCAGTGTATCCGCAGGGCGGTAGCGTGTCGCCCGATGACGTTGCAGACGCGCGAACGGCGACTCCTCGTCGAGGAGGTCCTCGTCGTGCTCTCGCTCTCGCTGCTGGCGAGCGCGGTGTTCGCGATCATCGACCTCGTCACCGCGCCGATCCACGGCGTAACGGTGTACGCGGCGAACCAGAACCCGCTGTTCGCCGTGCAGCTCGCGAGCTTCGCGTTCGGCCTCGCACCGGCGTGGCTCGTCGTGTATCTCGTGCAGCGCTCGGGCGAGGGCGTCGGCGCGATCGGGCTCGACGTGCGCCAGCCGAGGCGAGACCTCCTCCTCGGCCTCGCGCTCTTCGCGGTCGTCGCGCTGGGCGGGATCGCGATCTACCTCGGGTCGGTCGCGGCAGGCGTCAACCGGTTCGTCGTCCCTGCGCCGCCGCTCGGGCACTGGTGGACCGTTCCGGTGCTGGTGCTCAACGCCGTCGAGGCGGGTCTGCTCGAGGAGGTCATCGCGGTCTACCTCATCACGAGGCTGCGGCAGCTCCGGCTGACCGCGGTGGCGGCCGTCGGCCTCGCCGCGCTGCTGCGCGGTTCGTACCACCTGTATCAGGGGTGGGGCGGATTCCTCGGGAACCTCGCGATGGGTGCGCTGTTCGGATTCGTGTTCGTTCGGACCAGACGCGCGTGGCCGCTCGTCATCGCGCACACGCTGCTCGACGTCGGCGCCGGTGTCGGCTACATCGCGTTCCGCAAGCACCTGCCGGGGTTCGGATGAGCGCACGTGTGTTCCGCCCGCGCTTGTCCCTCATCCGCTCGCTGCGCGACACGGCCGAGCGCGGGTTCGCGTACGTTCCCGACGCGCTCGATCCCGCGTTCCGAACGGCGCTCGATCAGGAGCTCGACGCCGGGCCGTGGCAGCGGTTCGAGCACGACGAGGGCGCGGTGCGGATGCGCATCGAGGGCTTCGACCTCGACGCGCCGATGGACGGCTTCTCCTCGATAGCCGCGCTCCGTGACGAGCTCGAGCGTGTCGTCCGCCGCGACGGATCGGGCATCCGCGGGATCGCCACGTGGCGCCCGAACGAGGCCGGTGCGGTCCGTTACGAACCCGGAGCGATGGGCATCACCGCGCACATGGACGGGAAGTGGTACCGGCGTCTCGTCGTCGTCGTCACGGTGCGCGGTGACGCGCCTTTCTCGGTCCACCAGACGCGGACCGGACCGGCCGTCGCGACGTGGACGGCGAGGGCCGGGGGCCTGACCCTGATGCGCGCGCCCGGGCTCGCGGGGGCGCGAGACGGCCGTCCGTTCCACTCGATCCCGGGACCGAAGCGCGGAACGAGGATCTCCCTCGCGCTCCGCATGGCTGTAAAGGGCTGACGTAGCAGCTACTGGAGCTGCCGGGGGATCGAACGTTCCCAGCGGCGCGACCACTTGTGCTGATCGTTCTCGCGCACGTCGAGCTCGATCTCGACGCGGTACGTCGACGCGTCGCTGGCGACCGAGTAGCGCGCCTCGGTCTCGACCGTCGCCTCCGGATACGCGATCCGGATCACCGAGCGCGCGTCGGCGCGCGCGTCGCCCGGATCGGTCGTCGACACGCTGACGACGCCGCCGTAGCGCTCGAACGTCTCGGGCACGTCGCCGTCGCCCGCCGACGTCCCCCAGCTCCCGCACGTGATCGTCGTCCGGCGTTCGAGGACGTCGTGCTCGACCTTCCAATCGATGCCGTCCGGCCGCTCACGCCCGCGCTGCGTCGTCGGGGCGTCCCCTGCGGCGAGCGGCACGTACGTCTCCTGCTGCGCGCTCGCGGTGGGCGGCTGCAGAGCCGGGCGCTCGGCGATCGGCGAGGGGCCGTCGAGCGTCGGCAAGACCAGGACGGCGTCCGAGACGTCGATCGAGAGCGTGAGCGGCTCGGGCGGCGTCCACGCGTTCGGCCAGTCGGTTCCGGCGACGTCGAGCCGCAGCCGGTGCCCCGGCTCGAAGATCCACGACGTGAGCATGAACGGGATCGTCACCCGCGTCGGAACGCCCGGCTCGAGCGGCGACGGCGACTCGTGCGACTCGCGGTGCGTGAGGTTCAGGAAGCCGCGGCCGGCGAGCGCGGAGGTTCCGTCCGGGAACACGTCGACGAGCTTGACCGACACGTACGCGACCGGCGCGTCCGACGTGACCGTCACGTCGAACCGCGGGTTGCCGAGGATCTCGAGCTCGCCGTCGAGCGGCTCCCAGACGTACCCGAGCGAGTACGGCTCGTCCGCCCGCTGGTCGAGCGGCTGTCCGTACGGCAGATGCCCGGCGCAGCTGATCCAGGCGGTCCATCCGACATCGCCGCGCACGCGCAGCTCGTCGCGTCCGTCCGCCGCCGCCCCGTCGCGCTCCGCGTCGGCGAGCGCGAGCGCGGTCTCCCGCGAGCGCTCGAGCGGCCAGCTCGGCTCGAAGCGCCACTCGCCGTTCAGCAGCCGCAGGTCCGGCGCGGGCGGCGTCGGCCGCCGCGCGAACAGCGTGATCTGCGGCTCGCGGTCGACGCCGTTGTCCTCGTCCTTCAGCCACCGGTCGAACCACCGGAGCATCTCGGGGACGAGGTCGATGTTCGGGCCGGGCAGCGACGTCTCGGTCGAGGCGTGCGCCCACGGTCCCTGCAGCAGCTTCTTCGGGCACTCGAGCCGCTCGAGGACGTTGAGCGCGTCCTTCCAGTAGCCGTCCGCCCACCCGGCCACGATCATCGTCGCGGCGGTGATCGAGCCGTAGTCCTCGCGGAGCGAGCCGTGCTTCCAGTACGCCGTGTGGTTCTGCTCCTCGAGCCACCGGATCAGCCACGGCTCGTTGCCGTGGACGCGTCGCTCCCACTCCTCCCGCCATCCGTCGCCGAACAACGACGGCACCGGCGGCAGCGCGTTCATCGCCGTCATCATCACCGGGTAGTCGCACAGATCGAGAGCCTTCAGCGCGCCGCCGAAGTAATGCACGTCGTCGCAGGTGTAGCGGTCGTCGGTCGCGAAGATCGTCACGATCGCCTTGAGCGCCGGCGGCCGCGTCATCGCGGCCTGCACCGAGTTGAAGCCCGAGTACGACGTACCGAACATCCCGACGTTGCCGGTCGACCACGGCTGCGACGCGAGCCACGCGATCGTGTCGTTGAGGTCGTCGAGCTCGGTCTTCGGGTACTCGTCGGTCGCCGGGCCCTCGCTCGTCCCGGTTCCACGGACGTCGAGGCGGAGCACCGCGTACCCGCGCTCGGCGAGGCGGACGTACTCGGTCCGGTCCCGCCCGGTCAGATCGTCCTTGCGGTACGGGAGCGCCTCGAGCAGCGCCGGCCACGGTCCGTCGCCGTCCGGTCGGTACAGCGTGGCGTGCAGCCGCACGCCGTCGCGCATCGACAGGAACAGGTGCTCGCGGCCGGGCATCGGCGCGGATGCTACCCGGGCGTGCGGCCTGGCGCGGTCGAGCTGTGCGCGAGGCGCCGTCCGACCGCCGGTCACGGCGTCCTCAGACCCAGCCGGGGAACCAGGCGCGCAGATGCCATGCCGAATCGGAGAGCGGACCCGCCGTGAGCGTGGGCCAGAACCAGACGAACAGCGCCACCGACACGACGACGAACCCGACGGACACCGGGAGGTACGGCCGGGATCGCGACCCGGCGACGTGCATCTCCGACAGGTCTCGGATCAAGTACACGTCGGCAAGGACGAGGAACGGCGTGATCGGCGTGGCGTAGAAGAAGAACTGCGGCCGCGACACCACGAACCACGGGAGATAGAGCGACGCGATCGCGACGAGCGCGTATGCGGCTCGCCAGTCGCGACGCCGGAGCCACACGTATGCGACCCAGGGGATCGCGAGCAGGCTGCCCCAGAAGATCGCCGGGTTGCCGTTCGCGTAGATCACCCGGCGAACGCCCTCGCCGTACCGCGCGTAGTAGAGCACGGGGCGCCAGAGCACGATCCACTCCCACGCG
>JBKPTC010000017.1:0-16116 GCA_046735355.1 bacterium
CCATGGCGACGATCGCGGCATCGCGCGGGCATGCATGACGCTCGACTTCCTTTATCAGCGCCGCGGTCGCGGCGACGAGATGCGCCGGGCCGTGATGAAGGGGGCCGACCACGCCCGCCGGGCGGGGGCGACCCGCGAGGAGGAGCTGATCCTCGGTCGAGGGTGCGTCGACGTCCTCTGGGATTCCACGCCGACCGATGCGGCGATCCAGTTCTGCACCGAATGCATCGACAACGCCGTGTCCGACTTCCCTCCGATCGACCGCTACCTCCTGGGACGGAGTCTGCTGTTCGCGATGCAGGACCGGTACGACGCGGCCTGGCGCGACTGGGCGGCGATCGAGGAGTTCCACCGGACGTTCACGTCCCCTGTCGAGGCGCTGCTCGTCGTTCCGGCCGGCCTCGCGCACCTGCACTGGTGGCGGTGCGATTTCGAGGCGATGGAGGCGACGATCGCTCCGGCGCTCGAGTCCGTCGCCGGGCTCGGGCTGCCGAAGCCGCTGAACTGGTTCGCCTCGCTCCGCGCCGAGGCGCTGTGCGGGCTCGGCCGATACGCCGAAGCGCTCGAGGCGAGTGAGCGCGCCGAGTCGGGGGTCACGCCGGACGACATCCAGGGTGCGATCGACTGGCGATGCCCGCGAGCGAGAGCGCTCGCCGGTCTCGGCAGGTACGAGGAGGCGCTGGCCACCGCGCGAGAGGCCGTCGACCTGGCGGCCGAGACCGACTTCCTGATGTATCAGTGCAACGCGTGGTCGACGCTCGGGGATGCGCTCGGCGCAGCAGGAGAGACCGACGCCGCCATGCGATCGTTCGACCGGGCGGTCGACACGGCGGCACGGAAGAAGGCTCCGGCGCTCGCGCGGCCGGCGCGGCGAGCGTTCGCGGAACTCAGCGGGTGACGCGAAGATCCGCGGAACGCTGCGATCGGCCGCCTGACACCTCGAGTGGGCGCGGACGCGTCCGTAACGCGGCCGCCAGCATCCGGTGCATCGCTCCGGTGAGCCACGAAGCGAACGGGCGGCTCCTATCGCTCGTCAGGAGCGGCAACGGCCTGTCTGGGACGACGTCGTACGGATGAACGTCGGTCGAGATCTCGATGGGCCTTGCAACCATGGCGATCGCCTCCTTCGCATACTCATCTACACGGGAGCGGTCTCAACCCGGTCTCACGCCGGCGGGACGCTCGACGCGTTGTCGTCAGCAAGACCGCCCATGGGGGTGTCCGCCTCCGCCTCGATCGGGAGGAGCCACCCTTTCGCCGGCGTCGAGCGTGCGGGACGATGAGCCCGGCATGCGGACCCTGACGCAGCGGCAGGCGAACGTCCTGGCCACGGGCCTCGTCGCGGCCGTTGCCGTGCTGGCCGTCGCGACGGTCGTGCTCACGGTCTACGTCTGGTCCGACCTCGCGACGCAGGACGCCTATCCGGCCGTGTTGACCGCGGTGGCCGGCGTGGTCTACGCGGCGTTCGGAGCGCTGATCGTCCGACGGGCTCGGAACCGATTCGGGTGGGCGCTCGAGTGGATCTCGGTCGGGATCGTGCTGTGCACCCTCTTCTCGGTGTACGCGATCGCCGCGCTCCGACGGGGCCTGCCGTTGCCGGCCCCCAGGATCGTCGGCGCGCTCTCCGAACCGACCTTCACCGCGATGGCGATCGCGCTGGCCTTCCTGATGTTCATCTTCCCGACGGGGTCGCTGCCGTCGCCGCGGTGGCGGCCGCTCGTCCGCGTCGGGCTGGTCGCCGCGGCGGTGACCGTCGTCCTCATCACGGTGGTTCCGCCGCTCGAGCCGCTTCCGGCGCCCGGCGGGGTCTCGCTGATCTACCCGAACCCGCTCCGGATCCGGTCGGGTCTGCTTTCGACGACGCTCGTCGTCGCGACGTGGATCGTCGTGATCGTCATCGCGGCGGCGTTCGGCGCGCTCGTTCTGCGGTACCGGAGCGGAGATCGCGAGCTGCGCCAGCAGATCAAGTGGCTCGCGTTCGCCGCCGGCGCGGCGCTGTTCTTGAACGCCGCGGCCATCGTGTCGCTCGTCGGCTGCGGATGCGATCGATCGCCGATCGCGCTCGGGCTGTTGCTCGCGTCTGGGTTCGTCATCCTCCTCGGCGTGCCGGCGGCGCTCGCCGTCGCGATCCTCAAGTACCGCCTGTACGACATCGACGTCATCCTCAATCGAGCCGCGGTGTACGGGTTGCTCGCCGCGGCGCTCACGATCGTGTATGTCGGCGTCGTCGTCGGCATCGGGACGTTCGTCGGGAGCCGCGGCACCCCGGCGCTCACGATCGCCGCCGCGGCCGCGATCGCGCTGCTGTTCCAGCCGCTGCGTTCGCGAGCGCAGCGCGTCGCGAACCGTCTCGTCTACGGCGAGCGGGCGACGCCGTATCAGGTGCTGTCCGACCTCGCCGATCGGATGGCGAGCACGTTCAGCCTCGACGACGTCCTCGAGCGCACCGCCTCGGTGCTCGCCGCGGGAACGGGCGCGACGCGCGTCGACGTGTGGCTCCGGCTTGGCGACGAGCTCCGGCCGGTCGCCGCGTGGCCGGCCGACGCGCCGCGTCGCCCGGCGGTGCGCCTCGACGACGAGCACGAGCTCGCGGCGTTCGACGGCGTCACGCGGGTCGCGGCGGTGCGGCATGCCGGCGACCTGCTCGGCGCGCTCACGATCGAGAAGCCGCCGAGCGAGCCGCTGACCCCGACCGAGGATCAGCTGGTCGCCGATCTCGCGTCGCAGGCCGGGCTCGCGCTGCGGAACGTGCGGCTCGCCGCCGAGCTGCATGCGAGCCTCGACGACCTCCGCGCGTCCAGGCGGCGGCTCGTCGAGGCGCAGGACTCCGAGCGCCGGAAGATCGAGCGCAACCTCCACGACGGCGCGCAGCAGCAGCTGGTCGCGCTCTCGGTGCAGCTCGGACTGCTCGAGCGCGTCGCGGACGATCCCGAGCGCGTGCGTGCGATGAGCTCACAGATCCGAGCCGCGTTGACCGACGCGCTCGACGACCTGCGCGATCTGGCGCGCGGGATCTATCCGCCGCTGCTCGCCGACAAGGGCCTCGCCGCGGCGATCGAGGCGCAGGCGCGCAAGGCGACGCTGCCGGTCGAGATCGAGGCGGACGGCGTCGGCCGGCTGCCGCAGGACGCCGAGGCCGCGATCTACTTCTGCACGCTCGAGGCGCTGCAGAACGTGGCGAAGTACGCCGGCGCGACGTCTGCGACCGTTCGCCTCCGCGAGCGGAACGGCAGCGTGCAGTTCGAGGTCCGCGACGACGGCCGTGGGTTCGACGCAACCACGACCGGCGGCGGCACGGGCCTCCAGGGCATGCGCGACCGGCTCAACGCGATCGGCGGAACGCTCGAGATCGAGAGCCGCCCGGGAAGCGGGACCGTCGTTCGAGGCTCGATCCCGCGAGCGTGACGCCCCCGCGCATGGCGACGGAGCGGCGAGCTGCCGCGCACGTACCGGTGCCGCCGAACGGGTACCGCTGTCATCGGGAGGATGCACATGCAGGCAGAACGACGTAACGACACGGTCTCGGTCTCGATGACGACCGAGGAGGCCCGCGACCTGCTCCGCGAGCTCGACAAGTGGCCGGACCTACCACAGGTCGAGCGGAACCTCGTGAACGCTCTGAAGGCGCTTCCGTAGTCTCCGGCGGACGGGACGACTACCGGCGCGCGGTCAGAACGAGTGCCGACGCCGCAGCCGGCGCGGGCGGCCGTCGGGATCGACGGCGATCTGGTGGATCGGCCGCGCCCACACGGCAGACCACCGCGGAACGCGTTCGGGCTGATGGTGCCGGGCCCGTCCGGCCGGGCGCGGTCCCGAGCGGCCGTTCTCGTGCCAGGCGTCGAGCGTCGATGCGGTCTCGTTCCACGCCTCGAATCCTGCGACCGGATCCAGCAGCCGCTCCTCGGGAACCTCCGCGCCGAGGTGCTCGCGCCACAGCTGGAGCCGGACCTCCCTCGGCAGCCGACGCGCACCGTCGCCTCGGCCGGCGGGGTCGGCGGGCGCTCGCTCGTCGCGCGTCGGATCGAGGAGCGCGCACGTCAGCTCGGAGTCGTTGGTCCAGGACCGGATATTGAGGTTGTCCGATCCGATCGTCATCCACACGTCGTCGACGATGCAGACCTTCGCGTGCACGTAGATCGGATCGCCGTCGTCGTTCTCGATGTCGAACAGACTCGCCCGCTCGCCGCCCGCCCGGCGGACGAGCTCGGACGCCTCGAGCTGCCCGATGCGCTGGAGCGGGCCCGAGAAGCGGCCGTCGCGGTCGGGATATCTCGGAACGACGGCGATCACGCGCAGGTTCGGCTCGCGGTGCAGCGCGGCGGCCAGAACGCCGGCGATCTCCGTGGACCAAAGGTACTGGTCCTCGATGTAGATGAACGATCGCGCGCGGCGGAACGCCTTGATGTACGCGCGCGCGATGCTGCGCTCGCCGTTCGGCGCGAACGGGAACGGCGGTCGCTTCTTGGGATACGTGCGAAGCACCTGCACGGAGACCCCGTCGGTCGTGCCGGGGGGAGGGATCTCGGGCGGCAGCGGGTCGGGACGTCGCGGCTCGCGGACGATGTGACGGATCCGGTCGCGCACCGGATTCCGGTGGTCGAGCGGCGTCGGATCCTCCCATCGCTCCCGGAAGGTCCGCGCGAGGTCGCCGACGGCCGGGCCGCGGATCTCGACCTGCGCGTCGTGCCACGCCGGCGTCTCGCCGTAGTGCCGATCGAACTGGATCCGCTGCGGGTCGCCTCGATGGTTCTCGTCGTCGTTGCGTCCGTGTCCGAGGTCGATGCCGCCGACGAACGCGACGGAGGCGTCCCGGTCGGTGCGATGGATCACCACGAGCTTCTGGTGATGCGAGCCGAACCGCTTGACGCGCTCGTCGAGCAGGATCTCCCCGCCGGCGCGGTTGACGACCTCGGCGAGATGCGCGTTCTCCTGCTCGCTGAAGTGCTCCTGATCCGGATGCGAGCGCCAGACGAGTCCCCGGACGTCCGCGCCGCGGCGGATCGCGTCGACGAGCAGCTTGCCGAGACTCGACCCGTCGAGCCGTTCGTCCGCGTCTCCGCGCCAGTCCAGGATCCACACGGCGTCACCCGAGCCGACCGTCCGCAGCTCCTCGGCCAGCCGGGCGAAATACGAGTGCCCGTGGATCAGCGGCCTGACGGCGTTGCCGGTCGTCCAGGCCAGGTCGCCGTCGGCCCTGGTGTCGATCGTCGTCGAGCGGTTCCCTCGCTCGTCGCGCGTCAGGAACCAGTCCGCCTCGCTCACGGAGCGAACCGTACCCCGGTGGCCGCCCGGGTGATGCATGACGCGATCGTGAGCGTGCGATGCGGTCGTCGCGTGCCCGTCTGCCGTCGGTGCCGTGGATATACGCTGCCGTCGTCCGCCAGCTCGATCGGAGGTTCTCGCACGTGCCCGATTCGACGGTTGCCGTCATCGACGTGGGCTCGAACTCGGGCCGGGTCGTGGTCTTGCATGTCGGCGAGAGCGGCCATCTGGAGGTCCTGGCCAACGGCCGCGCGCCGCTCCGGCTGGCGCGGGACCTTCGCGGAAGCGACCGGCTGAGCTCGAAGACGATCGCGCACACGGCGGCCGCGATCCGCGACTTCCGCTCGATCGCCGAGAGCGCGGGCGCCGAGACGGTGGTCGCGGTGGCCACGTCCGCCGTCCGTGAATCGGCAAACGCCGACGACCTCCTGGCGCGGGTCGAGGAGGAGAGCGACGTTCGCGTCCGTGTGATCGACGGCGACGAGGAGGCTCGTTACACGTTCCTCGGCGCCGTGCAGGGGCTGCCCGTGACGGGCGGTCTGGTCGCGGACCTCGGCGGCGGGAGCCTTGAGCTCACGCGGTTCCAGGACCGCGACGCGGTCCGCTCGTGGACGCTGCCGCTCGGATCGCTCCGCCTGTCGGACCGGTTCCTCGAGACCGATCCGCCGACCAAGAAGGAGCTCGCGGCCGTCGACCAGCACGTGCGCGCGACGCTGGGAGACGCCGGGCTCGATCGGCTCGGATCGGGGGACCGGCTGGTCGGAACGGGCGGGACCATCCGGAACCTCGCGAAGATCGACCAGACCTCGCGGCCGTATCCGATCCCGCGTCTGCACGGCTACGTGCTCGATAGGACGCGGATCGCCGACATCGCCGACGTTCTCGCGGCGCGTCCGGCGTACCGGCGCCGGTTCGTGCGCGGGCTGTCGCGTGACCGAGCCGACTCGGTCGTGGGTGGAACGCTCGCGGTGCTCTCGCTCATGGACCACCTCGATGTCGGCGCGTTGACCGTCTCGAGCCACGGGCTTCGCGAAGGGGTCGCGCTCGACACGCTCGCGATCGGCAAGACGCCGGTGGAGCAGGTCCGCGAGGCGTCGGTGCGCGCGCTCGCCTCGCGGTTCTCGACGTGGGACGCGGTTCGCGCGAACCGGAGGGCGACGATCGCGGTGGGGATGCTGCGGACGCTCGACGGCGACGCGGGCGCGAGCGAGCGCGAGCGGCTCGTCCACGCCGCGAGGCTCCTCGACATCGGCCGGAGCGTGGACTACTACCGCCGGTTCCAGCACACATCGGACATCATCACCGAGGCCGACCTCGACGGCTTCTCGCACCGCAAGCTCGCGATGTTGTCGGCCGTCGTCCGCCAGGCGGGCGACCAGGGGATGAAGATCTCGGTGTACCGCCCGCTGCTCGGCGCCGACGACGGGCCGCAAGTCGCGCGGTCGGCGATGCTGCTCGCGCTCGCCGACGAGATCGAGCGGCACGTGGCGCCCGACCGCGAGAACGACGTGCGGTGCCGCGTCGAGGGCAAGCGCGTGGTCGTCGACGCGCCGGTGCACGATCCGTGGCGCCGCGCCGCGCTCGCCGAACGCTTCAAGACCGTGTTCGGGCGCCGCCTCGAGTTCGAGGACTGACCCGCGCGCGGTCCCGTCCGGAACGGGACCAATGGCCCTCGCGCTCGGCGCGCGTCGAAGTCCAAGGTCGCCACGTCGGTTCGGCTGAGCCCGCAGGAGGGAGGGGTCGCCCATGCGCAGATCCCGTCTCGTCACGATGCTCGGTGTCACGACCGCACTGCTGCTGCTGGCAGTCAGCACGGCCTACGCGCTGGTCGATCTCACACCGGTGATCACCGCACGGGGAGAGCAGTACAGGGCGTTCGCGAACGACCAGTACATCGCGTACACGCAGTGGTTGGATCGATCGGGCAACACCGCCTTCGCAAAGGCGTTCGGGGGATCCAGGACGACGCTCAACCAAGCGGGCACGGACGGGGTGACCGGAGGCTTCGACCCAGGCACCAACACCGTGCTTTACCAGCAATACACGCGCCGCGGTTCGGCGCTGTACTTCTACGACCTCGACACGGACCTGCGTTCCAAGGCCGCCGGCGTGAACTCGAGGCTATGGGAGTGGGGGCCGCAGATCTCGTCGACGTTCATCGTCTACGCCCGCGATCGAGTTCGACGCGGGAACGTCTACACGAGTCTCGTGGTGTACAACCGCCACTCGGACGCGACGCGCGTGTTGGGGACGTGGCGATGGGGGCCCTACCAGATGTTCACGGGGTCGGCCGGCGACACATATGTGGCTTACACGCTGTGCAACCGGAAGACGTGCGTCGCCCGGGTGTACGACTGGGATACCAAGTCAACGGTGAAGATCCCGACGGTGAACGGCAAGGCGCAGTACGCGCCCGTCGTCGACGAGACGAACTCGGCCGTGTACTTCACGCGTTCCAGCAACGCAGCCTGTGGCAGGCGGGTCGACATCTGGCGGAGGCCGTTCCCGATCAACGGCGGTGACACGGCCGTCAAAATCGTCGACATCCCGGCGGGCGTCGACACGGGGTGGGAGTCGTCGCTGACCCTCAACGGGACGTCCGGCGATATGGATCTCTACATCGAGCGCTACCGGTGCGGCGCAAACACCGGTGACATCTATGTCGCGTCGGGCGTGAGCGCGGCATAACGAATACGTCCCGTCGTGGCGAGGCCGGGTCGTGCACCCGGCCTCGCCATGACGTCCGGTCGAACGTGAAGGCCGGATCCGTCGAGGCGGTCCGGCTACGAGTCGGGCCACCGTTCGCGCGCGGCCGACTGGTCGTCGCGCAGCTCGATGATCCGGGCGCCCTCCGTCGGTGCCGGCGCGTCCTCGGGCGGCGGTGGCAGGGTGCGTGACAGACCGTCGAGCGACGCGAGCTGCGAGCTCATCCGGGTGACCGCGCCGGTGAAGGGGCGGAGGACCTCGTCCACGCGAACGCCGATCTCGGCGACCTCCCGTGTGACGTCGCGCATCGTTGCCTCCAGCGAAGTGATCATGGGTGCAGCGCGGTCTCGCCACGCCACCATCGCCTCGACCTCGCGGCCGATCCGCTCGCGGTCGTCGTCGATGCTTCGCAGCTCCTGGTCGGCGCGCGCACGCGTCGATTCCATGATGCGGACGACCGCCTCCTCCGTGACCTGGAGCACCGTGGCGAGCTCGCGTGCGCTGGACGGACCGTCGGAGGCCGTCCCTGCGTTCTCGGCCGCTGCCGCGGCTCGCTCCTCGAGCTCGGCCCGATAGGCGGTGACCAGCTCGTCGAGCTCGGCGACACGCGCCTCGGCCGCCGACAGGGAGGCCTTGTACTCGGCCGATTCCGCGAGCGCGCGCCGAAGCCACACCTGGGCCTTCGACGCCTCGTCGCGCGCCGAGGCGAGCTCCTGGTTGCGTTCGTAGAGGCTCCGCTCGAGATCGGCCGTCCGTGGTACGTCGCCCGTCTGTCCGGCGAGGTCGTCGCGCTCGCGCGTTCGCTCTTCGAGCTCCGCCTCGAGCGTCGCGACGGCGTCGCGATCACGCGCCCGTTCCGCGAGCTCGGTTTCGAGAGCCGCGATGCGCTCGGCACCGGCACGGAGGCCCGCGTCCTTGTCGGAGATCTGCGACCTCATCGCGGTGATCGTCGCGTTCGCTTGGGTCAACTCATCGTGAAGCGCCGAGAGCTGCACCCGCGCCATATCGAGGTCCCCGCGCACGCGGTCGAGCTCGACCGCGCGGGCCGCGTTCGTCTCGCGCTCGCCGCGCAACTGCTCCTCGGTCTCGCGCAGCCGAAGCTGGGCGTCGCTCAGCTGAGCCGACAGGCGTTCGGCGCGCTCCTCGCTCGATCGGGCGTCGATCACGACGCGCTCGTACATCGCCTCGCGGTCGGCGAGCACCGCCTCGACGCTCGAGGGGCTGTAACCGAGGAGGGCGCGCTTGAGGGCGACGATGACGGATCCCTTCGGACGAGCGAAGGTTGCCTCGCCCGATTATCGAGGAGCCCTCCGGTCCGTTCAATCACCCTGTAGGCCGCCGGACCGACGCTCCGTGTCCTACAGCACGCAGGCGTGCTCATGTCGCGGCGTGGCTCGACGCGCGGAGGGATAAGCGCTCAGGAAACGGGCGCCGCGTCGGCGACCTTCGGATACTGCGGGCAGACCGCGGACGGTTCCCGCTCGGGAACGAACCGCGCCCACTCATCGCGTGTGAGGTTCCTGCCGGCCAGTTGACACGCGCGACGGCTCCAGTCCGCTGGATCTGCGTCCCAAAGGACGTTGTGGCCGTTCTGATAGAACGCGAGCAACGTGTCGCCGTCACCGCTCCACACCACCCCGACCCACACGTTGTCCTGTCCCGGGAGGGCGGACCCGATCTGGTGCTGCGTCGACGCATCCCACAGCGTCACCGTGCCGTCGGTGCCGCCCGCCGCGATCGTTCTGCCGCTCGGGTCGTAGGCGAGCGAGGTGACGTACCCGGCGACGGCCTGCATCGGGCGGCCGATGTGCTTGCCGGTCGCGACATCCCATAGCTCGATGACGCCGGCGCCGCCGCCGGTCGCGATCGTCCTCCCGTCCGGCGCAGCGGCGACCGCCCCTGGCTCCGTGTCGATCACCTCGATGCGCCGCCCCTCGAGTGTCCAGAGGGTGAGGGACGGCGGCGCGTCGGATCCCTCGAACGTCGACAGCGCCGCCGCCACGTACCGGTCCGTGACGGCGAGATCCTGTACCGGCAGCGCCTGCCTCCAAGACTTCACGATCCTGCCCGTCGAGACGTCGACGACACCGACGAACCCCGTCACGCTGCCCACGACGACTCGCCGACCATCCGGCGCCCACCGGACGGGACCGAGCGCGCCGAAGGACGTGGGAAACATGATCCGGTCGACCAGGCGCCGGTCACGAACGTCCCAGACCTCGAGCCCGTTGGCGACAACGTCATCCACTGGCGCTCCGGGCGGCCCTGTCGCCAGACCGGCGGCCTCGGTTGCGACGAGTCGCGTCCCGTCGGGGCTGAACGCGATGTTGTTGAGCGGCGCGTGTGTTCCACCGCGGGGAAGGGGCGGCCCGAGCGGCTCGAGCGTGTCCGCATCGACGAACCGTAGGTCGGTGTTCCGCTCGGTGACGGCGGCGATCGATCCATCGGGACTGAGGGCGCCCGAGAAGTACTCGTTCATCGACGGGACCGTGAACGGACGCCCGAGACGCCCGGCTCCGCCGAGGTCCCATCCGATCGCGGTCGCGTCGAGGCTGCCCGTGTACAGCGATCGCGAATCCGAGCTGATGGCCTGGGTCAGCACGCGGCCGGCGTGTCCTCGCAGCGTCTCGCGCGCGATGCCGGTCGCGACCTCCCACACGATGACGAGGCGGTCATCGCCGGTCGTCACGAGCGTGCGGCCGTCGGGCGAGAAGCCGATCGACTGCACCTCCGCGGTGTGGCGCCCTTCGACGCGGCGGACATCGCCGGTCGCGACGTCGATGATGCTGACCGAGCCGTCGGACGCCCCGGCCGCGACGAGCGATCCGTCCGGCGAGAATGCGAACGGATAGGTGCCCACGTTCCGGAACGACGCGATCCGGCGACGCGACCGCACGTCCCACAGCGCCATCTCGTCGGGCCGCGGCGTCGAGGCCGCCACGACGGTGCCGTCCGGCGAGAACGCGGCGTAGGCGAGGTCGCCGTTGTCGACGCCGAGCTTCGGGGTCGTGCGCCCGGTCGAGGGGTCCCAGACGAAGACCTCGTTATCGACCGTGGCGACGCCGATCCGTCCATCGGCGAGGAACTGCACGTTCGGACCGCCTCCGTACCTCGAGCTGGGGGTTGGGAGCCGGTCGATCTCGCGGTACGTCGCCGCGTCGTACAACACCGCCAGCCCACCGTCGTCCGTCGCAGGTGAGGCCAGGAACGTGCGCCCGTCCGGGCTGAACGCGGCCGAGATCGGAGTTCCGTCGTCCGGGAGGCGAAGTGATCCGAGCCGGCGTCCCGAGGCCGTGTCGACGAAGTCGACGGTGCCGTTGTTGTCGGCGAGGGCGAGCGTCCGATCGTCCGGCGACAGCGCGACGACGAGGATGCGATTGCCGTTGCCGTGATAGATGCGGAACGCCTGCGGCGCCGTCAGCAGCGCTCCGAGAAGGTCACTGCGCGTCTCGACGGAGTCGTCCAGACGAACGGCCTCGCGCGCGAGCAGCAGCGATCGATCGAGCTGGGCCTGCAGCAGCGCCTGGGCGCCGACGCGCTGTGACGTTGCGACGAGCGCCTGCCTGCGCGCGTCCGAGCGCTGGACGAGCGCGAGCGCGCCGGCGACGAGCGCCAGGACAAGGAAGACCGCGACGCCGGCGAGCAGTCCGCGAAGCCGGCGGTTGGTGCGACGCTGCCGGTCGGCTTCGCGCTCGGTCGCGAGCCGGCTGTCGGCGAGGAAGTCCCGCTCGATGTCGTTGAGATCGCCGCCGTGGGCGGCCGCCCAGTCGAGCGCGGCGGACAGCCGTGCGCCGCGGTACAGCTCCGAGGGCTCGCGACCGGTGTCGTCCCAGCGTCGCGCCGCCTCCGTCAGGTGTCCGTGCAGCTCGCGGCCTCGGATGTCGTCGCCCAGCCATCCCACGAGGCGAGGCCACTCGCGTAGGAGGGCTTCGTGCGCAACCTCGACCGTACCGTCGCCGATCGTGAGCAGGCGGTCACGCGCGAGACGGTCGACCACGACGGCCGCCGCGGTGTCGCGTTCGAGATCGAGCTCTCGGAGATCGATGCGCCTGCGCGTGATCGCGTCACCCTCGCGAACGCCGGCGAGACGAAGGAACACGCGACGAGCCGCCGCCTGCTCCTCGTCATCCAGCTGCGCGAACGACGACTCGGCGAGCCGGGCGACCGCTCCGCGGACGCCGCCCGTCCGCTCGTACGCGTCCATCCGCAGCCAGCCGCCGTCGCGGAGCTGCCACAGCTCGACGAGCGCCGTGGACAGCAGCGGTAGTCCGCCCGGCTCGTCCCGAACCTCCTCGACGAGCGCGTCCACGAGCGCCTGCTCGACCCGGAGCCCGGCCCGGCGGGCGGGGAACTCGATCGCACGACGGAGCTCGTCCGGCGTCATCGGACCGACGAGGACGTGGTTCGCGGACAGCAGCTGCGCCAGCTCCGGATACGACGCGCACTCGCCGTAGTAGTCGCTCCGCATCGCGACGAGCACGACCGCGGAATCGGGATCGGACGCCATCCGCGTCAGCGCGCCGACGAAGGCCGCGCGCTCGTCGTCCGAACGGCACACCGTGAACATCTCTTCGAACTGATCGACCACCAGGACGATCCGCTCGAAGTGCGGCGCGATCGCGTCGGGCGGATCGTTCGCCGACCCGACGACGCCCGCAGACGACAACGCGGCTCGGAGCGTCACCTCGGGGTGCTCGCCCGGCCTCAGAGCAACGGCGTGCCAGCGGTCGCTGCCGGGAAGCAGGCCGGCCGCGAGCGAGGGCAGCAGCCCGGCCGCGACGACCGAGGACTTGCCGCTGCCCGACGGGCCGACGACGCCGAGGAGACCACTCTGCACGGTTCGCGCGGCGAGCTCGCCCACCAGGCGCTCGCGGCCGAAGAACGCCCCCGAGTCCCGCTCATCGAATTGCGCGAGCCCCTTGTACGGGCACGTGTCGGTCCCGCTCGCGGGCAGGACGTCGCGACCGCCGACCGTGTACAGCTGCCCGAGCTTCAGCCCGATCACGTTGTTCGCGAACTCGAGCTCGCTCGCGCGACGGCGACGCCCGGCCGCAAGGTATTCGGCGGCGGCCTCGAGCCGTCGAGCGGCCTCCGAGCGCGCCCACTCGCTGGCCACCTCGTGGACCCTGCCGGGAACGCCGGCCGACGACCGTGACATCGTCTCGACCGGCGCCTCGGCGACGGCCTCGCCGACGTACAGGCGAACGACCTCGCGGACGCCGTCGAGGTCGAGCACGGCGGGCGCTCTGTGTCCGTCGCCTCTTCGGTCGACGCGCTCGACGACGGCGTGGAGCTCGCGCACGAGCGCCGGATCGCGCAGAAGACCGAGGACGAGCAGCGGACGCCGCTCGATGTCTGCGAGGTGCTGCGTGAGCGCGGTCGCGACCGGCGTGCCGGCGACGTCGAGGTCGTCGAGCACGAGGAGCGTCGGACCGTCCGTCGTGAGCGCGTCGCGGAGCGCACTCAGCGCGAGGGCCGTTCCGGCGCCGCCAGGACCCGCGTACCGCACGCGTCCGCCGTTCGTGCGCACGTGCGCGGCGAGCTCCGCGGCCAGCCGCGTCTTGCCGATCTGCGCCGGCCCCGAGACGAACAGCACGCGTCCGTCCCCGCGCCGAACGCACCGCCACGTGCCGCGGAGCCAGCGCATCTCGTGGTCACGCTGGACGAGCGGCGTGAGCGGGTCGAGCTCGGGCGGCAGCGCGTCGTCGAGCTCCGGAGCCGCGTCGCGAACGGCGTGCGCGTCAGCGTCCGCCGCGCGAACCTCGATCACGTCGACGGGTCGATCGAATCCCTTGAACGATGCGGGACCACGTTCGACGAAGCCGATCCCTGGTTCCGCGGCCACGGCCGCCTCGATCGTCCGACTGACGAGGACCTGCCCCGCGGCCGCGTTCGAGCACAGACGAGCCGCCATGTTCAGCGCGACCCCTCGGTATCCGTCCTCGACCGGCACGGCCTCGCCCATGTCGACTCCGATGCCGACCGGAAGCTGGAACGACGGCTCGGCGAGGCTCTCCTCGGCGCACGTCGCTTGGAACTCGACGGCCGCACGGACCGCCTGACCCGGCGAGTCGAACACCGCCAGCGCCTCGTCGCCCCGAAGCTCGATCACACGTCCGGAGCGCGCCTCGACGGCGTCGCGCGCGAGATTTGCGAACCGGCCGGCGAGAACCGCCGCCGCGGCGTCTCCGCGTTCGCGCGTGAAGGCCGTGTATCCGCGAACATCGGCGATAAGGAACGTCAGCGTCGATGCCCGCGTCTCGGTCGTCCGCTCCATCGCCCGCGCTCCCGCCGTCGTTCCGTGAAGTCTTCAGCGCACCACGGCGTGCGAGCAAGGTGTTGTGCGTCACTCGCCGGCGGCTCGAGACGGCCGTCAGCGCGGTGTACGGTGCCGAACGCGGATGTCGGCGCGACGTTCAGCTACGGTTCAGCCCGAGCGGACCCGTGCAGCCCAGTCCGGAGCGCTCTCCCAGAAGCCCGACGTGCTCGTGACGTTCCGGCGGTGATGGCCATCCAGCGCCATCGTGAACACGTCGGCGTTCTGCTGCTCGCCGGCAACGATCGGCGTGAGTGCCGAGACCAAGAACCTGCCGTCCGGCGAGAACGCGCACGACTGCCACTTGCCCGTGCCCCCCGCTGTGTGCGTCACGGCGTGCAGTCCCGTCCCGTTCGGATGCACGAGCCAGATGTTGCCTTTCGTGTCGGATGACTCGTCGGATCGGAACGCGATCCAGCGTCCATCCGGCGAGTAGTCCGGCTGCGAAGCATCGAGCCTCCAGGGTGTGATGCGACGCAGGTGCGTCCCATCGAGGTCGACGGTGAACACGGCCTGGTGACCCCTGATGTCGCTGAACCGTTCGAACGCGAGCCGCGATCCGTCGGGCGCCCAGCTCGGAGCCTCGTCGCCGACGGGATTGGATTGGGACGGATCGGCCGAACGCAGTGTGAGCTGACGAACTCGAGTTCCGTCCGCGCGCATCGTGAAGATCGCGACGAACCCGACCTCCTGGTACGGATCTGCCGACACGACCCGCTGGAACGCGAGGCGGCGTCCGGACGGCGACCAGCTGGGGAATCCATCGCCCTGACACATGCCGGTACATGACGCCGAGAGCGCCGTCCGACCCGTGCCGTTCGGGTGGATCTTGTAGAGCCTCGCGTGGTCGAGGTCGTTCTCCGGCGCGACCATGTACGCGATCCATCGCCCGTCGAACGACGGGTTCGGCTCGGTTCCAACCCGGTTCTGCCCGCTGTGTGTGACGCGGAACAGGTGTGTCCCATTGGGCCGTATCGAGAAGACGTCGCCCCTGGTGTGGTCGTCGTTCAGATACCGCCGGAACAGGATCTTCCCGTTCTCCCGCGCCGTCGCCGCGGCGGCTCCGCCCGTCATGCCAACGACCACAGCGATCGCGATGACGGATACCAGGGTGATCCTCGAACGCCTCATACCGACCCCTTCCTGTCGCAGCGTGCGGCTCGGGTGCGGGCGGTCCGAGACGACTGAGGCGCGATCCGCCTCGTTGCAGATGTCCTGCTGAAGACGACCGACGGTAGACCTACGTCGGATGCGACCGAATAGTCCGAAAGAACTATTCGGTTCTCACGGTCTACTCGGACAACCGAAACGAAGGGTTCGGATGCGAGGTCATTCCCGGGGATGACGACGCCCCTCGAGACGTCCGGTACGTTCGGCGCATGGATCGCGGGTGGACCGACCGGCTGCGACGGGTCGATCCGCGGATCTGGGACGGCCTGCTCGCCGCCGCGGTCGTCTCGCTCGGCGTTCTCGGATTCGTGTTGCGCCAGCACCGGGCGGACGAGCCGCCCGCGCTCGTCGGATACGGCCTGATCGTCCTCGCGAGCGCCCCGATCGCGTGGCGGCGGCGCGCGCCGCTGCTCGTGTTCACCGTCTCGAGCGTCGCCGTCGCGGTCGCCTCGCTGTTCGGCTACTGGCCCGAGGCGGTCGCGCTGCTGTGGATCGCCACGTACTCGGCGGCCGCGTACACCGACCGAGACCGGTTGCTTCCCGTGCTGATCCCCGTGGCGGTCGTCGCATCGACCGCGATCGTCGTCGGCGAGCACGTCGACCGCGGACTCAACTGGGTGACGATCCTGTCCGAGCTCCTGCTGACGTTCGGGCTTCCGGCG
>JBKPTC010000018.1:0-5902 GCA_046735355.1 bacterium
CAGCAGGGGCGATGCACAATCCCGGCTCCCGGGTACCTGCCGAGGCGAACGGGCTTCGTTCCGCGTGCGCCTCCGCTGCCGTCTGCGGAGGCGTTTTTCGTTCGTCTGGAGGCGCGGATGCCCAACGCTGAGAAGACCGAGAAGGTGGCGGCGCTCAAGGAGCGGATCGAGCGTTCCTCGGGCCTGCTGCTCACCGAATACCGGGGCCTGAGCGTCCACGACGCGACCGAGCTCCGGCGGTCGCTCGCGGACACGGCCCGGTTCGCCGTCGTCAAGAACACGCTGATGCAGCGCGCGTCGGCCGAGGCGGGGATCCACCAGCTCGACGGCCTCCTCGAGGGACCGACGGCCGTCGCGTTCGTCGACGGCGACGTCGTCACGGCGGCCAAGCGGGTCGTCGACGCCGGGCGGAAATATCCCGCCCTGATCCTGAAGGGCGGCTATCTCGAGGGCCGTGTCCTCGACGCCGCCGAGGCGGCCTCGCTCGCGACGCTCGAGTCGCGCGAGGTGATGCTGTCCAAGATCGCCGGCCTGTTGAAGTCGGATCTCTCGCGGGCCGCGGCCGCATTCCAGGCGGTCCAGGCTCGGTTCCTGCGGGTCCTCGAGGCCTACAAGGAGAAGCTGCCGGCCGAGCCCGCAGCCGAGACGACCGCAGCCGAGACGACCGCGGCCGAGACGACCGCAGCCGAGACGACCGCGAGCGAGACGGCCGAGACCGAGGACGCGCCGGCTTCGGAGCCCGACGCCGCCGAGCCCGCCGACACGTCCGAGGAGACCAGCACCGAGACCGAGACACCGAACGCGCAAGCGGAGGAGGAGTAACCGATGGCCAAGGTGAAGACGGAAGACCTGCTCGACGCGTTCAAGGACATGACGCTGCTCGAGCTCTCGGACTTCATCAAGCAGTTCGAGGAGACGTTCGACGTGCAGGCTGCCGCCGCCGCGCCGATGATGATGGCGGCGCCCGGCGCCGCGGCCGGCGACGGTGGTGGCGCCGCCGAGGCCGAGGAGCAGACGGAGTTCGACGTCGTCCTCCAGTCGGCCGGCGACAAGAAGATCCAGGTCATCAAGGAGGTGCGCGCGTTGACGAACCTCGGCCTCAAGGAGGCCAAGGACCTCGTCGACGGCGCTCCGAAGCCGGTCCTGGAGAAGGTCAACAAGGAGACGGCCGACAAGGCCAAGGAGCAGCTCGAGGGCGCCGGCGCGTCCGTCGAGGTCAAGTAGCGCGTCGAAACCCGGGGGCGGGACGTCGCGTCCCGCCCCTCGGAGTGCCCGAGGATCCGTGCGCGAGCTCCTGAGTATCTCCGCCGAGATGAAGCGGAGCCGGCCGGTCTTCATCGTCGGTGAGGCGCGCAGCGGCACGAGCATCCTGTACCGCACGCTCCAGAAGCACCCGTCGTTCCGTCCGCGAACGCCGAACCTGGTCGAGACCGAGATCTTCGCTCACCTGCGGCGCACGTTCATGTTCCGGCCCGGGTATCCGCCGCCGCTCGTCCGCTTCATGCTCGACGATACGGACGAGTACGAGCGGTTCCTCTCGACGATCCGAGCTCCGAAGCTCGTCAGCGCGCTCCTCGTTCCGGCGAACCTCGCGCTGCGCGACCGCTCGCGCGCGCTGTGGTACGCGAACCTCAGCCACCTCGTCGTCCGCAGCTACTTCTTCCACGCCACACGCGCGCGCGGATGTGCGCGCCTGGTCGAGAAGACTCCGACGAACACCCGTCGTCTCGGGGCGCTGACCGCGTGCTTCCCGCGCGCGCGGCTGCTCTACGTCCACCGCCATCCGGTCGACGTCTTCGGCTCGTATCGACGGCGCGCCGCCGACGACCCCGACGCGGCATGGGCGGCGCTCGACGTCGAGGCGTTCTGCCGCGCCTTCGAGGCGTCGACGAGCCGCGCGCTCGCCTGGCGAGACCGGCACGACAACCTGATGATGCTGTCGTACCGACGCTTCACCGAGTCGCCCGAGCGTGCCTTCGCCGACGTGTGCGGGTTCCTCGGCGAGCCGGCGGATCCGGCCGCGGTCCGCGAGGACCGGCCCGAACCCGGCCGATGGGCCGGCGATCCGCACCTGTGGGCCGAGATCGTCCCCGTGACGAAGGACTGGCGCGATCACGTCTCGCGGGAGGAGGTCGCGATCGTCCAGGACCGGCTCCGACACCTCATGACCGCGCTCGGCTACGACCCGTACGAGGCAAGCGAGGCCCAGCGATGAGCTGCGAGCGGAATCGTGCGACGACGCGTCTCGGCCGAACGGCCATTTCTCCGCCGCGCGGGCGCGAACCTCGCCGACGCGGTTGCCGCGGAATGAGGCGGCCGAGATAGGATGGCCGCTCCGGTGGGGTGCATGCGAGGGGGACATCCGGCATGAGTGACGAGAAGACGTTCGGCCAGCGACTGCGCGAGACGCGCATCCGCGCCGGCCTGTCGCAGTCGGACCTGGAGGAGATCTCGGGGATCCCGAAGGCGCGACTGTCGCGGTACGAGAACGGCCACGTCGCCCCCTCGATCCAGACGCTCGAGCGGCTCGCCCGCGCGCTCCACGTGTCCGAGGCCTCGCTCCTCGGCGATCAGCGCGCCATCCTCGAGGAGTTCTTCCAGGTCCTCGTCGACCGCGGCGTCCGCATCGCCACCAGCGAGCAGGCCCGCGCGATCGCCGGCGCCGTCGCCGACCTCTGCGACGCGATGCAGGGCGAGCCCGAGGCGTCGGTGGACGCGGTCGAGGCGATCGACCGGGTCGGCCCGCCGCAACACGCGGCCGCCCGCACGTGGCAGCTCGAGCGGACCTGACCCGCCCGCTCCTCCCGCAGTCCTGACCTCCCGCTCCGTGCGCGCGCGCGTCCGCGTGCCGTGACGCCGTAGGACAAATGGCCGAACGACCGATGACCCCCGGGGGATGGTTCGCGACCCTGGACGGGGGAGGCGTTCGTCTTCCACGGGTGAGCCTCCTACGGAGCACGACATGCGAGCCACCGCCGAAGCACCCTCGCGCAGCCGCGCCCGGGCGGTCGTCGTTGCCCTCTCGGTTCTCCTAGCGGTCTGGATGCTCTCTGGCGTCGCGGCCGCCGACGTGTACTCGGGCCGCGCCGGCTTCGCGGATGCCAAGGTGTCCGCCGGCGCGCCTGCGGCGATACGCGTGTGGAAGCCAGCTGCGTGGTCGATCCGTCTGAGCGCGGCGATCCGCGGGTGGAACCGGCAGGCCGGGCGGACCCTGTTCGAACGCACGCGGTCGGAGGCGCGCGCGGACGTCATCCTGTCCGACGGCGCGGACGTCGGCTGGGCGGCGGCGTGCTACGACGCCGCGGGCATCTACGACATGGAGGCGGCGTACGACCGCTGCACGATCTTCGTTCCGTTCCACGGCGACACCGACACGGCGACGTGGAGCCTGATCCACGAGATGGGGCACACGCTCGGCTTCGTGGACCACGTGCACGCGAGCCTGTACGCGCGGTTCGTTCGCGAGGATCTCGATCCGCGCGTGTGCGACGATCCGTCGCATCCGGCGTACTCGCCGTACCAAGGCATCATGTCCGAGTGCCGCCCGGCGGACCGGTTCAAGGGCGACGCCGCCGCGCTGGTCCGGGCCGGATACGCGACCGTCACCGGGTGACGTCGCGACCGGCGGTCGACCGCCGCCGCGTCCGCCGCACCGCCGTCACACCGAACAGCACGCCGACGCCGGCGATCAGCGCGCCGGCGGAGATCGCCATTCCGCCTGCCGGAACGCTCGCCGAGGCGTGTCCCGGATCGATCACCTGGAAGTTGCTCGTGCACGTGATCGTCGATCCGCCGACGCCGGTCCCGGTCGAGACGATCGTGGCCCTGCCCCGAACCGCCGAGGGCGGGACCGCGCCACCGCCCGCGTATTTCGTGCCGTCGACCGTCGCCGACGTCAGCGGCGACGTCGTGCCGTTCTGATCGAAGGCGATCGACACGCTCGAGCCCGACCAGTTGGTTCCGCGCAGCGAAACGGACGTCCCCGCCGAACCGGCCGCCGGCGCGACGGCGCACGTCGCCGCGCGTGGCGGATACTGCGACGAGCCCGCGGACGCCGACGCCGCTCCGACCGCGACGATCGCGGCCGCGAGCAAACCGATCGACACGATCCCGGATGTGCGTCTCACGGAGGCCCCCTGTTCGGTCCGAACGCGCCTGTGCGTGTTCTATCGTCGCGGGAACCGCGCGGATAGTCGGGATCGTGGTCTACGCAGGCGCGACCGAGACCCACGCCCGAGCCCCGAAGCGCGCTACGGGACGCGGACCAACGGTCTCGTCAGAAAGTCCAGGGTCCGATGCCACGCCGCGGACAGCGGCGGCTCCGCGAAGCGGATCTCGAGGACCAACCGGCGTCCGGGAACGCCTTGCCATGAGACATGGTCGCCGGACGCGTCGACGGCGAGGTTCGCGCCGGTGAAGCGCATGCCGTCGGGCAACTGCACGTCGAGGCGCAACTCGGTCGGACGGATCGTCGCCTGGTTCAGGAACGTCAGCCGGTAGACGCCGGACGTCGACGACGGCGTCCACGCGTGGGGAACGCTCAGGTCGTAGGACACCGTGGATGACGTCCCCGACGCGACGCGCAGATAGTCCTGCATGGTCGTCATTCCGAGCTCGCGGCCGATCTGCTGCGGCTCGGCCACGCCGTCGCGCTCCGCGTCCGAGAGCGTGCACGCGGCCGGGCAGTACAACGTCGTGTAGCTGACGTGCTCGCCGCGCGCGGAGATGTCACCCTTCGGTCCGAGCACGTACGTCGAGGCGCCGCGCAGCGGCGCGTCGTTCGCGATCTCTACGTCGGCGGTCGCCGCCCCCGTGCCCTCGGCACCGAGCCGGATCGAGTACGAGATCCGCCTGGAGACGTAGTAGTCGACCTTGTTGGCCGCCGCGTTGTTCTGGATCACGCCGAGCACGTCGCCGCGGGCGGACCCGAATCGGCCGGCGATGCCGGCCTCGGCGAACGCGCGCTCCGTCGCCGGCTCGTCGGCGTAGACGTTCAGATGGCCGTCGGAGACCGCGCGCGCGATCTCGGTGGCCGCGTCCACGGGCGATCCGGTTCCCGCCATGAACCGCTCGAGCACGGCCGCCGCGGCCGACCCGAGCGCCGTCTTGCGTCGCTCCTGATCGCGGAACGCCGAGTACGCCTCGTTGGCCGTGAACGGAACGACCGTCTGCGCGGTGAGCGTCCGGTCCAGCGACCGCACCTCGACCGGTCCGGTGGCACGCAACAACGCTCGGAGCACGTAGGCGTCGGCCGTGACCACGCCGTCGACGCGCCCGCCGGTGTCGCGTTCGTAGAGTCGTTCGATCGCGGCGGCCGCCGTCGGGAAGTCCGGCGTCATGTTGATGTTCGGCCAGAAGCCCGCGCCGCCGAACCTGTCGTACGCGCGCGCGTAGTCGGCGCTCGGCGGTGGGATCTCGCCGGGCGGGAGCGAGGCGAGCGTCTCCGTCGGGCGGAACCGCGAGAAGCGCATGACGCCGTCGTCGACGGTCAGGATCGCGAACGCTCCCAGGAACCCTCCGCTGCCGCGCAGCTCCGACGGGCTAACGGCGCCGAAGAAGTACCGCCGCGGTCCGTCGGCACCGAGGAACGACGGCAGCACGCGAAGGACGGACGAGCCCGACCGGAGCGCGTGTTGCAGCGACGCCAGCTCCGTGAGCGTCTCGCCGCGCGCGGACGCGAGCGGACCGAGCAGCATCGAGGACGGCGAGGACGACAGGATGTGCAGCGCCGAGGCGAGTCGATCGCGCGCCCGCCCGCACGCCTCGGCGAGCCCGCCGAGCGGCCGCGTGTCGAACCGTCCGTCGGTCGGCGCCAGCGCGCTCGCCCCGCCCGGAAGAGCCGCGAGCGCCGACGCGACCTCCGAGCCGCTCTCGGCGGTCAGCCGTCCGGCGTCGGCGAGCG
>JBKPTC010000019.1:0-11003 GCA_046735355.1 bacterium
GCGAATGGGTCCCCGCCCTCGGCGCACTCACCGGCGGTCAGGCGGTGCAGATGGTGAAGGCGGGTCTCGAGGCGATCTACCTCTCCGGCTGGCAGGTCGCCGCCGACGCCAACCTCGCCGGCCAGACGTATCCGGACCAGAGCCTGTATCCGGCCGACAGCGTTCCCGCGGTCGTCCGGCGCATCAACAACGCGCTGCTGCGGGCCGACCAGATCGCGTGGGCGGAGGGCGACGCCTCGACGCATTGGCTCGCGCCGATCGTCGCCGACGCGGAGGCGGGCTTCGGCGGCGCGCTGAACGCCTTCGAGCTGATGAAGGCGATGATCGAGGCCGGCGCCGCCGGCGTGCACTTCGAGGATCAGCTCGCGTCGGAGAAGAAGTGCGGACACCTCGGGGGCAAGGTGCTCGTTCCGACGTCGCAATTCCTCAAGACGCTGACCGCTGCGCGGCTGGCCGCCGACGTGCTCGACGTGCCGACCGTGCTGATCGCGCGGACGGACGCGGACGCGGCGACGCTCGTCACGAGCGACATCGACCCGTACGACGAGCCGTTCCTCACGGGCGAGCGCACCGCCGAGGGCTTCTACCACGTGCGGAACGGCGTCGAGGCCGCGGCGCATCGCGGGCTCGCGTACGCGCCGTTCGCCGACCTGCTGTGGTGCGAGACGTCGAAGCCGGATCTCGGCGAGGCGCGCGAGTTCGCCGACGCGATCCACGAGCGGTTCCCGGACAAGATGCTCGCGTACAACTGCTCGCCCTCGTTCAACTGGAGCGCGAACCTCGACGAGCGCGAGATCGCGCGGTTCAAGGACGCGCTCGGCGAGATGGGCTACAAGTTCCAGTTCATCACGCTGGCCGGGTTCCACGCGCTGAACGCCTCGATGTTCGAGCTCGCCCACGCGTACGGACGCGACGGGATGCCGGCGTACGTGCGACTCCAGGAACGCGAGTTCGAGATGGAGTCGGACGGCTACACCGCGACCAGGCATCAGGCGGAGGTCGGAACCGGCTACTTCGACCGCGTGGCACAGGTCGTGAGCGGCGGCCAGTCATCGACGCTCGCGTTGGTCGGCTCGACCGAGACCGCGCAGTTCGACGGGCATGGACCGCGCCCCTCCACGCGAGCGGCGTCGGACGGCGACGCGGGCGACGAGGAGGTCGAGGCGACCGGGTAAACGCGGCCGGGGCCGCGCGCCGGGCCGCGGACGCCGCCATACCGAACGCCGCTTCCGCGATACGCCTTCAGCGGCCGCCTGCCTTGACGTCCGCGCGCGACGCTCGGTACGTTGCATCTGCAATTCCCGACCGGAGGAATCGGATTCCGTTGATCCGCACGCGGTGTGCCGGGCTCGTGGGCGCGATGATCCCCTCGCGCCTCTACTGTCGCCCCGTCTGCGCGCGCCCGGGCGGCGCGCACCGCCGCGCGCGGATCTAGGTCCCCGCACCACGCTCCACCACCGCGCCGGCGGATCCTCGCTCTCGACCGCCGACCTCCCGAGGACCTCCGATGGCATCACCCCATCCGCAACCCGCCACACGGCCGCAACCGTCGTCTCGTCCGGCGCCGCGCAAGCGCGGCGAGGGGCAGTGGGGCATGGGTTACTTCGAGCCGCTCAACCCGGCCGAGCGCGCCAAGCGCGACGACGACGGCCTCAACGTTCGCGCGCGGATCGAATCGACGTACGCCCAGAAGGGCTTCCGCTCGATCGACAAGGTCGATCTGCGGAGCCGCTTCCGATGGTGGGGGCTGTACACCCAGCGGAAGCAGGGCGTCCCGGGCGGCGCGACGGCGATCGTCGACCCGCACGAGCTCGAGGACGAGTTCTTCATGTTGCGGGTCCGCGTTCCGGGCGGCGTCCTCACCGCGGACCAGCTCCGCGCGATCGCGCTCTGCAGTGAGCGGTACGGTCGCGACGTCGCCGACGTCACCGACCGCCAGAACATCCAGCTGCACTGGATCCGCATCGAGGACGTTCCGTCGATCTGGGAGATCCTCGAGGCGACCGCCCTGTCCACGCAGGAGGCGTGCGGCGACACGCCGCGCGTGATGATCGGATGCGCGCTCGCCGGCGTTGATGCCGACGAGATCCTCGACGGGACGCCGATGCTCCTCGAGACCGAGCGCCGCTTCGTCGGCGATCCCCGGTTCTCGAACCTCCCGCGCAAGTACAAGACCTCGATCAGCGGCTGCCGTCAGCGCTGCGCGCATCACGAGATCAACGACCTGTCTTTCGTCGGCGTCGAGCATCCCGAGCTCGGCCCCGGATTCGACGTCTGGGTCGGCGGCGGCCTCTCGACGAACCCGATGCTCGCGAGGCGCCTGAACGCGTTCGTCGAGCCCGACCTCGTCCCCGACGTGTGGGCCGCGGCCACGTGCACGTTCCGCGACTACGGCTACCGGCGCGCGCGCAACCACGCGCGCATGAAGTTCCTGATCGCGGATTGGGGGCCGGAGCGCTTCCGCGAGGTCCTCGAGAAGGAGTACCTCGGCTTCGCGCTGCCCGACGGTCCGGCGCCCGAGCCGAGCGACCACGCGCACCGCGACCACGTGGGCGTGCATCCGCAGGCGGATGGCAACCGCTACGTCGGCTTCGCTCCGCGCGCCGGCCGGATCTTCGGACATCAGCTCCGGCGCGTCGCCGACCTCGCCGACGCCTTCGGCGCCGGCCGCATACGGACCACGACGCAGCAGAAGCTCGTGATCCTCGACGTCGCATCCGATCGCACCGACGAGCTGGTCGCGGAGCTCGAGGCCGAGGACCTCCGCGTCAACCCGAGCTCGTTCCGGGCGGGGATGGTCGCGTGCACGGGGAACGAGTTCTGCAAGCTCGCGATCGTGGAGACGAAGGGCCGGGCCGCGTGGCTCGCCGCCGAGCTGGAGGAGCGGATCCCCGATCTCGACGAGCAGCTCCGCATCCACGTGAACGGCTGCCCGAACTCGTGCGCGCGGTTCCAGCTCGCGGACATCGGCCTCGTGGGCGTCGTGCTGCCGCGTCCGGACGGAACCAAGAGCGACGCGTTCTTCGTGCACCTCGGTGGCGGCCTCGGAGCCGACGGGGGGTTCGCGCGCAAGGTGCGGGGCACGCGGGTGTTCGCGGAGGAGAGCGCCGATTACGTGGAGGCGCTCGTACGACGGTACCGGCGCCGTCGCAACGGACACGCCAACTTCCGCGCGTTCGTCAACGCGCTGTCGGACGACGAGCTCCAGGAGTTCGCGCGGTGGTACGAAGGCCCGGACCGATGAGCGAGCGCGAGCCGATCCACGAGCCGACGCTCCCGGTCTTCGACGAGGAGGCCGCGTGGGTGCACGAGGCCGCCGAGCGGTTCGAGCACGCCAGCGCGCCCGAGCTGCTCACGTGGGCGCTCGAGACGTTCCATCCGCGCATGGCGATCAGCGCCGCGGGCGGCGTCGACGGGATGGCGATCGTCGACATGGCGTGGCGCATCGATCCGAGTGTTCGCGTGTTCACGCTCGACACCGGCCGGCTGCCGCCGGAGACCTACGCGCTGTTCGAGGAGATCCGGGAGAAGTACGGCATCGGCGTCGAGTTCGAGTTTCCCGAGCGCACGGACGTCGAGCAGCTCGTCAGGCAGAACGGCCCGAACCTGATGTACCGCTCGCTCGAGTCCCGCCTGGCGTGCTGCGAGATCCGGAAGGTGCAGCCGCTCAAACGCAAGCTCGCGACGCTCGACGCGTGGGTCGCCGGCCTCCGCCGCGAGCAGTGGAAGAGCCGTCGGAACATCGCGAAAGTCGAGCTCGACCGCGACCACGGCGGCATCGTGAAGATCAACCCGCTCGCGGACTGGACGCTCGACCAGGTCTGGGACTACGTCCGCAAGAACGAGGTGCCGTACCACGAGCTGTTCGACCACGGCTACACCTCGATCGGCTGCGCCCCCTGCACGCGCGCCGTGCTGCCGGGCGAGCACGAGCGCGCCGGGCGGTGGTGGTGGGAGCGGAACACCGACAAGGAGTGCGGCATCCATTGCTCCGTCGGGCTGCTCGGCAGCAGGAGCGATCGCGAGCGGGCCGAGGAGACGACGTAGATGCCGTTCGCGTATCCCGTCTTCCTCGAGCTCGACGGCAGGCGGGCCGTCGTGATCGGGTCGCTCGCCGTCCGCGACGGCAAGGCGGATCAGTTGCGGACCGCCGGCGCGCGCGTCGACGTCTTCGACGACGGCGCGTGGTCGCCCGAGGACCTCGACGGCGCGTTCGTGTGCGTCGCGTCCTCGAGCGATCCCGACGAACGCGACCGGATCGCGGCGGCGGCGCGCTCGCGCGGCGTGCTCGTGAACGTCATGGACGACGTGCCGAACTGCGACTTCGCGGCGCCCGCGGTCGTCCGCCGCGGCGACCTCGTCCTCGCGATCTCCACGGGCGGGCGCTCGCCTGCCCTCGCGCGGCGTCTGCGCGAGCGGCTCGAGGATCGGTTCGGTCCCGAGTGGGCGACCGTGCTGGACGTCCTGCGCGAGGTCCGCGAGGAGACGATGTCGTCCCTGCCCGACCTTCGAACGCGCTCGGAACGATGGGCCGCCGCGCTCGATCTCGACGAGGCCGAGGAGCTCGCGCGCGAGGGGCGGCCGGGTGAGCTGCGTCGTCGGCTCCGAGCACGGCTCGTTCCCGAGCGCGAGCACGGTCGGGAGACGGTTCCGTGAGCGGACGCGTCATCCTCGTCGGCGCGGGACCCGGCGACCCGGACCTCATCACGGTGCGGGGCGCGCGCTCTCTGGCCGAGGCGGACGTCGTCGTGTTCGACCGGCTCGCCGCGCCCGCGCTGCTCGAGCTCGCGCCGGCGTCCGCGGAGCGGATCTACGTCGGCAAGGAGCCGGGCCGGTCGGCGATGTCGCAGGAAGCGATCTCGGCACTGCTCGTCGAGCGCGCCCGGAACGGCCGAACGGTCGTGCGCCTGAAGGGCGGAGATCCGTTCGTCTTCGGCCGCGGCGGCGAGGAGGCGCTCGCCTGCGCCGCCGCCGGCGTGCTCGTCGAGGCGGTGCCGGGCGTGACGTCGGCGTTCGCCGCGCCGGCCGCCGCCGGCATCCCGGTGACGCACCGGGACGTGGCGCGGAGCGTGGCCGTCGTCACCGCGAGCACCGCACACGGCGACGGCGTCGACCTCACGCGCGTCGCGTCCGCCGTCGATACGCTCGTCCTGCTCATGGCCGCCGGCCGGCTCGAGCAGACGTGCGCGGCCCTGGTCGAGGCCGGCCGCGATCCGGCGACCCCGGCTTCGGTCGTGCAGTGGGCCACCACGGACGACCAGCGGCAGGTGGACGGAACGCTCGCATCGCTGCCGACGCGCGCGCGCGCCGCATCGATCGGGCCGCCGGCCACGCTCGTCGTCGGCCAGGTGGTCGCCGTCGGCGCCGACATCCGCGCGCTCGTGGCGCTCGGCTCCGCGTCGGTTACGGGCGCGGATCGAGGATCAGCGGGTTCCTCGGCGGCTGGCTGAAGTCGAACGACCGTCGCAGGTCGCCGAGCTTCGCCATGTCCTCGCGCACCGTCGGTCTGGAGTCGGGCCGCCCGTCGGTGTCGGGATCGAGCCGCTGCCCGCCGAGGAATCGGTCCTCGATCAGTTTCAGGTACGCGTCGAACGACAGCGTCTGGTGATCGACGACGCCCTGCTTGGCGTACGGGCTGATGACGATGCCCGGCACGCGGATCCCGTAGCCGTTGCGATCGACCTTCACCGGCGGAACGTGATCGTAGAACCCGCCCCAGTCGTCCCACGTCACGAAGATCGCCGTCGTGTCCCAGTCCGGACCCTTCATCGCGGCGTTGATCATCTTCGTGACGTACGCCTGGCCGTCGCTGATCGAGCCGGCGCCCTGCGGATGCTCGCTGTGGTGGTTGTCCGGCACGAGCCACGACACCGCCGGCAGGTTGCCGTTGGCCGCGGCGCGGACGAACTGCTTGTGCGTCTTGATGTTGGTCAGCTGATCGGTCTGCTCGATGTCCGTGAAGCCGGGGAGCGGGTTCTTCGAGGAGGGCGTCGTCGGCGTGCCCTTCGGGATGTCGGGGCACGGCGGGTCGACGCACGTCCCGTTGCCGACGTAGTACGCCCACGAGACGCCGTGCTCGTGCAGCAGCCAGGTGATGTCGGTCCACGCGTAGATCGGCGGCTTCCCGTACCGATGGAACTCGCCGGGCTCACGCAGATCGACGTTCGACTCGCACGACATCGGATCGTTCGGGTCCGAGCAGGAGGCCGACCATGCCGACACGAGGAACAGGTGCGACGGAAGCGTCCACGAGTCCGACGGCGCGAACATGTGGTCCTCGAGCACGAAGCGATGCGCGTACGTCCAGTAGTTCGGGATCTCGCGCCGGTCGTGGTAGCTCATCACGTCGGGCTGCAGCTGCGGCCCGACGATGTTCTTGCACTCCGGCGCGGTCCGGTCGACGCAGAACCCCTTCGATTTCGGAAGCGCCTTGATGAACCCGTTCATCCGCCCGTCGTTGACGTCGATCCGCGTCGCCTGCCAGTTGTGCGGACCTCCCTTGGCGTCAACGACGCCGTGCTCGTGGTAGAGCTTGGAGCAGTGCCCGAGGACCCGATCGGGGATGCACACGTGCGGCTTGCCACCTCGCATCGGGAAGCCGTCGGCGCCTGGGAACGTGCCGAAGTAGTGATCGAACGAGCGGTTCTCCTGGACGATGAAGATCAGGTGCTCGAGCTTGAAGATCCCGTGCGCCGTCGTCGCGCCGGCCGCATCCGTCGTCGCGTCGACCGGCGTGGTGGCGACCGAGGACCGGACGGGCTCGGGATCGGACGGGCTCGAGGAGCATGCGGCGCCGACGGCGAGGCAGACGCTCGCAACGGCGACGGCGCGCGCGAACGCACCGGCGCCCGTGAGCCGCAACCGGATACGCATCATCCTTCGCCTCCCGTGTCTGCCGTCGTGGTCTGGCGTTCGAGGCGCGAGACTACCCCAGGCAGCTCGGAGATCCGCGGAATCGTGAGCCCATCCCAGGGCTCGAGCTCGGGACGGAGCATCGTCCCGTCGACCTCGTCGGGGTCCCGCACCAGGATCGCCGTCATACCCGTCGACGCGGCGCCTCGCAGCTCGCCGTAGCTGCCGTCGCCGACGTAGACGCATCGACCCGGATCGACGCCGAGGCGGTCGGCCGCCGCGAGGTAGATCCCGGGATCCGGCTTGCGCAGACCGGACTCGCACGAGAACACCTCGACGTCGAGCATGCCCTCGAACGGCGATGCGCGCCACAGCGCCGGCGTGTCCGGCGCGCACATGCTGATGAGCGCGGTTCGGTACGCCTGCTCGCGCGCCCATTCGACGGTCTCGAGCGCTCCGGCGAGCGGATGGAAGTGCTTCGCGTAGAGCTCGTTTCGGACCTCGACGGCGGCGTCGAGCTGCTCGGCGGCCGGCCGCCCACCGGCGAGGATCGCGTTCTGCATCAGGTTGCGGCGGATGTCGCCGAGCCGGCCGGTCTGGCGCTCGATCGCCGTCCGCTCCCACGCCCGGCGGAACGCATCCGGCTCGATGCCGAAGATCGATGCGAGTCGCTCGAGATTGGCGTTCCAATCCGCGACGGGGAACTCGCTCACCAGCGTGCCGAAGAGGTCGAAGACGACCGCATCGAACCGCCGGCCGTCGGTCACCGGTCGCGCCACTCGCGGTCGAGGATCGCGTACATCCGGAGGTCGTAGAAGCCGTCCGTGCCCCTGCCCTCCTCGCGATGGACGCCCTCGAACGTGAATCCGAGCCGCTCGGGGATCGCCCGGCTCCGCAGGTTGTCCGTCCCCGCGCGGATCACGACGCGGTGCACTCCGACCGCGTCGAACGCGTGCGAGACGAGGATCTCGCAGGCGCGCGTCACGAGGCCGCGGCCCTCGAAGCGCGAGCGGATCCAGTAGCCGATCTCGGCCACGACGCGGAACGGATCCACGGCGAGCCCGCAGCCGCCCGCGTACTCGCCCTCGACCCAGATCCCGAGGCCCTCGAGGTTGTCGGCGCCGGACGTAACGTGCTCGAGCCAGACGCGCTCGTCGTCCTTGTCCCGGGTCGGATCCACCCACGGCATCCACGGGCCGATGCGATCGCGCTCGTCCTCGATCGCGGACCAGAGCGCGTCGAGGTCCTCCATCCGGTACTGCCGCAGCAGCGCCCCGCCGCCGAGGTCGAAGGGCGGACCGCTCACGCGCGAACGTCGGCGTCCGCCGCCCGCCTGGCCCGCTCCTCCTCGAGGAGCACGCGGCGGAGCACCTTGCCGATCATCGTCTCGGGCAGCGCGTCGCGGAACTCGATCTGCTTGGGCACCCGGTAGCCGGTGAGGCCGTTGGCCGGGTCGTGCGCCCACGACACCATCTCGTCCGCCGTCGCCTCCTCGCCCGGCCGCAGCACGACGAACGCCTTCACGGCCTCGCCCGTTCGTGCGTCGGGAACGCCGATGACGGCCACCTTGTGGATCTTCGGATGGTGGTAGAGCGCCTCCTCCACCTCCGTCGGATAGACGTTGAACCCCGACACGATGATGAGCTCCTTGAGGCGGTCGACGATGCGGAAGAAGCCGTCCTGCTCCATGACGGCCACGTCGCCGGAGTGGAGCCAGCCGTTGCGGATCGCGAGCGCGGTCTCCTCGGGCCGGTTCCAATATCCGAGCATGACCTGCGGCCCTCGAACGCAGAGCTCGCCGCGCTCGCCGATCCCGACCTCGCGGTCGGGGTTCTCGAGATCGACGATCCGGCAGTCGGTGTCCGAGACCGGCATCCCGATCGAGCCGGCGCGCGCGCGGCCGTCGAACGGGTTGGCGTGCGTGACCGGGGAGGCCTCGGTCAGCCCATAGCCCTCGACCAGCCGGGCGCCGGTGATCTGCTGGAAGCGCTCCGCCACCGCCTGCGGCAGCGGGGCGCCGCCCGAGATGCAGGCGTTCACCGATCGCAGGTCGTACCTCGCGGTGAGCTCCGATTCGTTGATCGCCTGGAACAGCCGCGGAACACCCGGGAAGAAGGTCGGCTTCTCCTTCTGGAACTGCTCGAGCACCATGTGGAGGTCCCGCGGGTTCGGAACGGCGATGATCTTCCCCGCCACGCGGATCCCGGTGTTCATCGCGAGCATGCCGAACGAGTGGAAGAACGGAAGCGCGCACAGCAGCGCCTCGGTTCCGTCGCGGAGCGACAGCCACGCCGCGGCCTGGCTCGCGTTCGCGACGAGGTTGCGGTGCGAGAGCATCGCCCCCTTCGACAGACCGGTCGTTCCGCCGGTGTAGATGAACCCGACGGCATCGCGGACGGGGTCGACGAGCGCGGCGGGCGGCACCGGCCCGGGCGAGCGCATCAGCGTCCGCCACCACGTCACCGCCGTCCCGCGTCCGATCGGCGGCCAGGGCTTGCCCTCCTTCGACGCGTCGCGTCGGAGCTTGATCGGCGCGAGCTGTCGGAGCGGGAACCGCATGTAGTCGGTGATCTTCGTGACGATCACGTTGCGAACGCCGACCGTTCGGAACACCGGCGCGAACGCGTCGTGGAAGGTATCCAGCACGACGACCGTTCCGGCGCCGGCGTCGTTCAGCTGGTGCTCCATCTCACGCGTCGTGTACAGCGGGTTGTTGCCGACCACGACGGCGCCGAGCCGACCGGCCGCGTAGTACGCGACGACGTACTGCGGCGAGTTCGGAAGGATCAGCCCGACGCGGTCGCCTCGTCGCACGCCGAGACTCTGCAGGACGGCGGAGAAGCGCTCGACCTCGCGCAGCAGCCAGCCGTACGACAGATGGCGGCCGAACCAGGCGATCGCGGGGCGCTCGGGGAACCGGCGGGCCGAGGTCTCGAGCATGCCGAACAGCGAGAGGTCGGGATACGGCTCGAGCGAACGAGGAACTCCGCTCGGATACGAGTCGAACCACGCGCGGTGCTGGGTCACGGCCGCATCATTCCAGAACGCCCCCGGGCGCAGCGACGCGCTCCGAAGCTCCTCGACCGGCGCCGTCCGGAGTACCCTGTCGTCGCGATGCCCGAGTCCCGAGGACGGTCCAAGCAGCGCTCGAGCCGACGTCCGTACGTTCCGGCCCCCGTCGTCAAGAAGCGGCGCGCGAGCCCGCGCTGGTACGGCTTCCTGACGCTCGGCTTCATGGTCGCAGGCGTCGGCGTCATCGTCTGGAACTACATGCGCGGGGACAACGCGAACCCGTCGGTGCTGTTCATCGGGCTCGCGTTCATCGGCGTCGGCTTCGGCCTCGCCACGCAGTGGCGCTGACGTCGTCCGTCCGGCGAATGACACGCGTGTCGTTTCCCACACCGAACTCCACACGTGGGGGAAATCACACGCCTGTCATCCGGTCGGACAGGCGCCGTGGGGAAAACGTGTGGATCGGCGTGGGAAACCGCCTCAGGCCGTGGCCGGGCGGCGCTCGACGCGCATCGGCTCGCCGCAGTGGCGCGGCACCTGGAGCTCGCCGAGCCGGGTGACGCGGAACTCGGTGCCGCACTCGCCGCAGACCAGGTAGACGTCCAGGTCGTCGACATCCTCGACCTCGGGGCGCGACCTCGGGCCTCCTCCCGTCGCGGCGCGCAGACCCATGATGCCGAGCCATCCGATCGCGCCGGCCATGAGGAGCGCCGTCAGAACCACCCACCAGGACATTCCTGCCATACTTCCCGCTCGAAGGACCGCTCCGAGTGTACGAAGCGCTCGCGAACGACCTTCCGGGACCACCCGGCGTCGCGGGCGCGTCCTGCCCGCCGGTAGGCTCGCTCGTCGGCGCACGCCGAGTCGCCGAGGAGGCACGGATGAGCGAGTTCGTCTCGAGCCTGATGGACGCCGTGGTGGCCAAGAACCCCGGCGAGCCCGAGTTCCACCAGGCGGTCCGCGAGGTGGCCGAGTCGCTGGAGCTCGTGCTGCAGCGACGGCCCGAGTACCGAACCGCCAGGATCCTTGAGCGGATCATCGAGCCCGAGCGGGTCATCATGTTCCGGGTTCCGTGGGTCGATGACTCGGGCCAGATCCAGATCAACCGCGGCTTCCGCGTCGAGATGAACTCGGCGATC
>JBKPTC010000020.1:0-6894 GCA_046735355.1 bacterium
GGCGTGCCCGGTCATCGTCTCGAACGTCGCGAGGGTTCGACGATCGAGGAGCACCCGCCCCTCACACGGGACGTGCGTTCGGACCCATGAAAGCAACGTCGCCTCGGAGGCGCTCGGCCGGATCAGCTCGGCGGGCGCGCGTGCGGCCGGCGACAGCGCTGCGAGGAGGGCGAGGCAGAGTGCGAGCGTTGCGGCATCGGCGGCGACGCGGGGAGCGCGCACCCGAGCCCACACGAACTCGACGGTCGCGACCAGCACGAGAGCCCAGACGAGCGCCAGATAATCGAACAGCCTTCGTGGACCGAACGCCGCGAGCGCGAACTCGTGATAGTGCGTCGCGAACCACACGCCGACGACGTACACGACCGCTGCGAACGCGAGGCAGGTGGTCGCGAGCACGCGGAGGGATCTCGTGCCGAACGCTAGCAGCATGCCGACGAGGACGCCTAGCACCGCGAGCCGCAGCCACGAGTTACCCGTCCGTTCGGTCGAGGCGCCGTTCGTCGGCAGTCCGGTGAGCGACCGCGCGAAATCCTCGGTCACCGAGCGCACGTCGACGGTCGGGCCGCCGTGCATGCGACCGGTCGAGATGAACAGCGTCGGGTCGAAATCGGGCGGCAGGTGATTCCGCCGCAGCACCGCCTGGTACTGCGTCTGATCGAACGCACCGCCGAAGCCCGTCTCACCCGGCGCCAGCACGATGGCCACCGTGCCGACGATGACCGCGATGACGGCGATCGCCACACCCGAGATGAGCACTCGGCGGGCGGCCGATCGCCGTCGCGCCCAGAGGATCGTCGCGACGGCGAAGGCGGCGATCATCCCGCATACCGCGACGGCGGCCACCAGGTGCGTGACGCTGGCGACGCCGAGCAGGAGTCCCGCCGCGATGGTCTCGGCCAGGGCGGTGCCGGCCGCTCGGCGCGTCTCCGGAACGCCGCGCCGGTCCCGTTCCTCGTCGTCGAGCCCGGCCGCGTCGCTCGCGGCGTGCGGACCGCCGGTGTCGCGACCGCCCGCGTCGGATGAAGCGCCGGCGGCGCGATCCCGCACCGCACGCCGAACGACGCGGATCGCGAGGACGAGCGCCGCGAACGCGAGGAACCTGCCCCAGTTCTCGGCGAGGTTGTGGTTGAGGTCGCGGGCGAGGTTCGATCGGAGGACGTTACCGGCCGGCGTCAGCAGCACGAGCAACGGAAGGAGGGGAGCCGCGACGCGAAGGCCGATCGCTCGGCCCACCGCGATCAGGAGGATGGCGACGATCACCGAAACCGCGAACAGCAGCGCGCCGAGCGGGCGCAGCGGGGCTCGCCCGAGCAACGTCGCGACGCTCGCGTCGAACGCGTTCAGCGCGACCTTGCTCACGGTTTGGGGGAGCACGTGGTCCCATTGGAGCGTCGTCGGCCAGAAGCCGCGAGCGTCGTGGATCTCGGCCGCGTCACCCCAGTACCGCAGCGTCGTCGGGTCGATGTTCACGGCCGGCACATACGTCCACCTGACGAGACCGATCCCGACGACGACGATGGTGGTGGTCGCCGCCGCGAGCGGTGAAGCCGCGATCGCGCGGCCGACGCTCCGCAGATGACGGCTGGCGCGGCCGCTCGCGATCGCGTACGCGGCCGCCGCGAGCGAGACGAGCGCCGACGGGATCAGCAGCGCCGTCGCGGTGAGCGCGTGTACCAGCGCGAGCGCGAACGCCACGAGCACGACGGCCGCGTAGCCGAGCCCCAGCGCGCAGCCGAGAAGCGTCACCGGTGTCGTCGACTCGGCGTCGCACACGTCGGCGGCGAGCGGGATCCCGGGAACGAGGATCAGCGCGAGGATCGGCAGGATGGACGCCGCGTCGAGCGAGTCCGGCACCGGCGCATTCTACGGAGCGTTCGTTCGGCGAAGGAGAATCAGCCGCTGATCGAGCGCGAAGAGCTTGGCCTCGGTGCCGAGCCCGAATATCGACGCGACCAGCTTCGGTGAGAACGGCGGGCAGTGCCGCGCGTGCGCGAACAGGACGACGAGCGTCGGGCGGCCGTCTAGAGTCGCGGCGGTCTCGGCGAGCTCCGTTTCGTAGCGCGGGTCGCTCCGATGCACGCCTCCGAGGCAAGGTCTCGGAAGCCCGGCGACGGGCCGTTCGAGCAGGAACCACGCGACGTTCGACTGGTCGGAAAGGACGTTCGGCTCGTCGACCGCGTACGGCCGCAACGTCGCGGCCGCGGCTCGGTACGCGTCGGCAGAGAAGCGAGCCGTGGTGAGCCGGGCGGTGATCACGGCCGGCGCGCCGATCAGCACGGTCACGGTCGTCACCGCGAGCGCCACCGACCACGCCGCCCGAGCGGGCGGCCATCCGGCCGACCCGCGGGCATGGTCGACGAGTACGACGATCGCGATGACGAGCGGCGGATAGACGAGCCCGAGGATCCGATCGTTGAACGGCGGCGCGCGTGTCGAGAGCGCGTTCGCTGCGACCAGGAAGAGCCAGTGGATCGGAACGAACACGAGGCACACGACCGCGAGCGGCGGGAAGGGAGCTCGGCTGCGGCGTGATGCGACGCGAGCACCGACGACCGACAGCATGAGGGCGACGACAATCGACACGGCGATCGCGCCGACCCATCCGACCCGGACGGCGTCGTGGAGCAGCCATCCGCGGGCCGTCGTCCAGCTCTCGAGCAGCCGCTCGCGGGTCATCGCGTGGATCAGCTCATTGTTCCCGGTGAGCGTGTCCGACCGCCGCATGTTCCGGATCGCCCACGCCCCGCTCGGGATCGCAACGATGACGCCGAAGACCGCGGCGGTGCCCGCGCGCACGGCCACGCGACGATGTGGCCACGCGACGAGCAGCAGGCACTCGGCGAGGATCAAGGACACTCCCGCGTACCGCGTGACCAGGACAAGCGACGCCAGCACCGATGCGACCAGGAGATCGCGTCGTCCGCCGGACGCCAGGTGCCGCGCAAGGAAGAACAGCGACAGGACCTGGAGCGGGAGATAGACCGTCTCGCTCCACGCGAACGAGTAGACGAGGAGCGTCGGAACGCCGAATGTCGCGAGCAGCATCGCGGCCGCCGTCGGGGCGACGCTGCGATCGGTCGCCCAGCGGACGGCCGTACCGACCGCAGCGACGAACACCCCGAGAAGCACCGCATTCTGCCACCTCGTCCAGCTGAGCACGTCGGCGCCGAGCCGGTTCGGTACCGCGAGCACCAACGGATACAGCGGCGGGAACAACGTGACGGGCGCGCCGACGTCGCCGAACGGATACGTCCAGCCGCGGCCTGCGGCAAGGTTCGACGCGGCGCCGAGGTACGAGAATGTGTCGTTCGACAGGTGGATGCCGTGCGGCGTCGAGGCGATCAGCAACACCCATGCCAGCACGGCGAGCAGCGTCACGGTGGCCAACGAGGCGACTGAACGCAGGTCGCGTCTCGCGCGCTGTCGGCCGAGCGTGTCGGTCGCGTCCGCGTCCCTGTCCTCGGTTAGCATGACCACGATGGTCTCAGGGTTCGCCCGACCGCATCGAGTCCGCGCCGCACATCCGCGTGGTCGGTGATCGTTCGTCTGCCGATAGGCGACGCACATCGATCGTCGTCGGCGTCGCGGTCGCGGTCGCCTTGGGCGTCGTCGGGATCGCGATCGGCGCGTCGATGCGCGCGGCGCGCAGCGACCGATCGTCGAGGCCGAACATCGTCGTCATCTTGACGGACGACCAGCGATGGGACCAGCTGGCCGGCATGCCGAACGTCCGGTCGCTCCTCGTCGGCCGCGGGATGACGTTCACGAACGCGTTCGTAACGACCTCGCTGTGCTGTCCGTCGAGGGCCAGCATCCTCACGGGCCAGTACGCCCACCACACCGGCGTCCTCGACGGATCGGCGACCGGGCGACCGGGCGGCGCGCCGGCGTTCGATGACACTTCCACGCTCGCCACATGGCTCCACGACGGTGGGTACACGACCGCGCTGGTGGGCAAGTATCTGAACGATCTGTCCGGGTTGCCCACCGGATATGTGCCGCCGGGATGGGACCGGTGGTTCGGTATCGCCCAGGCCGCGCACCAGGATCGGTACTACGGGTACGAGCTCAATGAGAACGGCCGGATCGTCCAGTACGGCCACGATCCGGGTGATTACACCACGACCGTCCTGCAGTCGAAGGCCGTCGGGTTCGTCGACCACGCCCGCGAGCCGTTCTTCCTCTACGTCGCGCCCGTCGCCCCGCATCTGCCGGCGACCGCGGCGCCGGGCGACGCGGGCGCGTTCGCGGATGAACCGGCATCGCAGCCGCCCTCTTTCGACGAGGCCGACGTCTCTGACAAGCCGGAGCTCCGGGACACCCCGCCGCTCGGCACGCACGGTGCGGCCGAGGTCACAGCGGTCGGTCGCCGCATGCTCGCCTCTCTGCTCGGTGTCGACCGTGCCGTGAAGGCCGTCGTCGATGCCGTCGCGTCGCGCGGCGAGCTGTCGAACACGTATTTCTTCTTCACGTCGGACAACGGGTTCCTGCTCGGCGAGCATCGGCTCGTCGGAAAGATCTGGCCGTACGAGGAGTCGATCCGGGTACCGCTCGTCGTGGCGGGACCGGGCATCCCGCGCGACGCGGCGCGGCCGGAGATCGCGCTCAACATCGATCTCGCGCCGACGATCGCCGCGCTCGCCGGCGTGACGCCCGGGCTGCCCGAGGACGGCCGCAACCTGGTCCCGTTGCTCCACGGACGACATCCGGCGTGGCGGAGCGCGTTCGTTGAGGAGTTCCTTGGCGACGCGCCGAGCCAGCCGCGATTCGACGCGGTGCGCACCGAGCGCTATCTGTACGTCGAGTATGAGGACGGCTCACGGGAGCTGTACGACCTCCGCGCCGACCCGTACGAGCTTTCGAACCTGATCGGGACGCCCGCGGCGCCGCGGCTCGTTCCGCGGCTGTCGCGACTCCTCGATACGCTCGATGATCGGGCCGCGGACGGCTGAGCAGAAGCGCTCGTCCGAGCCCACCCGGTCGACCTGGCCGCCCTAGCTGAGTTCGCGAAGCGCGGCGAGGACGCGATCAACCTCGTCCACGGTGTTGTAGTGGCAGAAGCCGATGCGAACGGCGCCGCCCGAGGGCTCGAGGCCGAGCCGTTCTATCAGCTCGAGCGCGTAGTAGTGCCCGTCCCACACGAAGATCCCGCGCTCGCCGAGCGCCTTGGCCGTCTCGAACGGGTGCATGTCGCCGACGCGGATCGCGAACGTCGGCGTTCGCTCGGCGACGCGGTCGACGTCGCCGATCCCGAACAGCCTGACGTCGGGGAGCGATGAGACGGCCGTCAGGAACGTTCGGGACAGCTCGGCCTCATGGCGGCCGATCTCCCGCATCGCCGTCCGAACCGCGGTGCCTCGCGCGCCACCGCCGCCGAGGTCCGCGAGGTACTCGATCGCCGCGACGAAGCCGGCGAGATTCTCGTGCGGCTGCGTGCCGGTCTCCCACCGGTCGGGAAGCCCGTCGCCGGCCGGGCGGACCTTGTACGGGCGAAGCCGGGTCAGCACCTCGCGCCGCCCGAACAACAGGCCGAGGTGCGGTCCGAAGATCTTGTACGGCGAGCAGACGACGAGGTCGGCGCCGAGCGCCGCCACGTCGATCGAGCGGTGCTGCGCGGCGTGCACCGCATCGATCACGACGAGCGCGTCGGTGCGCTCGTGGACGAGCGCCGCCAGCTCGGCGGCGGGCGTGACCGAGCCGACGGCGTTCGAGGCGAGCGTGAAGGCGACCACCTTGGTGCGGGCGGACAGTTGCTCGACGAAGCTCTCGCGATCGAGCGTGACGTCCGCGTCGTCGATGTCGACCCAGCGGATCGTCGCGCCGACGTCCTCGGCCGCCATCACCCACGGACGGATGTTCGCGTCATGGTCGAGACGCGTGACGACGACCTCGTCGCCCGGCGCGAGCGTTCGTCCGATCGATCGGGAGATCGCGAACAGGAGCGTCGTGGCGTTCGCCCCGAAGACGACCTCGTCGGGTGTCGCTCCGAGCAGATCGGCGGCCGCGTGGTGGGCCTCGGCGATCACGTCGTCGGTTTCCTGGCTCGTCGCGAACGCGCCGTGCGTATTGGCGTTGCTCGCTCGAAGGTATCCCGCGACGGCGTCGACGACGGTCGAGGGGACCTGCGTCCCGCCGGGCGCGTCCGCGAACACGATCGGACGCCCGTCCTGGGTGCGCGACAGCGCGGGAAAGCGTGCGCGAACGTCGGTCAGATCGAGCGGCATGCGGCTAGCATCGCGGATGCGGCGTCGGGTAGGCAACAGCGCTGCTCGTGGTTGTGGGCCCGATGCACGCATGGTTGCATACGCGCGTGCAAACGAGCCGCGAGCCGGCCGCGGCCGCCCCGTCGCGGGACCGGTCGCGCGCCACGCGTCCGCTCGCGCTCGTCGCTGCGGCCGCGATCGTCGTCACCACAGCGTGTCTGGCCGCCGCTCCATATCTCGCGTTGTATGCGAAGCACGATTCGGTCTCGCCGGTCGGATCCGACACGCCCACGTACATCTGGCGGACCCGGCTCGTCGCCGCCTCCGGCGTCGCCTCGCTGTCGCACGCCTCGCCGTACGACTTCCACGCGAACACGGCCAACGCGGACCGACCGGGATCGCCGACGCTCGGTTCGGTGCTGTCGGTCGTCGGCGTGACGCCGTGGCGGTTCGCGTTCATCGAGCCGGCGATCGCGGCGGCCGTTCTCGCGCTCGGCGCGGGCGCGTTCGGTGTGCTCGCCCTCCGCGAGCCGATCTGGGCGTTCCCCATCTTCGGGCTCGCCGCCGCGTGGTCTCCTCAGCTCGCCGTCGTGGCGAACGGCTATCTCGACAACGCGCTCGTCGACGGCGTCCTCGTCGCCGCGGCCGCCGCGGCACTCGCCGCGGCGGCGGGTCGTCGCGCCTCGGC
>JBKPTC010000021.1:0-11948 GCA_046735355.1 bacterium
GATGAGAACCCTGGAGGAGGCGGCGCTCGAGGCCGCGACGTGCACGCTCTGTCGTCTTGCCGACGGCCGAACGAACGTCGTCTACGGGGTGGGCGATCCGCGCGCCGACCTGATGTTCATCGGGGAGGGGCCCGGCTATCACGAGGACCGGCAGGCCGAGCCCTTCGTCGGGGCCGCCGGGCAGCTCCTCAACCGGATGCTCGCCGAGATCGGCCTGTCTCGCGAGCGTGTGTACATCGCCAATTGCGTGAAGTGCCGGCCGCCCGGCAACCGCGATCCGCTCCCGGACGAGCTCGACGCGTGCACGCCGTATCTGCGAGAGCAGATCAGGCTCGTCGATCCGCACGTCGTCGTGACGCTCGGGAACTTCGCGACGCGGTACGTCCTCAACAAACAGGTGTCGATCAGCCGCGTGCGCGGACAGCGGTTCGAGATCGGGCGGCGCGTGGTCGTCCCCACGTTCCATCCGGCCGCCATCTTGCACGGCGGCGGCGAGCGGTCGCCGCAGATGGAGGCGTTGCGATCCGACTTCCAGGTCGTCAGGGCGGCCCTGGCCGAGACGCCCCAGCCCGTCGAGGAACAACTCGGGCTGTTCTGATCGGGTACACCGGCGGATGCGAGCGGAGATACGCACGTCGACCGCCGACGAGACGCGCGAGGTCGGACGGACGATCGCGCCGCTGCTCGGTCCGGGTGACGCGCTCGCCCTGACCGGGGAGCTCGGCGCGGGCAAGACGACGTTCGTCCAGGGGATCGCCTCGGGACTCGGCTTCGACGGGCACGTCGTCTCGCCGACCTTCACGCTGGTGCGGGAGTACGACGCGCGGCTGCGGATCCACCACGTCGACGTGTACCGGCTCGACCGCGTGCAGGACGTGCTCGACCTGGGGCTTGACGAGGCGACCGCGGAGGGAGGGCTCCTCCTCGTCGAGTGGGGGGACGCGGTCGAGGGGTTGCTGCCGTCGGATCATCTCGTCGCGACGCTGACGACGACCGGCGTGGGCGAGGCGCGGACGATCGTGTTCGAGGGCGTGGGATCGTCGTGGCGGCTGCGGTGGGAGCGGTTGGAGCGCCTCCTCGAGCAGTGGGGAGCGGCTCCGTGAACGTGATCGGGATCGAGACGTCGACGCCGCAGACCTCGGTCGCCATCGCGACCGAGCGGGAGATCCTCGCCGCGGTGCAGGTCGCCGGCCGGTCGCGCCAGGACCTCGTCGTTCCGGCGCTCGATCAGCTGCTGGGCTGGACGGGGCTGCGCCTGTCCAACGTGGGCGGCGTGGCGGTCGGGATCGGGCCCGGTCTGTTCACGGGCCTGCGAGTCGGGGTCGAGGCCGGCAAGGCGCTCGCCCAGGTCCTGCACGTGCCGATCGTCGCGATCCCGTCGCTCGACGCGCTCGCCTTCGGCGTTCGGTACACGCGCCGGCTGATCGCCGCGGTCATCGACGCCCGCCGGTCCGAGGTCTTCACCGCCCTGTACCGCTCGGTGCCGGGGGGCGTGATGCGCGAGGGCGACTACCAGGTCGTTCCGCCCGACCACCTGGCCGCCGAGCTGCAGGCCGTCGGCGAGGACGTGCTGCTGGTCGGCAACGGTGCCATCCTGTACCGGAAGCGGTTCGAGGAGGTCGGGCCGGGGGTAGAGTTCGCCTCGCCGGCGCTCGCCTATCCGCGGGCGCCGTCGCTCGTCGAGCTTGCGGTTCCCCGGTTCCTGCGCGAGGAGACCGACCGGCTCTTCGACGTGGTCCCGATGTACCTGAGGAAATCGGATGCGGAGATCGCTTGGGATCAGCGAGCCCGAGGCGCCTCGGCTTGAGGTGAGTCGGATGCGCCGCCGCCATCTGCGGGGCGTGATGGCGATCGAGCGCCAGGTCTATCCGCGTCCGTGGAGCCCCAACCTGTTCCTGTCGGAGATGTCGGAGAGCCGCAACCGGTGCTACCTGGTCGCGCGGATGGATCGCGAGGTCGTCGGATACGCCGGCATGATCTGCTACGGCGACGAGGCCCACGTGACGAACATCGCGGTCGACCCGATGCATCAACGGCACAAGATCGCCAGCCGTCTGCTGCACGACATCGTCAGGCAGGCGATCGCCATGGGCGCGCAGGCCGTGTCGCTCGAGGTGCGCGTGACCAACTGGGGCGCGCAGCGGCTGTACGGGCGGTTCGGGTTCCGCCCGGTCGGCGTGCGCAAGAACTACTACCAGGAGATCAACGAGGACGCGCTCATCATGTGGCTCGACGACATCCGAAGCGTCGCGTACGACGGCAGGCTCCGCGAGCTCATGGAGCAGGTCCCCGAGGGCGTTCGCCCGTGAGGGTCCCCGGGTGAAGGTGCTCGGCATCGAGACCTCGTGCGACGAGACCGGCGTCGCGGTCGTCGAGGACGGCCGCGTGCGCTCCAACGTCCTCGGAACGCAGACGGACCTGCACGACCGGTTCGGCGGCGTGGTTCCCGAGGTGGCGGCCCGGGCGCACGTCCAGGCGCTCAACCCGCTGCTCGAGGAGGCGCTCGACCGCGCCGGCGTCCGGTTCGCGGATCTCGACGGTGTCGCGGTGACCGTCGGCCCCGGGCTCGTCGGCGCGCTCCTGGTCGGCATCGCCGCCGCGAAGGCGGTGGCGCTCGCCTCCGGGGCCCCGTTCATCGGCGTGAACCATCTGGAGGGCCACATCTGGGCGAACTTCCTCGAGCACGGCGCCCCCGAGCCGCCGTACGTGTGTCTCGTGGTGTCGGGCGGGCATACCATGCTCGTCCACATGCCCGCGGAACATCGGTACGAGGTGCTCGGCCAGACCGTCGACGACGCGGCCGGCGAGGCGTTCGACAAGATCGCCCGGTTCCTCGGGCTCGGCTTTCCCGGCGGGCCGGCGCTCGACAAGCTCGCCCGGTCCGGCGACCCACACGCGATCGAGTTCCCGCGGGCGATGCTCGACTCGGGCGACTACGACTTCTCCCTGTCCGGGCTGAAGACCTCGGTGCTTCGCTACGTCAAGCGCGAGCGCGAGGCGGGCCGCGAGGTCGATCCGGCCGACCTCGCGGCGTCGTTCCAGGAGGCGATCGTCGACGTCCAGGTGGCTAAGACGATCGCGGGCGCGCGCGATCGGGGCGTCGCAACCGTCCTCCTCGGCGGCGGCGTCGTCGCCAACACGCGCCTTCGCGAGCGGATGGAGAAGGCGGGCGCGGAGGCGGGCATCGGCGTCCTCTTCCCCTCGATGGCGCTCTGCACCGACAACGGGGCGATGATCGCCGCGGCCGGCGAGGCTCGGCTCGCCCGCGGCGAGCGGTCGTCGTTCGAGGTCGCGGCCGACCCCGGCCTGGAGCTCGCCTCGTGACGTCGTTCCTCGTTACCGGCGGCGGCGGCTTCGTCGGGTCGCATCTGTGCGACCGGCTGCTTGCCGAGGGCCACCGCGTGGTCGCCGTCGACGACCTGTCGACGGGCCGGATCGCCAACCTCACGGAGGCACGCGGGTACGGCAAGGAGTTCACGTTCTTCAACATGGACGTCCGCGCGGACGGTCTCCTTCCGCTCTTCGAACGGCACAAGCCCGAGATCGTGATGCACCTGGCCGCGCAGGCCGGTGTGCGCCCGTCGCTCGAGAAGCCCGCGTTCGACGCGAGCGTCAACGTCATGGGGTCGCTCAACGTCCTCGACTGCGCCGTGAAGACCGGCGTCCGGAAGGTCGTGTACGCCGCGTCCGGCGGAACGATCTACGGAGAGCCCAAGAAGGTTCCCGTCAAGGAGACCGCGGCGACCGGGTCGAAGCCGCTGTCGCCCTACGGCATCAGCAAGAAGATCGTCGTCGACTACCTCGGCTACTACCAGCGGTATCGGGGGATCGAGTTCACGGCCCTCGCGCTCGGCAACGTCTACGGGCCGCGGCAGGACCCGCACGGCGAGGCGGGGGTCATCTCGATCTTCGCGAGCATGATGCTCGACGGCAAGGCCCCCGCGATCTACGGCGACGGGAACCAGACGCGAGACTACGTCTTCATCGACGACGTCGTGCACGCGTTCGCGCTCGCGGCCGAGCGGGGCGACGGCAAGCTGATCAACATCGGAACCGGCATCGAGACGTCCGTCAACGGGCTCTACCAGATGCTCGGCGACATCGTCGGATTCGACGGCGAGGCGGGCCGCGGCTCGCTCCCGCCCGGCGAGCTGCGACGGTGCTCGCTCGACATCTTGCTCGCGGCCGAGACGCTCGGCTGGAAGCCGTGGACGCACCTAGAGGACGGGCTCGGCGAGACGGTCGCGTATCTGAAGGGCGTCTGAGCTCCTCGGAGCTGCGGTCGTCCGCGCCCGACGCGACGATCCGGGCGCAAGACGGAGCTCGCGTGGCGGGCTAGAACACGTCGCCCGGCGTCTGGTCGACCACGACGCGGTCGTAGTTGGCCGTCCAGGTCTTGGAGCCCGGGTCGCCAATCACGAGCCGGCCCATCGACGAGGTGCCCGTGTTCGCGATCCAGCTATCGACGACGACCTGGCCGTCTCGATACAGGGTCCACGCTCCGGCGCCGCCGACCGTTCCGCACGCCTCCACGGTGTGCCATCCGCCGAGCGCGAGCCCGCCGCCCGGAGGCGACTGCGCGCCCGAGACGTCCGACTTGACGCGCAGCGCCCCGTTGGAATCGACGAGCACACGCGCGACGCCCGTTCCGCCGGCCGTCGTGAGGCGGGCCAGCGTGTTGCCCGCGGCGAGCAGCGTCGCATCGATGTCGAAGCTCAGGCACAACGATGGATACGAGGCGGGCAGGCTCTTCACGAGCGTCGCGCTCGAACCGGTCACCTGGACCCTGGCGCTCGGTGCGAACGGGTTGCCGAGCGTCGTGTCGAGCGCGAACCGGTTGACGCTCGTCCAGTTGGACAGGCCGCTCGAGAAGTCGTCGACGAAGATGCCCTGAGGCGCGGCGAGCACGGTGATCGGATCGGACGCCGCGCTCGGCGGCCCGGCGTTGCCCGCGAGGTCGTACGCGGTGACCGTGTACGTGTGCGTCGAGCCCGCGGCCAGTCCGGTGTCGGTGTAGTGGACGACGGCGTCGGCGGTCGCGAAGCCGGCGACGACGTGTCCGTCCCGCGCGAGCTCGTAGCGCAGCGTCGTGCTCGTGTCGTCCGTGGCGGCCGCCCACTGGAGATCGGCGGTCGTGTAGCCGTGGCTCGCGCCGCCGGGCTGACCCGGCGCGCTCGGCGGCGTCGTGTCGGCCGATCCGGTCGAGCTCACCTGGATCCGGACGAAGTCGATGTCGCCGGCGAAGTAGTCGCACGTCGTCGTGACCTGGTCGCAGTTGAGCTTGCCGCCGATCGTGAGCGGCACGGTGTTGGAGATTGGACCGATCGTCCCGCGCGAGGACTGCACCGTGACGGCGCCGTCGATCGTCATCGTGACGCGGTCGACCGTCTTCTCGCACCGAACGGTGTGCCACCGTCCGTCGTTCAGCGGCATGTCGAGCGGCGACCTCACGGACTTCTGTCCGAGCAGGTTCCCGAAATGGTCCCGCGAGCGGAACAGGCACATGAGCCGCCCTTTGGGGATCTCCCACTTGAAGTAGCCGCCGCGCGTCGTCGATTGCCCCTTCTGGATCATGTTGCCGTAGTCGTGCGTCGTGCGGAACCGGACGGTGACCGCGAAGTCCCGGTCGCCGGGGTTCAGCCGGCCGTCGTTCACCTGGACGAGTCGCTCGGGCTTGGCCGGCGGCTGGTTCGGGGCGGTCGCGTCCCAGTGGTAGGCCGTCGCCCCGTCGACGATCGTTCCGGTCTCCACGGCGCTGCCGACGGCTCCGTCGATGCCGTTGCCGCTGTCGTCGACCATGACCGTCGTGCCGGCCGGCTCGTTCATCTCCCAGTCCGTGAGCGTCACCGTCGCGGCGGCGCTCGCGGCCGTCGCGGTGGAGAACGTCAGGAGCGTGGCCGCGACGGTGACGGCGATCGCCGATGCGACGACCGTCGACAGGCGGCGGCGCGTGCGCGGATGAGGCGTCGGATGGACGATGGCTGGCTCCTCGGACGGGGCCGGGCAGGGCGCGGTTGCCGCGCGAGCCGTGGGGCGTTCGGTGGATGCTACGGCGCGGTCGTCCGACGTGTCGAGGGCGAGCGAGCGGCTGATCGGCCGGATCGTGGGCGTGGCTAGCCAGGCGAGCCGTCGACGACGACGTCGTCGAGGTTCATCGTCACGGTCTTGGCCGTGTTGTCGCCGATCTGGACCAACCCGACCGCGCTCGAGCCGGTGTTCGCAGCCCAGCCCTGGATGATCCGGGCGCCGTCCCGATACAGGTCCCATGTCGAGGTCGCGCCGACCGTTCCACAGACCTCCACGAGCACCCAGGCGTTCGTCCCGAGCTGGACGCCGGACGACCGGATCGTTCCCGAGACGTCCGACCGGAGCTGGAGGGCGCCGCTCGCGTTGACGACGACGCGCACGATCCCGCCGGCCGAGCCCGTCAGCAGCTTGGCGAGGACGACGGCGTCCGTCGACGCTCTGGATTGGAGGTCCACCCGCTCGCTGAAGCAGATCGGGCCGATCGTCGGCGAGACGGCGTGCCGCGCGTACGCGGTCGCCCCGCTGACCTGCGCGCGAGCGCTCGGCGCCGCCGGCGCCCCTCGCGTCGTGTCGATCGTGAGCCGGCTGACCGGCGACCAGCCGGCGAACGTTCCGCTCGAGAAGTCGTCGGCGAACAGGACCGGCGGGTTGTCGATCACGGTGATCGGGTCGGACGCCGCGCTCGGGTCGCTGTCGTTTCCGGCGGCATCGCGCGCGACGACCGCGTACGTGTGGGTCGAGCCGGCGGCGAGGTTCGTGTCGGTCGTGGACACGGTCGTCGTCGACGAGCTCGTGACCGTCCGGGCGAGGACGCCGTCCCCGAACACCCGGTACGTGAGCGACGTGCTCACGTCGTCGGTCGACGCGGCCCACGTGAGCGAGATCGAGCCGGCCGAGGCGCTCTGTCCAGCCGGCTTGCCCGGCGCCGTCGGCGGCGTCGTGTCCCGGCTCGAGCTTTCGGTGAGGGCGACCGAGTAGTCCTGTCCGCCCTGCGCCTGTACGGCGTTCGTCAGGCCGTCGACGACGACGGGACGCGTGCGGTTCGTCGTCGTTCCGTCGCCGAGCTGTCCGAAGTCGTTGCGGCCCCACGCGCGAACCGTGCCGTCCGCGAGGACGGCGAGGACGTGATCCCGCCCACAGCCGATCGAGGCGACGCCGGCCACCCCGCTCACCTGCGCGGCCGTCCGGCGCATCGTCGTCGTGCCGTCGCCGAGCTGACCGAGGTTGTTGCGTCCCCACGTCCACACCGTTCCGTCCTGCAGGAGCGCGACCGAGTGATGCGCGCCCGCCGCGACGGCGACCGCGTTCGACAGGCCGGTCACGCGAACGGGCGTCGTGCGGTCGGTGAGCGTCCCGTCGCCGAGCTGCCCGTACGCGTTGTCGCCCCAGCTCCAGACCGTTCCGTCGGATCGAACCGCCAGGCCGTGGTCGCGGCCACCCGCGACGTCGACGATCCCCGTGAGTCGCGATACGGCAACCGGCGTCAGCCGTCGGGTGGTCGTGCCGTCACCGAGCTCGCCGTCGGCGTTCAGGCCCCAGGCACGCACCGTTCCGTCGGACAGGAGCGCGTACGACATGTCCCGGCCGCCCGCGACCTGCGACACGCCGGTCAGCCCGGAGACCTGCACGGGCGTCCGGCGACCGGTCGTCGAGCCGTCGCCGAGCTGCCCGTTCGCGTTCAGACCCCAGGTCCACACGGTGCCGTTCGAGCGGAGCGCCATGCTGTGGTAGTGACCCGTCGCGACCTGCGACACGCTCGTGACGCCGGACACCGCGGTCGGCGTCGTCCGGTCGACGGTCGTTCCGTCGCCGACCTGTCCGTAGTCGTTGTTGCCCCACGCGACGACGGTGCCGTCGCTCCGCAGCGCGACGACGTGTCCGCGGCCTCCGGCGATCTCGACGGCGTTCGACAGGCCGCTCACGGCAGCGGGAGCGAGATGCGACGCCGTCGTGCCATCGCCGAGTTGGCCGTACGGGTTGGCGCCCCAGGCGACGGGCGTCCCCGGGGCGAACGAGGCCGACGCCGGCGGCGGTGCGAGCAGCGTCGCGACCACGGCGATCGAGGCGCCGAACGCCCGCAGAACCGCGCGGCGCCGCGCGAGCGAACGCTCCGTCGCCGTCACGAGGCGGCGCCTCCGGACAGGACGGCCGGAGCGCCACGCCTGGACGGGTCGGCGCGTCGTCGCGCCGAGCGCGCGAGGACGCCGGCGTCGGCGGTTGCGTCCCGAGCGTCGCGCGCCGCGAGCGCGATCGCGATCATGACGATCACGAGCGGGGCGCCGAGCCAGTCGTAGAACGGCGCCTGCACGAGCGCCACGAGCACGACCGTGTGGGACCAAAGTTCGAGATCCGTTCGCGCATGGCGCGTCCGCCAGAATCGGTACGCGAACCACGAGACGAACAGCACCGCACCGGGGATGCCGTGCGAGACCAACACCTGCCAGAACTGTCCCTGCGTTCCAACCGGCGGCGCGTTCGGGCTGAGCGTCGATTCCTGCGGCGAGCCGTAGCCGAGCAGCGGCGACCAGAGCGCGAGATCGACCGACTCCTGATACAGGCTGATGCGGCGGTTGTTGCTGTGAGGGTGCGCGAACCGCTCCTCGACGATCCCTCGCAGAGGCGTCACGTAGACGATGCCGAGGACGGCGACGATCGTGACGACGACGGAGCGCAGCGCTCGGCCGCGTCCCGCGAGCGCGAACCGAACGGCCGCATACACCAGACCGATCCCGAGGCTGAGCCACAGACCGCGGTCGAGCGACGCGACGACGGGCATCAGCGCCGCCACGAACGTGAGCGCCGTGAGCAGCCGCCATCGGTCCGTTCGCGCCGTCCGCCACCCGAGCAGCACGAACGGGGTGAGGAGGCCGAACGCGGCTCCCCAGTTCGTCGCGTACGTGAACGGTGCCTTCGGGCGCGGCGCCTCGTAGCCGAGGACGTCCTGGATCTGCGCGAAGGCCGGATGGACGAGATCGTGCACGAACTCGTTGTTGGCCCAGCGGTCGGGCACCAGCCGCTCGAACGGGCTCGTGAACGAGGCGTTCGGAAGCAGGACGCCGAGGATGCCGCCGACGACGACGAACATCCAGAACGCGGTGAGGACCACGACCACGCGCGAGGCCGGCATCGACGAACGCGACATGTTGTACAGGTACAGCAGGACGATCGTCGCCGAGACGTACAGGCTCGCGCGGTACGCGAAGTGAACGAGCGCGTCGGAGCCGTCCAGCCGGAGCGCGGACCAGGCCATCCAGAACAGGAACAGCGCCCAGATCGCGAAGCCCCTCGGAACGCGGATCGCCGGCCGGCGGAACAGCCAGAACGCCATGGGAACCGCGAACAGGGGCCAGACGAAGGCGCTGATCCCGAGGATCCACCAGAGCGGAAACCCGAGGAAGAGCGCATACACCGGCCAACCCGCCGGAAGCGTCGCGCCGTGCCGCCGGTCGGAGCCGGCGGATCGAACGACGGTCGGGGCGACCGCTCGCGCCCGGGTGGTAGCCGACATGGCGTCGAGTCTACGGGGCGCGTTCTGCGAGGTGAACGGCCGGCGGTGAACCCGTCGGCTATCCTTCGGCCTCGCTGCCATGTCGCACGTCGGATCGAACATCTCCCCGGCATCCGATGCCGCCGCCATCACCCCGGGTCGTCGTGGTGACGGCTCGAGCATCGAACCGCCCGTCGCGGCCGCGTTCGCCGACGCGCCCAACCGGCTGATCGCGTACCTGATCGACGCGGTCGTCGTGACGCTGCTCGCGTTCGTCGCCGCGATCGTGCTCTCGGTGCTGTTCGGCCCGATCGTCACGTTCGACGCGACGGCGGCGCCGTACGTGACGGTCGACCGTGGTCTCGCGCTCGCGGACGCCGTCGTGTCGACGGCGATCGGGGCGGTGTACTTCGTGGTGGCGTGGCGCCGCTACGGCGCGACCGTGGGCATGCGGGCGCTGCAGATGACGATCTCCACGCCGACGGGCGAGCGCGTGGGCTGGGCGCAGGGCGTGGTCCGATGGCTGTTCATCGGGCTGCCGCTCGCGAACCAGGCGTTCGTGTCGATCTACGCGCACGGCAGGGCGGACGTCGTCTTGTACGTCGCGTTGTTCGCCTGGGACGTCGCGCTCGGCATCAGCATCGCCCGGGATCCCCGCAAGCGGGGCTGGCACGACCGCGTGGCAGGGACGATCGTGTGCAAGCGCGCGCACCTCGCGCCGCCGCCCGCCGACCGGGGGCCGGGTGTTCGCTGACGCCAGGAGCGTGCCGCGCGACGGCACGCTCGAGGCCGATCTCTGCATCGTGGGAGCCGGCGCCGCCGGTATCACGCTCGCGCGGGAGTTCGCAGGTCGCCGCGAGCGCGTCATCGTCCTGGAGAGCGGCGGAACGACGTTCGAGGCGAGCACACAGGCGCTCTACGACGGCGTCGTCACGGGCGTTCCGTACTTCCCGCTGCAGGCGCCGCGGCTGCGGTACTTCGGAGGAACGACCAACCACTGGGCCGGCGTGTGCCGGCCGTTCGACGCGGTCGACTACGAGGCGCGCGCCTGGATCCCGCACAGCGGCTGGCCGCTCAGCAAGGCCGAGATGGATCCGTACTACGCGCGGGCGGAGCGGGTCGTGCACCTGAACGGCGACCACTGGGACACGCGCGGCTGGGTCGAGCGCGACCGGTTGCATCCGCTGGCGTTCGGCGGCGGGCGCGTCGAGACGAGGGTCGACCAGATCGTCCCCGAGGCGTTCCGGCCGTTCGCGCACGACTACGCCGGCGACCTGCGCGCCGCCTCGAACGTGACGGTGTACCTCCACGCGAACGTCACCGAGCTCGTCGCCGACGACGCCGGCACGCGGATCGGCGCGCTCCGCGTCGCGACGCTGGAGGGGAACGCCTTCTCGGTCTCCGCCAAGACCGTCGTCGTCGCGGTGGGCGGCATCGAGAATCCGCGGCTGCTCCTCGCGTCGCGCTCGCGGTTCCCGGCGGGGATCGGCAACGGCCACGACCTCGTCGGCCGGTACTTCCTCGAGCATCCGAGGTTCGTCGGCGGCGTGATCGCGCCCGCGACGCCGAACCTGTCGGTCGGGTTCTACGTCGAGCACCGGATCGGCACGGCGATCGTCCAGCCGCGCCTGGGCGTCACCCGCGCCGCGCAAGAGGCCGAGGGGATGACGGACGTCCAGTTCAACATCGCACCCGTCTACGAGCCGGCGCTCGAGGACGCGAAGGACTCGGCCGACGTCGCCGCGCTGAAGGCGCTCCGCCACGCGATCGCCCGGCGCGGACTCGGCGACATCGCGCACGACCTGTCCGCCGTCGTGGCCGACCTCATGACGTGGGACGCGTTCGTCGTTCCGGGCGCGCCGCTTCCGGTGCCGTATCCGGACGTCGTCGGCGAGCTGATGCGGGCGACCCCGGCGGACCGCCAGGCGTTGATCCCGGGCCTGCTCGGAGACGTCGCGGGGTTCCTGTACACCCGCGCGGCGGGCGACATCCCGGCGAGCAGCGTCACGGTGACGACGCGCTTCGAGCCCGTTCCGAACCCCGACAGCCGGGTCACCCTCACGCAGGAGCGCGACGCGCTCGGGATGCCCCGCCCGACGCTCCACTGGGCCCTCGGCGACGCCGACCGACGGAACGTCCGCCGGGCGATGGAGATCCTGGGCGCCGAGGTGGGGCGGGCCGGGATCGGCCGGCTCCGCATCCTGTTCGACGAGCAGGCGTCGACCTGGCCGGCCGACCTGGCCGGCGGATACCACCTGATCGGAACGACGCGGATGCACGACGATCCGAGACGGGGCGTCGTCGACCGCGACGCGCGTGTGCACGGCATGTCGAACCTGTATCTGGCCGGCAGCTCGATCTTTCCGACCGCCGGGTCGGGCAATCCGACGATGCTCATCGTGGCGCTCACCCTCCGGCTCGCCGACCACCTGAA
>JBKPTC010000022.1:0-14595 GCA_046735355.1 bacterium
CGCCACGCCGGATCGAGTCGGCGGTCACACGCTCGGCCAGTCGCTCGACCACGTCCTGCGCCGCCTGGATCCGTCCGGTGGCGAGCGTGAACACCGCGTCTCCGTCCCACAGAGTATGCGCGGGGCGGATCGCGGAGGCGAATGCGTCGTGCGCGGCCACGGCCAGCAGGTGCGCTCGCTCCTTCGACAGCCGGGCGTTCGTGGCCACGACGCCGATGACCGTGTTGGTCCCCGCGACGGGCGGCCACGCCGGTCCCTCCGACGCGTCCTCGGGCGCCGCTCGAGACCCCGCCACCACGTCGCCGCCCTCGTCGAGGATCTCTCCGACGGCGTTCACCGCGAACAACGCGGCGACGACGAGCGCGCCCTCGCGCGCCGAGGTCGTTCCGATCCCCCCCTTGAGCTGGCCGCCGGCGCCGTGCAGCTTGGCGACGGTCGCGCCCGTACCGGCGCCGACCGTTCCCTCCGGGACGGTGCCGTCGGCGGCCGACTCGCAGGCGGCGAAGCCGGCGTCCGGGCCGGGCCGCGCCGTCGGGTCGCCGACGCCGAGGTCGAACAGCACGGCGGCCGGGACGATCGGGACGCGCGCGACACCGGCGTCGAAGCCGCGCCCTCGCTCGGCGAGCCATCGCATCACGCCGTCCGCCGCGGCAAGCCCGAACGCGCTCCCGCCGGTGAGGAGGACGGCGTCGACTTCCTCGACCAGCATCCCCGGCCGAAGGAGGTCGGTCTCCCGCGTACCGGGCGCACCGCCGCGGACCTCCCCGGACCCGATCGTGCCCTCGGGCGGCAGGACCACGGTGCAGCCGGTCGCCGCGTCGAGATCGGTCCAGTGCCCGACGCGGATGCCCTCGACGTCGGTGATCATCCGCGGTGCTCCCGCGGCACGCGCTCGGAGATCGTCGTCACGATCTCGTAGCCGATCGTTCCCATGTGCCCCGCGAGCTCCTCGGCCGAGATGCGCTCCGCGCCCTGGTCGCCGATCAGCACGACCTCGTCGCCCGGCCGGACGTCGTCGTCGCCGCAATCGATCAGCAGCTGATCCATCGTGACGGTTCCCGACACGCGGTACCGCCGCCCACGGATCAGGACATCGGCGCGGTTGGACAGCGCTCGCGCGTATCCGTCCTCGTACCCGACCGGCACGGTCGCGACGTTCGCATCCCTGCCGAGCTCGTACGTCCAGCCATACGACAGGCGTTCGCCGGCGGGCAGCCGATGGACGAGCGTCACCGACGAAATCCACCGCAGGGCCGGTCGGAGGCCGGCAGCGGGCCCGATGCCGGCGCCCGGATCGAGCCCGTACATCGCGGCGCCGACCCGGACGACGTCGAGCCTCGCCTCCGGAAACCGCAGCGTACCGGCCGAGTTCGCGGCGTGGAGATACCGCGGTCGCGTGCCGCGGGCCCGAAGCCCGTCGGCCGCGGCGATCAGCCAGCGAAGCTGCGTGCGCGTCCCCTCGTCCTCGGACTCGGCGGCCGCGAAGTGCGTCCACAGGCCCTCGAGCTCCAGACCGGCCGCGGCCACGAGCGCCGCGAACTCGCTGACCGACTCGGGCGGATACAGGCCGACGCGATGCATCCCGGTGTCGACCTTCACGTGCACGGCGAGGTTCCGGCCGGCCGCGCTGGCGGCGGCAGCGAGTCGATCCAGGCCGTCGGTGCTGTACACGGTCGGCGTGAGCCGCGCCTCGAGCGCCTCGCGCTCTGAGCCCGCCGGAAACTCCGAGAGCACGAGGATCGGCGCCTCGATCCCCGACGCTCGCAGCGCGATCCCCTCCTCCACGAGCGCGACGCCGATCCACGTCGCCCCCGCCTCGAGCGCCGCACGAGCGACCGGGAGGTCGCCGTGGCCGTATCCGTCGGCCTTCACGACGGCCATCAGCTCGGCGTCGGCCGGCTTGACGGTCCGCACGTTGTGCCGGATCGCGTCGAGGTCGATCTGGACGACCGTCGGGCGGAACCGCCTCACGCGCCGAGCACCCCGAGCACCGCCGCGGGAACGCGTTCGAGGACGTCGCCGGCGGTCGCGCCGTTCCCGAGCTCGTCCGCCGCGGCGCGCCCCGACAGGCCGTGCACGAACGCCGCCGCGCCCGACGCAAGGAAGGGATCGACCCCGCGGGCGATGAAGGCCGCGACGATGCCCGTCAGCACGTCGCCGGTGCCGCCCGTCGCGAGGAACGGGCCGCCGGTCGGATTGATGAGGACGCGTCCGTCCGGCGAGGCGACCACGGTCCGGGTCCCCTTGAGCGCGACCACGGCGTTGGTCTCCGACGCGAGCTTTCGCGCGTTTCCGATCCGATCTGCCGCGACGTCCGCCGCTGTGACGCCGGCCAGGCGCGCGAACTCGCCGGCATGCGGCGTGAGGACCGCCGGCGCCCGGCGATCGGCGAGCTCGGGAAGGTGGCCGACGAACGCGTTCAGGGCGTCGGCGTCGACGACGAGCGGCGAGGAGCAGGAGCGGACGATCGTGCGAACGAAGGCGGCCGTCTCCTCGTTCGCGGACAGACCCGGCCCGACCGCGACGGCATCGGCGGAGGCCAGGCCGTCCTCGAGCGAGGCGATCGGCGCCGACATCGATCCGTCGGACGTCTCGGGAAGGGACAGGAAGGTGGCCTCACGAACGACCGTCTGCACGACCGGCAGGATGCCCTCCGGAACGACGACCGTGACGAGGCCGGCGCCCGCCCGATAGGCCGCCATGACCGACAGCGCGACGGCGCCCGTCATGCGCCGCGAGCCGCCTATCACCCACACGTAGCCCGCGTCGCGCTTGTGCGTCTCCAGAGCGCGGTCGGGCAGCGCGGTCGCAACGTCCGACGCCTCGAGGAGCGAGACGTCGCTGCGCACGAGGGCCGGCGGGAACCCGATGTCGGCCACCTCGACGACGCCCGCGTTTCCGGCGCCGGGAAGCAGCACGAGCCCCGTCTTGGCGGCGCCGAACGTCACGGTCACCGACGCGCGAACCGCGTCACCCGCGATCTGGCCCGAGCCGCCGTCCACGCCCGATGGGATGTCGACGGCGACGATGGGCGCCGTCGACGCCGCCAGCGCGGCGATGGCGTCCGCCGCCGCACCGCGCGGCGAGCCGCGGAACCCGGTGCCGACGATCGCGTCGATCGCGACGTCGGCGCGCGCGAGCTCGCGATCGAGCGCGTCCCGCTCGAACGGGCGGACGCGCACGCCGGAGGGAGCGGCGAGGAGCCGATCGAAGTTCGGGGCGGTGGGACCGTGCATCGGCGCATCGGGTTCGACGCGCACGAGCGTGACCGCCATCCCCCGCCGCGCTAGATGACGCGCCGCCACGAACCCGTCGCCTCCGTTGCTGCCCTTGCCGGCGACCACGACCGCTCGCCGTCCGTACGCTCCGCCCGCGATCCTCACGGCGGCCTCGGCGACGGCTCGGCCCGCACGTTCCATCAGATCGTCGGCGGCCACGCCGCGCGAGGCGCTCTCGCGATCCAGCGCCGCCGCCTCCTCGGGCGTCAGGATCGGTCTCATCGGTCGGCGACCGCGACGGCGAACGCGACGGCGTTCGTCCGCTCGTGGGTGAACGTGATGAGCACGCGATCGACGCCGAGCGCGTCGGCGCGAACCTTGGCTCCTCCCTCGAGGCGGATGGCCGGGGCGCCGCTCGGTGCTCGCGCGACGCTGATGTCCTGCCAGCGCTTCCCGCGGTAGCCGCCGAGCGCCTTGATGACCGCCTCGCGCGCCGCGAAGCGGCCCGCGTAGCTCTCACCGGGCCGGGCCTTCGAGTCGCAGTAGGCGCGCTCCTCGGGGGTGAACACGCGCTCGCGCATGGACGGGTGGCGGGCGAGCGCGCGTTCCATCCGCGCGATCTCGCAGAGGTCGACGCCGAGGCCGAGGATCTCCACGGCGCATAGGGTAGTCGGCCTCCCGCGACGCGCGCCGGCACGGCGCCGACGTCACTCGACCGTGACGCTCTTCGCGAGGTTCCGCGGCTGATCGACGTCGCAGCCGCGGAGCTTCGCGGCGTGGTACGCCAGCAGCTGAAGCGGGACGACGACGGCGACGGGCGAGAGCAGCTCGGGGGTTCGTGGAACGAGCAGCACGTCCGCGGCGAGCGCGCCGATCTGCTCGTCACCCTCGGTCGCGACGGCGATGACGTCCGCGCCGCGAGCCCGAACCTCCTGGATGTTGGAGAGCATCTTCGGATAGACGTGGCACTCGGTCGCGACGGCGACCACCGGCACGCCGGGCTCGATGAGCGCGATCGGCCCGTGCTTGAGCTCACCGGCCGGATAGCCCTCGGCGTGCACGTACGACAGCTCCTTCAGCTTGAGCGCACCCTCGAGGGCGGCCGGATATCCGGTGTGCCGGCCGATGAAGAGGATGTCGCGCGCCCGGCGATGCCGCTCGGCGATCTCGCGGACGCGGTCGTCGAGCTCGATCGCGCGCCGGACGACCTCCGGCAGCCGGTGCATCTCGTCGACGACGCGCGCGATCTCCTCGGGGAACATCGACCCGCGCACCTGCGCGAGATAGAGCGCGGTGAGATGCAACGCCACCATCTGCGTCGAGAACGTCTTGGTCGCGGCGACGCCGATCTCGGGGCCCGCGTGCGTGTACAGCACGCCGTCCGCCTCACGTGACAGCGACGATCCGACAGTGTTGGTCACGGCCAGCACGCGCGAACCCTGCCGGCGCGCGTGACGCGCCGCCTCGAGCGTGTCGATCGTCTCGCCGGACTGCGACACGGCGAGCGTGAGCGTGTCGGGCCCGAGGACGGGGTCGCGGTACCGGAACTCCGACGCGATCTCGATCTCGACCGGGATGCGCGTCCAGTGCTCGATCGCGTACTTCGCCACGAGGCCCGCGTGGAACGCCGTTCCACACGCGACGACGAACACCTTGTCGACCTCGCGCAAGACGTCCGCCGGCAGGTGCAGCTCGTCGAGCGCCAGCATGCCGGAGGCGTCGGTCCGGCCGACGAGCGTGTCCCGGATCGCATCGGGCTGCTCGCGGATCTCCTTGGCCATGAAGTCGTCGAAACCGCCCTTCTGGGCGCGGACGACGTCCCAGTCGACGGCGAGCGGACGAAGCTCGACGGAGCGGCCGTCCAGGTCGAGCATCGCGACACCCTCGCGCGAGATGTCCACGATCCGGCCCTCGTGCACCGGGAAGATCGTCGGGCGCTCGCCGACCGCCTGTCCGTGCTCGAGCAGCGCCGGGATGTCCGACGCGAGCATCGCCTCCCCGTCGTCCCACATGCCGACGACGAGCGGCGAGGCCACGCGAACGCCGACGAGCCGCCCGGGATCGTCGAGCGACAGGACGACCATGGCGTACGCGCCGTCGAGCCGTGCGACGACCTCGCGAACCGCGGCGACGAGGTCGCCGTCGAAGGCGTCCTCGAGCAGATGCGCGATGCACTCGGTGTCCGTCTCCGAGACGAGGACGTGCCCGCGCTTCTCGAGGTCCGCACGCAGTGACGCGAAGTTCTCGACGATGCCGTTGTGGATCACCGCGATGCGACCGGAGCAGTCGACGTGCGGATGCGCGTTGACGTCGTTCGGAGCGCCGTGCGTCGCCCAGCGCGTGTGCCCCATGCCCACCGAGCCGCTCGGCCGATCGCGCGCGTCGAGGGCGCGCTCGAGCTCGACGAGCTTCCCCGCGCGTTTGACGATCGACAGACCACCGTCGACGACCGCGACGCCGGCCGAGTCGTATCCCCGATACTCGAGACGCCGCAGTCCGTCGAGGATGGCGGGGAGGGCCTCGTCGGGCCCCACGTAGCCGACGATGCCGCACATGGGAGGGGAGGTAGCGTAACAGCCGACCCGGGCGCGGCCGGCGACCGACGACCGCCTCAGCGCAGGGCGGTTCGGACGACGTCCGCGAGCGATTCCGCGGAACGACGCGCGCGTTCGTCGGACTCCGCCTCGACCATCACGCGGACGAGCGGCTCGGTGCCGGACGCGCGGACCAGGACGCGCCCGGCCGCGCCGAGATCCGCCTCGGCGTCGCGGATCGCGGCCGCGACGGACGGATCGTCGTCCAGCCGTTCCTTGTGCTCGACCGGAACGTTCACGAGTGCCTGGGGGAACTTCCGCATCGCCGACGCGAGCTCGGCGATCGAGCATCCGCGCTTGGCCGCGATCGACAGGAAGCGGACGGCGGTCAGGAGACCGTCGCCGGTCGTCGCGTGCTCGCGGAAGATGATGTGCCCCGATTGCTCGCCACCGAGTGCGGCGCCGCGCTCGAGCATCTCCTCGAGCACGTACCGGTCTCCGACCTTCGCCGGGACCAGCTCGATCGCGTGGTCGCGCATCGCCTGGTGGAGCCCGAGGTTCGCCATGACGGTCGAGACGACGACGTCGCCCGGTAGCCGCCCGTCGTCGTGCATCGCGACCGCACACGCCGCGAGCACCTGATCGCCGTCGACGACCCGCCCGTCCGCATCGGCGAAGAGCGCGCGATCGGCGTCGCCGTCGAGCGCGAGCCCCGCGTCGGCGCCCCGTTCGCGCACGGCGTCCGCAACGACGTCGGGGTGCAAGGCGCCGCAGCCGTCGTTGATGTTGGACCCGTCCGGCCGGTCGAAGAGGGATGTCACGTCGGCGCCGAGCCGCCGGAGGATCTCCGGCGCGACGCGGAACGCGGCGCCGTTCGCGCAATCGACGACGATCCGCATGCCGGCCAGCGGCGCGTCGGCCGCGGCGACGAGGTGATCGAGGTACGCCTCGAGCTCGTCGCCGAGCTCGGATGCACTCCCCGGCGCCCCGGCGATGCGATGGCCGCCGTCGCGAACGAGCGCCTCGACGTCGTCCTCGAGCTCGTCCGAGAGCTTGAACCCCTCGCCCCCGAAGAACTTGATCCCGTTGTCGTCCGCCGGGTTGTGCGAGGCGGAGATGACCGCGCCGGCCGTCACGCCGAGATGCGTCGTGAGGAACGCGATCGCCGGCGTCGGCACGACGCCCGCGAGGATCGCGTCGGCGCCGCCCGCGGTGATGCCCTCGACCAGCGCGCGCTCGAGCGGAACGCCGGACGCGCGGGTGTCCCGGCCGACGACGACGCGAACGCGCTCGTCGCGCCCGCGGCTCAGCACCTCGACCGCCGAACGGCCGAGCGCGAACGCGAGGTCGTCGGTCAGCTCGCGCCCGTACCGGCCGCGCACGCCGTCGGTTCCGAAGAGACGTGGCACGGCTCGAAGGCTAACGTACGCGCGGGCCCGCCCACGGCGGTCGCCGAACGCGCGCCGCCGTGACACGATGGAGGCGATGGCCGACACGCTCGTGCGCGTCTTCGTCGCCGCCTCGCCGCTCGAGGGTCAGATCGTGAAGGGCAGGCTCGCGGTCGAGGGCATCCCCGTGCTCCTGAAAGGCGAGGGCGAGGGCCCGTACCGGATGGGACCCGTCGAGATCTACGTCCCGGCGAACCTCGAGCCGCACGCGCGGTTCATCCTCGCGTCGACCGCGCACGAGGACGACCACCACTCGAGCGACGGCGACCCGACGAACGGCGACGATCGGAGCGGCGTCGATTGACCGCGGCGCGGCTCAGCGCTTGGAGAACTGCGGCGCCTTGCGCGCCTTCTTGAGGCCGTACTTGCGGCGCTCCTTCTCGCGGGCGTCGCGGCTCAACAGCCCTTCCTTCTTGAGCTGTGCGCGGAGCTCCGGATCCATCTCGATCAGGGCCCGCGCGATACCGAGCCGGAGCGCGCCCGCCTGACCGGAGACCCCGCCGCCCTCGATCCGCGCGATGACGTCGAACTCCTTGTCCCGGCCCACGAGCCGGAGCGGCGACACGACGATCATCCGGTGGGCCCGCGTCGGAAAGTACTCGTCGAGCGTGCGCCCGTTGAGCGTGAAGGCGCCGGTGCCGGGAAGCAGACGAACGCGGGCGACGGCCTCCTTGCGGCGGCCCGTCGTGATCTGCGCGGTCGATGGCACTACGACTCCTCCTTCTTGCTCCGCCGCGCGGTCGTCCGCTTGGCGGTGGCCTTGGCGGTGCTCTTGGCTGTGCTCTGGGCCGTCCTCTTGGCTGGGCTCTGGGCCGTGCTCTTCGTCGCGGCCTTCGCGCCCGTCTTGGCCGACGGCTTCGCCGAACCGCGCTTGACGCTCGACGCCGACGCGCGCTTGGCGGTCGAACCGCCGGACGTGGAGGCGCGCGGCCCGCTCGAGCGGCCGGACGACGCCTCGGCGCGGCGCGGCTTCTTCGGCTCGGGCGCCGGAAGGCCGTCCCACGGCGGCACGTCGCCGAGCCGGAGGGGTTGGGGCTTCTGGGCCTGATGCGGGTGGTCCGGCCCGGGGTACACCTGGAGCTTCTTGGCCATCGCCCGTCCCAGCCGGTTCTTCGGGAGCATCCCGCGAACGGCCTTCTCGACCGCGTAGTGGGGCTTGTGCTCGAGGAGGCGCTGGTACGACGTCGCCGTGAGGCCGCCCGGATAGCCGGAGTGGCGGTAGGCGAACTTCTTCGCCTCCTTGCCGCCCGTCAGCTGGACGCCCCGGGCGTTCACCACGATGACGTGGTCGCCGGTGTCCATGTGCGGCGCGAAGATCGGCTTGTGCTTGCCGCGCAGGATCGTGGCGACCTCCGTGGCGAGGCGGCCGAGCACCGCGCCGCTGGCGTCGATCACGTACCAGCGCCGCTGGATGTCGCGCGGCTTGGGAGCGTAGGTCCTCATACGTGGAAAGCCCGGCCGGGAAACGGCCGGACGCATCAGGGTACCTGCGCAAACGCGCGCTCGTCAAAGGTGCCGAGCTCGCGAGTACGCCGGATGTGGATGGGTATTCGGCCGTGGACCTTGTTTGCCCGTTCGCCGGAGGAGGAGGACGCCATGGGACGGAAAGCGCGATGGATGCTGGCGCTCGCGCTCCCGCTGCTCGCGGGCACGGTCGCCGTGCCGACGGCGGCGGTCGCGGGAACGGCGTGCACGATCACCGGAACGTCGGGCGACGACCGACTTCGCGGAACGAGCGGCGACGACGTCATCTGCGCCCTCGGCGGCGACGACCGGATCCGAGCCGGCCGCGGCGACGACATCATCCGGGCGGGCCGAGGCGACGACACGCTTCTCGGCGGCGCCGGCGACGACCGTCTCGTCGGCGGTCCCGGCGGCGACTTCCTGGTTCCCGGGCGCGGCGACGACGTCTCCCTCGGCGGGGCCGCGGCCGACTTCAGCGGAGTCTCGTCGATCGGACGCGACGTCTGGAAGGGCGGAGGCGGCCGCGATCACCTCACCGACTTCGACGGCAGGGATCGGATCTCGGGGGGTGCCGGCGGAGACACGTGTCTGGCCACGCAGGACGGAACCGGCAGGGACCGGATCCGCGGTGGCTCCGGACGCGACCGCGGCGACGGCGACGCACGCGATCGCCTGACGAGCGTCGAGGTCCAGGGAACCGTCTGCTACGCCGGTTGAGCTCACCGGGCCGCGACCCGAGCCGGACTCGTCCGCTCGGGTCGCGGGTCCGGCTTACGACGTGAGGTACCGCGCGACCGCGAACCTGGCGTCCGAAACACCGGCGGCCACGATCTTCCCCGAGCGGATGTCGACGGCCGCGGCGAGCGCCTCGGCGCCGAAGTCCGTCCGGATGCGCCCGTCGCCGTCGAAGCTCCGGTCGATCGAGCCGTCCGACAGATAGCGTGCCAGCGCGAAGTCGCCGCGTGCGGCGCCCACCGCGACGATCCGGCCGTTCGATTGCAGCGCGACGGCGTACGCCGCCGCGGTCTGCGAGCCGAACCTCGTCTTGACCTTCCCACCGTTGCCGAACGACGGGTCGAGCGCACCGCTGGACGTGAAGCCGGCGAGCGCGAACTTGCCGAAGAAGGAATCGCCGAACTCGTGCGGCGAATCGGTGTAGCCGGCCACGACGATCGAGGAGTCGGCGCGCACGACGACGCCCGTCGCCTCCTCTTCGCCACGGCCGAGATCGGCGCTCGCCTTTCCGTTCCCCGAGAAGGTGTCGTCGAGCGACCCGTCCGTCCGGTACCGGGCAACGTCGAAACGCCCGTTGTCGGGCACCGAGCCGCCGACGGCGACGATCTCGCCGCCCGGCGCGATCGCCACGCCCCGCGCCTCGGCGCCGCCGCGGAACCGCGTCGTGACGCGGCCGTCGCCGCCGAACGTCGCGTCGAGCACGCCGGTCGAGTCGAGCCGCGCGACGGCGAACGAGCCGCAGTCGCAGTCGCGGTCGCTCGAACCCGCAACGACGATCTTGCCGTCGTCCTGGAGCGCGACCGCGAGCCCCTGGTCGAATCCGCCGTCGGAGAAGCGGAACGTCACCTTGCCGTCCCCGCCGCCGAACGTGGCGTCGAGCGTGCCGTCCGTCTCGTACCGCGCGACCGCGAACCGGCCGACGGCCCGGCCGCCCGAGGTGAGCCGCTGGATCGTTCCGACGACGACGATGGTGCCGTCGTTCTGGAGCGCGACGCCGGACGCCGAGTCCTGGTACTGCGTGAAGTTGGTCAGGACGCGGCCGTGGACGCCGAACGAGCCGTCGAGCGTTCCGTCGGCGTCGTACCGGACGAGCGCGAACCGCCCGCCCTGGCCGCCACCCCATCCGACCGCGACGACCTTGCCGTCCGGTTGCACCACCACGCCGGACGCGGCGTCGAACCCGCGGCTGACGTCGGTCAGGACCTTGCCGTTGCGGCTGAACGTCGTGTCGAGGTCGCCCGAGGACGCCGAGGCGGCGGCCGAGGACGCGAGCAGCGCCAGCAGCGAAAGGATCGAAACGGCGGACGCTCGGAACACGCGGTGCATGACGGCCCCCTCTTGTCGCAACGACGACATCCTCGCACACCGCGAACGCCGTCACGCGGACCGAACGCGGCCCAGCCGGTCAGCGGCCGTAGATCACGCGCTCGAGGGTGAGCCCGTGCGGCGGCGCGATCGGGCCGGCCGCGGAGCGATCGCCCGCCTCCAGTACCGAAGGCATCGAACCGGCCGCGATGCGGCCCTCGCCGACGGCCACGAGCGTTCCGACGAGCGAGCGGACCATCTGATGCAGGAACGCGTTGGCTCGTGCGGCGATCTCGAGACGGTCGCCCTCGCGCACGACCGAGAGCCGTTCGAGGTCGCGGATCGTGTGACGGTCGTCCGGCGGTCTCCGGCAGAACGACGCGAAGTCGTGCTCGCCGATCAACAGCGATGCGGCCCGGCGCATCTCGGCCATACGCGGCTCGCACGGGTGATGCCAGACGAACCGAGCCGTGAACGGATCCGGCGAGTCGCCGAGATCGATCCGGTAGCGGTACTCGCGCGCCGTCGCCGAGAAGCGCGCGTCGAATCCGTCCCGCGCCGCGCGGGCCGCCACGACGACGACCTCGGGCGCGAGCATGCCGTTGACGGCGCCGCGGATCCGGTCCGGATCGGCGCCGGCCTCGAACGAGACGACCTGCCCGCGCGCGTGCACGCCGGCATCCGTTCGCCCCGCCGTGGACAGCCTCGGCACGTCGCCGAGCACCCGCGCCAGGGCGTCTTCGAGGACGCCCTGGACGGTTCGCTGCCCGCGCTGCCGTTGCCAACCGCGAAACCGCGTGCCGTCGTAGGCGATCGTCAGCCGGACGACCGGCACTCGCGCTGGCTCCGGCGCTACTCGGCGTCGACGAGCTCGATGCGTGCCATCGGCGCACCGTCGCCCTGGCGTTGTCCGAGCTTGAGGATCCGCGTGTAGCCGCCCGGACGCCCGGCGTACCGCGGGCCGATGTCGCTGAACAGCTTGTGCACGACGTCCCGGTCGGGGATGACCTTGAGGACCTCGCGCCGGGCCGCCACGTCGCCCTTCTTGGCGAACGTGATCATCTTCTCCGCGAGCGGGCGCACGGCCTTGGCCTTCGCCTCGGTCGTGTTGATGCGCTCGTTCACGAACAGCTGCGCGGCCAGGCCGTTCAGCATCAGCCGTTGGTGCGCCGGGCCGGCGCCCAGACGAGGGCCCTTCTTCGGGCGCGGCATCGGGCTCCTACTCCTCCCGAAGGCCGAGGCCGAGCTCCTCGAGCTTGGCCTTGACCTCGTCGATGGACTTCTGCCCGAAGTTCCGGATGTCCATCAGCTCCGCCTCGGACTTCTGCACCAGGTCGCCGACGGTGTTGATGCCCTCACGCTTGAGGCAGTTGTACGACCGGACCGACAGGTTCAGCTCCTCGACGGTGATGGCGTAGTCCGACGGCTGCGACTCGTCCTCGGCGGGGCCGACCGTCACGCTCGCCGCCTCGGCCAGCTCGCCGAAGAGGTTCACCAGCTCCTGCAGGGTTCCTCCCGCCGACGCGACGGCCTCGCGCGCGCTGATCGAGCCGTCGGTCTCGACGTCGAGGATCAGTCGGTCTCGGTCCGTCATCTGCTCGACGCGGGTGTCCTCGACGGAGTAGCTGACCTTGCGGACGGGCGAGAAGATCGAGTCCACGGGGATCACGCCGATCGGATCGCGCGGCTTCTTGTTCTTGTCGGCCATCCGGTAGCCGACGCCGCGCTCGACCGTCATCTCCATCTCGAGCGAGCCGCCCTTGCCGACGGTCGCGATGTGGAGATCGGGGTTGAGGATCTCGACGCCCGCGGGGGGCGAGATGTCGCCGGCCGTCACGTCGCCCGGCCCCTTGGCCTTGAGGTACACCGTGACCGGCTCGTCGACGTCGGATCGCACGACGAGCTCCTTGAGGTTGAGGATGACGTCGGTGACGTCCTCCGTGACCTTGGGGATCGTGGCGAACTCGTGGAGCACGCCCTCGATCCGGACCGAGCTCACGGCCGCGCCCGGGATGCTCGACAGCAGCGTCCTGCGGAGCGAGTTGCCGATGGTGTAGCCGAAGCCCGGCTCGAGCGGCTCGATGATGAACCGCGACCGGTTGGGAGCGACCTGCTCCTCCTGGATCTGTGGTCTTGCGACGATGAACACTGCGTTCCTCCTTCGACGGGGGATCATCCACTTCTGCCCCGCCTCGTTCGCCTTGCGGGCGCCGCCCGGAGCACCGGGCCCGACGCCGACGAGGCTCGGTCCGCTTCGACGTGCGGACCGTGGTGGTGCGCGACGCTAGACGCGGCGCCGCTTGCGCGGCCGGCAGCCGTTGTGCGGCACCGGCGTCACGTCCTGGATCCCGGCGACCTCCAGGCCGGTGGCGGCCAGCGAGCGGATCGCCGTCTCGCGGCCGGAGCCCGGGCCCTTCACGAAGACGTCGACCTTCTGCAGGCCGTGTTCCTGCGCGCGGCGCGCGGCGGCCTCCGCGGCGAGCTGCGCGGCGAACGGCGTCGACTTCCGCGACCCCTTGAACCCGACGTTGCCGGCGCTCGCCCAGGACAGCGTGTTGCCCTGGAGGTCCGTGATCGTCACGATCGTGTTGTTGAAGGTCGACTTGATGTGGGCCTGGCCGTGGACGATGTTCTTCTTCTCCCGGCGCTTGGTCTTCTTGGCCTTGGGCTTCGCCACGTCAGCTCCTCGCTATTCCTGCACGGACCTCCCGGTCCACTACTTCTTGGTCGCCTTCTTCTTGCCGGCGACCGTCTTCTTCGGTCCCTTGCGCGTCCGGGCGTTCGTGTGCGTCCGCTGTCCCCGGACCGGCAGGCTCCGGCGGTGCCGGATCCCCTGGTAGGCGCCGATCTCGATCTTCCGCTTGATGTCCTGCGCGACCTCGCGGCGCAGGTCTCCCTCGACCTTGTACGTCCGGTCGATGAACTCGCGGATCCGGCTGACCTCCTCCTCGGACAGGTCGCGCACCTTGGTGCCGCCCTCGAGGCCGGTACGGGCGACGATCTCGTACGCCCGCGTAGGACCGATGCCGTAGATGTACCGGAGAGCGATGTCGACGCGCTTGTCGCGGGGAAGGTCGACGCCTGCGATCCGTGCCATGCGATGCGCTCCCCTCTCAGCCCTGCCGCTGCTTGTGCCGCGGATTCGAGCAGATGACCCGAACCTGCCCACGCCGGCGGATCACCTTGCACTTGTCGCACATCTTCTTGACCGACGGGCGGACCTTCATCCCGAGCCTCTTCCCCGCATCCCTACTTGTAGCGGTACGTGATGCGCCCCCGCGTGAGGTCGTAGGGCGAGAGCTCGACCAGGACGCGGTCCCCCGGCAGGATGCGGATGTAGTGCATCCGCATCTTTCCGGAGATATGTGCCAACACCTTGTGCCCGTTCTGGAGCTCGACCCGGAACATGGCGTTGGGGAGCGGCTCGGTGACCGTTCCCTCGATCTCGATCGCGTCTTTCTTCGGCAAGCTCCGACTGGACCTCTCGACGGACGTGACGACCCGCCCGTTGGCGAGCCGAAAAGCGCCCCCGGCTGGGGGCAATCGACAAGTATAGGCGTGCCCGGTCGCTCCGTCCATCGCCGCGGATCCCCGCGCCGGGGTCGAGAGCGGTATCAGAGCGGACGGAGGGGATGCGGCCGAACGACCTCGGCCTCGTCCTCGTGGGCCGCGCCGTCGATGCGGACCTCGTCCGCGCCCCGGAGCACGCCGTCGACCGACTCCGCCGTGTGCGTCAGACCCTCGCGGAGCCGGCGGATGCTTTCGAGCAGCTCGGCCCGCCGCGCCTGCAGCCCGGCGAGCGTGTCCTCGGCCGCGCGGTCGGCCTCGGTGCGGACGCGCGCCGCCTCCTCGGACGCCTCGCGCACGATCCGCTCGGCCTCCGCCTCGGCC
>JBKPTC010000023.1:0-7632 GCA_046735355.1 bacterium
CACCGCGATGATCATCGTCGAGATGCCGAACGCGGTGTTCGCCACCGGCCCGAGGCCCGTCGCGAACATGTGGTGCGCCCACACGCCGAACCCGATGAACCCGATCGCGATCCCGCTGAAGACCACGAACTGGTAGCCGAACAGCGGCTTGCGCGAGAAGACCGGCAGGATCTCCGAGACGATCCCCATCGCGGGCAGGACGAGGATGTAGACCTCGGGATGGCCGAACAGCCAGAACAGGTGCTGCCACAGCACCGGGTCGCCACCCGCCGACGGATCGAAGAAGTGCGTCCCCCACCGGCCGTCCATGTACGCCTCGACGAGGCCGACGGTGATGATCGGCAGCGAGAACGCCAGCAGGAACTGCACGACCAGCTGCATCCACACGAACACCGGAAGCCGGAACATCGTCATGCCGGGCGCTCGCATGTTGAGCACCGTGACGGCGAGGTTGATGGCCGAGGCGGTGGACGCCACGCCGGTGAGCAGCAGGCCGAGCGAGTAGAACAGCATGTTGTGCAGACCGTTCACGCCCTCGTATCCGGCGAGCGGCTGGTAGCCGAACCATCCGCCGTTCGGCGCCCCGCCGAGGAAGAAGCTCGAGTACAGGAACAGCCCGCCGAACAGGAAGACCCAGTAGCTGTACGCGTTCAGACGAGGGAACGCGACGTCGCGGGCGCCGATCTGCAGCGGGATCAGGTAGTTGGCGAACGCGGACGACAGCGGCATCACGACGAGGAAGATCATCGTGATGCCGTGCATCGTGAAGAACTGGTTGTAGACGTCGGCGTTCAGCACGTGACCGTCCGGCCGCGCCAGCTGCAGCCGGATGAACAGCGCCTCGGTCCCGCCCACCAGGAAGAACAGGAACGCGGTGACGCCGTACAGGATCCCGATCCGCTTGTGATCGACCGTCGTGATCCAGCTCCAGAAGCCGGTCGTCGCGGACGGCCGGCGCGTCAGCCCGCGCGACCGGTCGGACGGAACGCTCACGCTCGCCATGGTAGGCGCTCCTCGGATGTCACTTCAGCGTCTCCAGATACGCGACGACGGCCTGCACGTCCTGCTTGCTGAGCCCCAGGTCGTACAGACCCGAGGGCATCAACGACCCGGGCTTGCGCTCCGGCGCGTTCGACACCCAGGCGACGAGGTTCTCGTGCGTGGTCCGGAAGATGCAGCCCGCGAAGCACTGCCGGCTCATCAGGTGGGTCAGGTTCGGGGCCTCGATCGCGCCCTGCACCGGATTGCCCTGCGCGTCCTTGAGCCCGTTGATCGCGTGGCACCGCGTGCACGTCTGCGCGAAGATCCCGGCTCCCTGCGACGCGAGGCTCGTCGGCTGCGCCGCGTCCGACTGCTGATCTCGGACCCACTGCTCGAAGTCGGACTGCGTCTGGGCGACGACCTTGAACCGCATGTACGCGTGCGAGAGCCCGCAGTACTCGGCGCACTGGCCGGAGTACGTTCCCGGATGGTCCGCCTGGATCAGCAGGGTGTTGGTGCGTCCCGGCACGACGTCCTGCTTGCCCGCCAGCTCGGGAACCCAGAACGAGTGGATCACCGCGCCGCCGAGCGTCGAGGGCACCGGCAGGTCGGACTGACACTCGTTCGGCGACGGCCCGCTGAATCCCGAGCCGGCGGCGCACAGGCGGACGAACACCGGCGTGTCGACCGGGATGTGCATGACGTTGGCCGTGTCGACCTTCTGGCCCGCGTACCGGAACTCCCACCACCACTGGTGACCGAGCACGTCGACGTTGAGCACGTTGGGTCCGGTCGGCTTGGACGCCAGGTCCCAGATCGTGGCCACCGTCGGTACCGCGACGCCGGCCAGGATCACGGCCGGCAGGATCGTCCAGGCGATCTCGAGGCGCGTGTTCCCGTGGATCTGCGGCGGAACGCCGGCCGGGCGGCCCTTGCGCCGGCGGTACTTGAGCGAGAACCAGATCAGCAGCCCCTCGACGAGGATGAAGATCGGCACGACGGCGAACCAGAAGACGGGCTCGAACAGCCGGTCGATCTTCTCGGCGGTGGGTCCCTGCGGGTTCAGCGAGCTCTGCGTCGCGTTGGGCTCGCACGCCACCGCCACCACGGCGAGGGCGATGCCGCCCCAGGCCAGCCGTGGAATCCTTCGCACCGTTACTCCTGTTCGGTTCCGCTCGGCCCGTCGGTCGTGGAACGAACGCGCACGGCGGGCGCGCAAACGGCGCGAACTGTACCACCGCTCGGGAACGCTCCGGACACGCTCAGAAGCCCTTGTAGCTGTGCAGACCGACGATCCACAGGTTCACCGCGTAATACGTGACGAGGAGCGAGACGAAGCCGACCAACGCGATGACGGCCGCGCGCCGGCCGCGCCATCCCGACGTCGCGCGCGCGTGCAGGTAGCCCGCGAAGATGACCCACGTGATGAACGACCACGTCTCCTTGGGATCCCAGCCCCAGTAGCGGCCCCACGCGTTCTCGGCCCAGATGGCCCCGGCGATCACGGCGAACGTCCATATCGGAAAGGCGAACGCGATCGTGCGGTACGCGATCCGGTCCAGCACCTCGGCCGACGGCAGGATCCCGCGCCGGCCGGTCGCCGCAAGGACGCTCGGCGCCGGCTCGTCCGCGCCGCGCTCGAAGTACGGGGCGACGTCGTCCTCGAGGTCCGTCGCGCCGCCCATGATCGGCTTGAGCGCGCCGGCGTCGCGGCGCTCGGCCCGATCCTTCACCAGGTACAGGAGCGTGATCACACATCCGAGCGCGAACAGCGACGAGCCGGTGATGGCGGCGACGACGTGGATCTTGATCCAGTACGAGTTGAGCGCGGGCACGAGCGGCGCGGGGCCGACGTACAGGAACGCGACCGCGACGGCCATGGTGAGGATCGCGAAGGCGAGCGGGAACCCGCCGAGCGTCCGGACCTTGTAGACGCCCTCGACCACGACGAGGTAGCCGAGCACGACCAGCAGCGACAGCAGCGACGAGTACTCGTACATGTTGCCCCACGGCACGCGGTCGGCCGCGATGCCGCGCGCCACGATCGAGACGACGTGCGCCGCGACGCCGCCGGTCGCGAACGTCACGCCGACGACCCACGCGGACGTCCGGCGGAAGGCGAGGTAGTAGAAGTACGCGACCGCCGCGACGATGTACGCGCCGAGCGCCACGTTGAACGCATCGGTCGAGACGCGCGCCCATCCCGTATCGATCACGTCCGCACCTCTTCCCTGTTCGCTTCCGTGGCGCCGGGCCCGCCCCCGACGGGCGGCGCGCCCGGCTGGGTCGCGCCGGCCGGCGCGATCGCATCGACGAGCTTCGCGAACTCCTCCTCGAACTGCGCGCGCCGCTGGAGCGCGAACCCGGCGACCTTGACGACGCTTCCCGAACCGCTCGGCGCCGGCTCCGCCGTGACCCAGACCTTGCGCCGCGACGTGTACAGCGCCGGAAGCAGTCCGATCAGGATGAGGATAGCGGCCGCGAGGAGTATGCCGAGGCCGCGATCCCGCTTGACCTCGAACACGCTGTAGCGCTTCAGGTCCGCGAACGTCACGGTGATGCCGCGGCCGATGTCGACCGAGTTGCCCTCGCCCACGCCGCCCCGGTTCAGCACGCGCATCGCCGACGTGTCGAGCTCGTCGCTCGGCAGCGCCAGGTCCGATCGGAGGTCCCCCTCGTACGCCGTGAACGTCATGAACGGCGAGTTCGCGTCGAGCATCGGCATCGGCTGTCCGCTCGTCATCAACGCGTTGAGCCCGCGGATGTCCGGCCACAGCAGGAACCGGATGCCGACCTGCGGCCGGAGCGACGGCACCTTCACGACGCAGTTCCACGGAAGCTGCAGCGGGCTAACGCCCTCCGGCGTCGGTCCCTGCGAGCACACGGTCGGCCCCGACACCAGTGGCTCGCCGTCCCGCTCGACGCGGATCACCGGCGCCCATCCGAACCCGAACTGGTAGATCTTCACGCCGTCGAGCTCGGCCGGATGGTTGACGCGGACGGCGTGGGTGCCCTCGGGCGTCCCGTCGGCGTCGGCGAGTCGAACCGTCGAGACGAAGTCCTTCGGGATCCCGCTCGGGATGCGGTACGACGCCCGGAACCGCTCGAGCGTGAGGCGGATCCCGCTGTGATCCTCTTCGAAGAACCGGCCCTCCCGGATCTGTCCGTCGTAGCTGGCGTGCGCCTCGGTCCAGGTCTGCCCCTCGACGACGACGGCGCGCCCGGTGAACCCGGTGCCCTTGCCCCAGACGATGCCGACGAGGATCAACAGGAACGCCCAGTGGAACAGCAGGCTTCCGGCCTCGCGCGCGAGCCCCTTGTCGCCGGCCGCCCACGCACGGTCGTCCGACGGGTGCGCGGCCGTCTCACGCGTCGAGGCACGCACGCGGAAGAGCCGGCGCCGCATCGTTCGGCGGGCGGAGTCGACGACCTGACGCGGGTCGGCGTCGGTCGTTCGAACGGCGAAATGGCGCATGGCCTCGAGCTCGCGCGCCGGTTGCGGGCGCGCGCGGGCGTTGCGGACGAGCGCTCTCGTGCGCGGGATCAGACACGCCACCAGCGAGACGAGCAGGAGCGTGTAGATCAGCGTGAACCACCACGAGCCGAAGACGTCGAACAGCCCGATCCGGTCGTAGAGCTGCGCGCGGAGCGGATGGTCGCGGAACATCGCCGCGATCCGAGCGTCGGACGTGCCGACCTGTGGAACGAGCGAGCCCGCGACGGAGGCGAGCGCGAGGATCAGCAGCAGGCCGAGGGCGGTGCGCATCGACCGCAGCGAGCGCCAGACCAGCGCAACGGACTGGCGGAGGGTCGGTCGAGGAACCGCGGCGGAGGACATCCCGGTCACGGCATCGTAGCCGAACGCCTTCGCGACGCGTTGCCGCCGGCGCGACGCGTTCCGCTCAGATCGCCGGCTGGAACCGGTTGATCGCGCGCAGGATCGGGCTCAGCACGCGGACCCATTCGTTGGTCGCGATGAGGAGACCGATCGCGATCATCACGAGGCCGGAGGCGCCGGCGATCCAGTGATAGTTGCGCTTGATCACGGCCAGCGTTCCGACCAGCCGGCGGACGCCGAGCCCGACGAGCAGGAACGGCAACCCGAGACCGAGCGAGTACATCAGGAGCAGGAACGTGCTCCGAAGGCCGCCCCCCTGGGCGGCGGCGAGCCCGATCACGCCGGCCAGCACCGGTCCGATGCACGGCGTCCATCCCGCGGCGAACGCCATGCCGAGCGGGAACGCCCACGCCGGACCCGGTCGGGCGCGCTGCAGGAACGGCCGCCGCTCGGCGTACAGCGCCGGACCACCGATCCGAAGCGCGTACAAGAGCATCAGCACGCCGAAGACAACCACCACCCCACCAGTGACGCGGACACCGATCGGCGAGCGGAGCACGTGCTGGAACGCCGTCGTGAACCCGCCGAACAGACCGACGAAGACGACGGAGAACCCGGCGATGAACAGCACGATCGGTGCGACGGGCCGGCGCTCGCGATCCTGGCCGCCCGAGACGAACGACAGGTAGCCGGGCACCAGCGGAAACACGCACGGGCTCGCGAACGACACGACGCCCGCCGCGAACGCCAGCGCGGGCGCCCACCACGAGGAAAGCCCGGTGCGGACGAGGTCGGCGATCATCGGTCCCGAAAGTGTAGGAGCGTGTTCGATCCGGCCGGCCGCGCCCGAGACCCCCCGGATGCCGAAGCGACGCAACGCGGCCCGCGGGTTGCCGACGTAGCCTCGCTCGCGCGATAGTCTGCCGACACACTCGTGAAGGTTTTCACGAGCGCGGAACCAAGGCGCGAAACGAGCAGGCCGCCGGCACCGGACGCTGTCGGTAGCATCCGGGCCCGATGGCTAGGATGAGGTCCGCATGAGGGTTCCACAACGGGTCGTGCACCTGCGAGAGGAGCGCGTCGACCCGTTCCTCCGATCGTTCGAGTGGACGTGGACGGCGGCCGTCCTCGTCGGCGTCGGGTTCCTGTTCTTCACGCTGATCTTCATGGTCATCGTGCCGTCGGCCTGGCTGTACTTCGCCGAGCAGAAGCTCGGATGGGCTGGACCCTCGGGCGGCGGAGGACCGGGCTGGTACTGGATCGAGCTGCGGGACATCATCGCGATGGGGCTCGTCACCGGGCCGTTCGTCACGGTGCTCGTCGTGTCGGCGCTCCTGCAGAACTACCGTCAGAAGCTGCGCGGCCGCGGCGGCGAGGCGCGTCCGAGCGGCGGCTACCGCTGAGGTGAGCTGAGCATGCCCTTCCAGAAGACCGAGGTCGACATCAAGACCGACTACACGCTCGAGGCGGTCGACGCGTCGTGGCTCGCGCAGGGCGTCAAGTCGCCGAAGCACCTGATGCTCGATCCGGACAACTGCATCCTCTGCCGCGCGTGCGAGGACGTCTGCCCGTGGAACTGCATCTACATGCTGTCTCCGGGGATCGTGCAGGACGCGACCGACGACTCGGTCGAGGCCGAGGTCGACACCGCCACGGCGATCTTCGTCGTCGACGACAACGCGTGCACGCGGTGCTCGGTGTGCGTCGAGCGGTGCCCGACGGACACCCTGTACTATGCGCGGCTGCCGGAGGCCACCGGCGGTCGCCGCACGATGGCGGCCGTTCCGACGTCGCAGGCCGCGGAGGCCTAGCGACGGCGGACCATTCGAGAGAGGGAAGCGCAGGGTGAAGCTCAAGCCGCCGTCACCCGGCGAGGTGCTGGACCGGGTGCGGGAGACCGAGGTCTGGAAGTCCATCTTCCGACCGGGGTCGGTGCTCCGGAAGGGCTACAAGGACACGTCGCGCGACCGTGCGCTCGCGACGATGAACAACGTCCTGTACCACCTGCATCCCGTGAAGATGAAGCGTCACGGGTTGAAGCTGACCTACACGTTCTGCCTCGGCGGCCTGTCGTTCTTCCTGTTCATCCTGCTCACCATCACCGGCATCTTCCTGATGTTCTTCTACCGGCCGATGGCGGACGTCGGCGGCGCGGTCGCGTACGGCGACATGCAGACGATCCGGACGTCGGTGTTCTTCGGCGACCTGGTTCGCAACCTGCATCGATGGGGCGCGCACCTGATGGTCTTCAGCGTCACGCTGCACATGGCTCGCGTCTTCTACACGGGGGCGTACAAGCCGCCGCGCGAGTTCAACTGGGTGGTCGGCGTCGTGCTGTTGTTCCTCACGCTCGGGCTGTCGTTCACCGGCTACCTGCTGCCGTGGGACCAGCTCGCCATCTGGGCCGTCACGGTCGGCACGTCGCTCGGCGGGTACTCGCCGCTCGTCGCCAAGCAGGCGAACTTCCTGCTGCTCGGCGGCGTCGTCGTCGGCCCGCAGACGCTGCTGCGTTGGTACGTCCTGCACGTCCTCGCGCTGCCGTTCGTGCTCGTGATCTTCCTGTCGGTGCACTTCTGGCGGATCCGCAAGGACGGCGGCATCTCCGGACCGCTGTGATCTCGTAGGAGCGAATCGGGATGGCACGAGAGGACACACCGCTCGACCAGGAGACCTTCGACAAGGTCCTCGCCGACGAGCTCGCGAAGGGCACCGACCGGCGCGTGGCCGAGGGCCGGGCCCGCTCGGCCGCCGTCCGCGCCCACCGCGCGAAGACCGGCGAGACGCCGGCGGCGCCCGCGGCCGCCGCTCCGGCC
>JBKPTC010000024.1:0-24314 GCA_046735355.1 bacterium
GTCCGACGGTGTCGGCGGCGAGCTCGCGGAGCTCGTCCGGGCCGACGTCCGCGCGCGCGACGACCAACCGCGCGCCGCCGGGGACCTCCACGGCCGAGTCGACGAGCGACTCGGCCCGCGCCGCGACGCCCTGCCGACGGATCCGATCGAGCTCGCCGCGCAGCCGGCGGTTCTCCTCGACGATCGAGCGGATGCGTTCGGGCGCCGAGCTGCGGTCGCTCGCCTGGAGCGCCTCCATCACGTCGTCGAACAGCGCGCGGTCGGCGTTGATCTCGCGGAGCGCGTCGGGGCCGACGAGCGCCTCGACGCGTCGCATGCCTGCGCCGATGCTGGCCTCACCGAGCACGCGGATGACGGCGATGTTGCCGGTGTGGACGACGTGCGTCCCGCCGCACAGCTCGACCGAGTAGTCGCCGATCTCGGCGACACGGACGAAGTCGCCGTACTTCTCGCCGAACAGCGCGATGGCGCCCTGGTTCTTGGCCTCCTCGAAGGTCGTCTCGTAGATCTTCACCGGCGCGTCCTCGGCGACGCGGGTGTTGGCGATCTCCTCGGCCTGCTCGAGCAGGTCGCGCGGCACCGCGGCGTGGTGCGGGAAGTCGAAGCGCAGCCGGCCGGGCGCGACGAGCGACCCCGCCTGCCGCGCGTGCTCACCCAGCACGTGGCGCAGCGTCCAGTGCACGATGTGGGTCGCCGAGTGGGCGCGCGCCGTCGCCTCGCGCCGGACCCGGTCGACCTCGGCGTGGACGTCCTCGCCGTCGCGCACCTCGCCCGACTGCACGACGCCGGTGTGGACGATGGTGCTGCCGGGGCCGAACCGGGTGTCGGTGACGCGGATGACTCCCGTCGGCGCCCGAACGTATCCGTGATCGCCCACCTGCCCGCCGGATTCGGCGTAGAACGGCGTCCGGTCGAGGACGAACCGGATCTCCTCGCCCTCCTGGGCCGCCTCGACGCGGCCCGCGTCACCCACGAGCGCGACGACCCGGCCGTCGGCGTCGAGCCGTTGGTAGCCGAGGAACTCGGTCCGGCCGACCTCCGCCGCGACGCTCGCGAGGTCCTCGCCCTCCCGCGTCTGCTTGGCCGCGCGCTTGGCACGGTCGCGCTGCTCGGTCATCAGCTCGTCGAATCGGCTCTCGTCGATCTCGAGGCCGGACTCGGCCGCGAGCTCCGCGGTCAGCTCGCGAGGAAAGCCGAAGGTGTCGTGCAACTTGAACACGACGTCGCCGGACAGCCGGCCCGACGCCGATGCCGACGCCGACTCGAACAGCGCCATCCCCTGCCGAAGCGTACCGCCGAACCGCTCCTCCTCCGACCTCGCCACCTGCTCGACGTACGCTCGGTTCTCGACGAGCTCGGGATAGGCGCGGCCGAACCGGTCGGCCGTCGTGGCGACGAGGGGCGGCATGACCTCCGTCTCGATGCCGAGACGGCGCGCGTGGCTGACGACGCGACGGAGCATCCGGCGCAGGACGTAGCCGCGGCCCTCGTTGGAGGGCAGGACGCCGTCGGCCATCAGGAACGTCGTGGCGCGCGCGTGCTCCGCGATCACCTTGAGGGAAACGTCGGCGCGCTCGTCGGCTCCGTGCGACATGCCCGCCATGCGCTCGACGACCTCGAGCAGCGGACGCATGAGGTCCGTGTCGAAATAGCTGTCCTTGTCCTGGAGGACCATCGCGACGCGCTCGACGCTGGATCCGGTGTCGATGTTCTTGGCCGGCAGATCGCCGACCACGCGCATCGCGTCGTCGATCTCCTCCTGCATGAACACGTGGTTCCAGATCTCGACGAAGCGCTCCTCGTCCACCTCGGGACCGCCCTCGGGCCCGTACCGCTCGCCCCGGTCGACGTAGATCTCCGAGCACGGACCGGCCGGTCCGGCGGCGTGCGTCCACCAGTAGTTGTCCGCGGCTCCGCGACGGACGATGCGTTCCTTCGGAACGCCGATGTCGAGCCAGATCTCGATCGCCTCGTCGTCCGTCTCGAACACCGTCACCCAGAGGCGGTCCGGGTCGATCCCCCAGACCTCCGTGACGAGCTCGAACCCCCATCGGCACGACTCGCGCTTGAAGTAGTCGCCGAACGAGAAGTTGCCCATCATCTCGAACATCGTGAGGTGACGCGCGGTGTGACCGACGTTGTCGATGTCGACGGCGCGGAAGCACTTCTGCACCGAGGTCGCGCGCGGGAAGGGCGCGGGCGCGTGCCCGAGGAAGTACGGGATGAACTGGTTCATGCCGGCGTTCGCGAGCAGAAGACCCGATTCGGGCGGTGGGATCAGCGACGACGAGGCGACGCGCTTGTGCCCGCGCTCCTCGAAGAAGCGCACGAACGACTCGCGGATCTCGTCGCCACGCATGGATCGGTCAGTCTACCGGCGCCCCGTGGCCCGGCCGACGCTCCGCGAACGGTTCCTCGCGCGCCTCGGACGGCGAGGTCGTCAGCGATCGGCGGATCGCGATTTCGAGGAGCGAGCCTCGGCCTCGGCCTCCTCCATCGCGCGCTTGCCCTCGGCGATCGACGCCGAGACGAGCTTGGACAGCTCGAGCAGGCCGCCGCGCGCCTCGCGAGCGATGGTGGTCGGCGCGACCTTCCGCATCTGTCGCTTGGCGAACCGCGTGCTGAGGATGGCTCCCGCCGCGCCGGCGCCGAGGCCGACGGCGAGCCAGAAGATCCGCCTCACGGCGCCGGGGAGCCGGACGACGTCGACGGGCCCTTGCGGAAACGCGAGGCGGCGGTTCGAAGTCCCGCACCGAGCCCCACGATCTTGACGAGCGGGCTCGTGACGGCCTGCTCGACCAGCCCGGAGACCTTCTCGACGCGGCCGACGATGTTGTCGGCGCTCTGCAGCATGCCGTCGATGCGGTCGATCTCGCGGTTGGTCTTCACGACCGAGTTCCGCACCTCGGTGAGCAGCGGAACCGTCTCTTGCCGGATGCCGTCGATGAGCATCCTGGTCGCGGTGAGCACGTTGTACGTGTTCATCAGCACGATGCAGAGGAACAGGACGAGCGCCGCCCAGGCGGCCGCGAGCACGATGAGTGCCCAGTCACCGGCGGTGATCGCGAGGACGGCCATCGGCAGGACTCCTTGTCGTCGGTCGGAACGGCTGGCGCATTCTAGCGGCCGGCCTCGCGCGGGCTCGGCCGGACCCTCGAGCGCCTACGCCGGGTCGCCGGCCGGCGGCGCGGCCTCCTCGCCCTGGTCCGACGGCTCGTAGTACCGGGTGCCGCCGAACCGCTGCGGCCGGTACTCCTGTTCGACGACGTGTCCGGGATAGTCGTGCGGATACCGGTAGCCCTTGCCGTGCCCCTGTTGGCGGGACGTCGGAAGGCTCGCGTCGCGGAGGTGCAGCGGCACGGGGTCGCTCGAACGCGCGTCCTCGAACGCCTTGGCGAGCGCGAGGTAGACGCTGTTCGACTTCGGCGCCCGGGCCAGGTACACCGCGGCCTCGGCGAGGTTGAGCCGCGCCTCCGGCAGCCCGACGTGCTCGACGGCCTGGGCCGCGGCGATCGCGATCAGCAGCGCGCGCGGGTCCGCCAACCCGACGTCCTCGGACGCGTGCACGATCATCCGGCGAGCGATGAACCGCGGGTCCTCGCCCGCCTCGATCATCCGGGCCAGCCAGAACAGCGCCGCGTCGGGGTCGGACCCGCGGATGCTTTTGATGAACGCCGAGATGACGTCGTAGTGGGCGTCGCCCTGTCGGTCGTAGACGATCGCCTTCTTCTGAACCGCGTCAGCCGCGCGATCCAGGTCGACGACGTCCTGTCCGGCGGTGCGGGCCGACAGCACGGCGGCCTCGAGACCGGTGAGCGCGACACGCGCGTCGCCGCCCGAGACGTCGACGAGGTGCTCGAGCGCCTCGTCGGTCGCATCGACCTTTTCTCGGCCGAGCCCGCGGTCCTCGTCGACGAGCGCGCGGCGCAGGATCGTGCCGATCTCGTCGCGCGTGAGCGGCTCGAGGCGCAGCAGGATCGAGCGCGACAACAGCGGCGTGACGAGCGAGAAGTACGGGTTCTCGGTCGTCGCGCCGATCAGCGTGATCGTTCCGTCCTCGACCGCGGGAAGCAGGACGTCCTGCTGCGCCTTGCTCCACCGGTGGACCTCGTCGACGAACAGGACCGTCCGGAACATGCTTCCCCTCGCGCCCTGCATCACCTTGCGCGCGTCGGCCACGCCGGAGGACACCGCCGACAGCTGGGTCAGCTGCCCGCCGACCGCGTCGGCGAGGAGATGCGCGAGCGTCGTCTTCCCGGTGCCGGCCGGGCCCCACAGGATCAGCGACGGAAGATGACCGCCCTCGAGCAGCTGGGTCAGCGCCTTGCCCGCTCCGAGCAGATGCGACTGCCCGACGAACTCCTCGAACGTACGGGGGCGCATCCGGGCGGCAAGCGGCGCATCGGCCATCGTCCGAGCCTATCGCCGGGCGGGCGGCGGGCCGCCAACGAGGAGTCGAACTACGGGCCTGGGTACCGGATGACGCGGTCGGGCCGGATGCGGTACAGGACGCGGATCTGACCCTCGACGCCGTTCCACCGCTCGCCGTCGTACCGGCGGGACAGCGCGTCGATGTGGCGCTCGGCGCGGTCCCCGGTGATCCGGTCGACCACCGTTCCGGTGACCGAGATCCACCGGTACCAGTCGCCGTCCTTCACGACGGACACGGCCGCTCGCGGGTCGCGTCGCAGGTTCCGGTCCTTCGTCCGGCCCTCGGCGGTGTTGACGAGGACGGCGTCGTCGTCCGCGTCGATCCAGAGCACCGTGACCTGCGGGCTGCCGTCGGCGTTCAGCGTCACGAGCTGCGCGTAGTTCGCGCCGTGGAGGAGTTCCAGGTCCTCGTTCGTGAACGCACCCATCTACCGCGATCCCTCCTCGGTCAGCGTGACGTCCGCGTCGATGGGGCCGGGCGCGGACGGCGTGCGCGTCGCCGCGGCGACGCGGAGCCCGAGCTCGCGGAGCTGGCCCTCGGTGGCGGGCGCCGGCGCGCCGGTGAGCGGATCCTGCCCCGACTGCGCTTTCGGAAACGCCGTCACGTCGCGCAGCGAGTCCTGTCCCGTCAGCAGCATCACGATGCGGTCGAGCCCCATCGCGATGCCGCCGTGCGGCGGCACCCCGTAGCCGAACGCGCGGATCAGATGCCCGAACTGCTCGTCGATCTGCTCCGGCGACAGCCCGAGGATCTCGAACACCTTCTCCTGGACCTCCGGCCGGTGGATCCGGATGCTGCCGCCGCCGAGCTCGAACCCGTTGAGGACGAGGTCGTATGCGCGCCCGCGCGCCGTGAGCGGATCGAGGTCCTCGCCTACCGGCGCCGTGAACGGATGGTGCACGGAGACCCATTTGTCCTCGTCGTCGCTCCACTCGAAGAGCGGTGGCTCGACCATCCAGCAGAACGCCCACGTGTCGTCGGGGATCAGGTTCAGCCGCGCGGCGAGATCCCGGCGGAGCCCGTCGAGCGCGACGTTCGCGCGGTCCTCGCGGTCGGCCACGACGAGGATGAGGTCGCCGGGCGACGCGACGGTCGACTCGAGCAGGGCCGCGATCTCGTCCGGAGACAGATGCTTCTCGACGGGCGACCGGACGCCGGTCTCCTCGACGACCAGCCAGACGAGGCCCGCCGCCCCGCGGCCCTTCGTCCGCTGAACGAGATCGTCGAGCTCCTTGCGCGACAGGTCACCGCCACCGGGCGCCGCGAGTCCCTTCACGACGCCGTTCGGAGCGGCCAGGGCCGATGCGAACGCGCGGAACCCGGTCGAGGCGAAGACGGCCGCCAGGTCGATTAGCTCCATCGCGTACCGGAGGTCGGGCTTGTCGGAACCGTACCGGGCCATCATCTCGGCGTACGTCATACGCGGGAACGGCCTCGCGACGTCCGCGCCGACGAGCTCCGACACGATCCGCGCGTAGAGCGGCTCGATCACGCCGAAGACGTCGTCCTCGTCCACGAACGACATCTCGACGTCGAGCTGCGTGAACTCGACCGTCCGGTCGGCGCGCGGGTTCTCGTCTCGGAAGCACCGGACGATCTGGTAGTAGCGGTCCTGCCCGGCGACCATCAGCAGCTGTTTGAGCTGCTGCGGCGACTGCGGCAGCGCGTAGAAGTTTCCCTGCCAGATCCGAGACGGCACGAGGAAGTCGCGCGAGCCCTCCGGCGTGCTCCGCGTGAGGTACGGCGTCTCGACCTCGAGGAAGCCGAGCGCCTCCATGTGCGATCGCATGAGGTGCGTCACGCGGTCGCGGATGCGGAGCATGCGCGTCATCTCCGGGCGCCGCAGGTCGAGGTACCGGAACCGGAGCCGAAGCAGCTCGTCGGCGTCGGTCCGGTCCTCGATCGGAAACGGCGGCGTGTCCGCGACGGACAGGATCTCGACCTCCGACACGCCGATCTCGATCTCGCCCGTCGGAAGCGACGGGTTCACGGTGCCGTCCGGACGCGCGCGGACCTCGCCGGTCACGGCGACGACGGACTCCGTCTTGAAGCGCTGCGCGACGGCGTGCGCCTCGGGCGCGTCCTCGGGATGGAACACGAGCTGCACGAGCCCCTCGCGGTCGCGGACGTCGACGAACGTGACGCCGCCGTGGTCGCGCTGGCGCGCGACCCATCCGCACAGCCGAACCGTCCGGCCGACGTCGCCCGCACGCAGCTCGCCGCAGGCGTCGGTCCGCATCGAGGTGCGGTACTCGCTCACGTCGCGGCCCGGATCCGCTCGAGGACGTCGGAGGCGGGCACGCGGTCCTCCGCCCCGTCGGCGAGATGCCGGAGGGTGACCGTCTCGGACTCGGCCTCGCGGTCGCCGACGATCGCCGCGAACCTGGCGCGGGCGCGATCGGCCATCTTCATCTGCGACTTCATCGGCCGATCACCGAACGCCGAGGCCGCCGAGATGCCCTCGGCGCGGAAGAGCCGCACGAGCTCGGAGGCGTACACCCGGCCGCGGTCGCCGACGCCGATCACGAAGACGTCGAGCGGACGCTCGGCCGGCGGCTCGATCCCCTCGTCGCGGAGGGCGAGCTCGACGCGCTCGAGGCCCATGCCGAATCCGACCCCCGGAACGCGCGGCCCGCCGAGCACCTCGGCCAGGCCGTCGTACCGGCCGCCGCCGAACAGGGTTCCGGCCTGCGCGAGCGAGGACACCTCGCTCACGAACTCGAACGCCGTCCGCGTGTAGTAGTCGAGCCCGCGAACCAGCGTCGGCACGATCGACGGCTTGAGCCCCTCGGCGCCGAGACCGTCGAGGATGCCGTCGAAGTGCTCGCGGCACGCCTCGCAGAGCATGTCGAGCATCTTCGGCGCGTCGGCCGCTACCGCTCGGCACGCCGAGTCCTTGCAGTCGAGGACGCGGAGCGGGTTCCGCTCGAACGACTCGCGGTGCTCGTCGCGCATCCGGTCGCGGTTGGCGCCGAGATACTCGACGAGCCGGTCGCGGTACGCCGGCCGGCACGTCTCGTCGCCGAGCGAGTTGACCTGAAGCTCGTACCGCTCGAGCCCGACCGAGCCCAGGTACGCGTCGCCGAGCGCGATCACCTCGACGTCGGCGCCCGGGTCGGCCGCGTCGAGGATCTCGACCCCGAACTGCCGGTGCTCGCGGTACCGGCCGGCCTGTGGGCGGTCGTACCGGAACATCCGCGTCAGGTAGTAGGCCTTGAACGGCGACGGCAGATCGTGCCGATGGTCGAGGAACGCGCGCACCACCGGCGCGGTGCCCTCTGGCCGAAGCGTCAGCGACCGACCGCCGCGATCCTCGAACGTGTACATCTCCTTGGACACGACGTCGCTGGTCTGTCCGGACGTGCGCGCGAACAGCTCGGTGTGCTCGAACGTCGGCGTCTCCACGTACCGGAAGCCGTAGCGGCGAGCGACCTCGGCGGCGCGGTCGTAGAGCGCGCGCAGGACGCCGCCCTGCGGCGGGACGAAGTCCTGCGTTCCCCGGGGCGGCTTGAGGTCCATCGCTCAGGAGTCCCTGACGTACGGCCGGAGATACGGATTCGAGGCGCGCTCGCGCTCGACGGTGGTGCGCGGCCCGTGCCCGGGAAGCACCAGCAGCGGATCGGGGAGGCGGAGGAACCGCTCGAGGCTCATCTGCATGTCCTGCTGCGAGGAGTTGGGGAAGTCGCTGCGGCCGATCGTGCCGGCGAACACGAGATCTCCGGACAGGACCCATCCGTCCGTCACGAAGCACACGCTGCCCGGCGTGTGACCCGGCGTGTGGACCACCCGGATGCTGAAGCCCGCGAAGGACAGCTCATCGCCGTCGGTCACGGTCCTCACGTCCTTGACCGGCATCGGCTCGCGCGCGTAGCCCGCGCCCCACGCCTCGGGGTCCGTCAGGGCGAGCGCGTCGGCCTCGTGGATGTGCAGCGGGAGGTCGTCGCCGCAGAACTCGGCGGCCGCGCCGACGTGATCCGCGTGTCCGTGCGTCGCGAGCACCCCGACCGGCGTCTTGTCCGCCGTCGCGAGCAGCCCGTGGACGCGGTCGGCCGAGAAGCCGGGGTCGACGACGACGGCGTCGTCGGTGTCGTCCGATGCGATCAGCCAGCAGTTGGTCTCGTACGAGTTGTCCGAGAAGACGTCCAGATACATGGGCGAGTCATCTTAGCGGCGGCGGCAGCACGGCCCGCCCGTCGCGGCCGCCCGCTCAGAGCGATGCGGCGTCGATCCACAGCGTGACCGGGCCGTCGTTGACGAGCTCGACCGCCATGTGCTCCCGGAACGCGCCGCGGGCGACGTCGGCACCGCGCGCCTCGAGCGCGCGCGCGAACGCCTCGACGCGGTCGGCCGCAACCTCGGGCGGCGCGGCCGCGTCCCACGACGGCCGGCGCCCGCGCCGGACGTCGCCGTACAGCGTGAACTGCGGCACGACGAGGACCTGGCCGCGGACCTCCTCGAGCGAGCGGTTCATCTTCCCGGCCTCGTCCTCGAAGACCCGCAACCGCACGACCTTGTCGGCGAGGCGGTCGTACTCGCCCAGCCCGTCGTCGCGCCCGATCCCGACCAGCAGCAGCAGGCCGGAACCGATCTCCGACACCAGCTCGTCGCGCACGCGGACGGACGCCCGCGACACGCGCTGGAGCAGGATCCGCATCCGTCACCGAGGAACGACGCGATACGCGTCGTAGACGTTCTCGACCCTCTTCACGGCGGCCAGCACGCCCGACAGGTGGGTGATGTCGGCGAGCTCGAACGTGAATCGAAGCGTCGTCACGCGGTCTCGGCCCACCGACGACGTCGCCGAGACGATGTTCACGTGATGATCCGACAGCACGGTCGCCACGTCGGACAGCAGGCGCGTCCGATCGAGCGCCTCGACCTGGATCGCGACGACGAACGACGTGGGGCGGCCGGCGCGCCACGACACATCGATCAGCCGCTCGGGCTCGCTCATGAGCGCCTTGCCGTTCGGGCAATCGCGCCGGTGCACGCTCACGCCCTGGCCGCGCGTCACGAACCCGATGATGTCGTCCCCCGGCACCGGCGTGCAGCACCGCGCGAGCCGGACCCAGACGTCGACCGAGCCGGGAACGACCACCCCGGAGGTGACGTCGGGCGTCTCGACGCGAACGGGACGCGCCAGCGCCGGCTCCGTGACGTCGTCCTCCGTCGTCCCGCTCACGATCCGCGTCAGCCGCGCGATCACGGACTGCGGAGAGACGTGCCCCTCGCCCACGCCGACGTACAGCGCCTCGAGGTCGGGGAACTTCATCTCGGCCGCGACCTGCTGGAGCGCGTCCTCGGTCGCGAGCCGCTTGAACGGCACGTTCTGTTTGCGCATCAGCCGCTGGAGCGCGTCGCGGCCCTCCTCGAGCGCGTCCTCGCGACGCTCCCGGCTGAACCACTGCCGGATCTTGTTCCGCGCGCGCGGCGTCTTGACGAACCGGACCCAGTCCTGCGACGGCCGCTCGCCCTGCGCCTTCGACGTGAGGACCTCGACCGTGTCGCCGGTCCGCAGCTCGTAGTCGAGCGGAACGAGCTTCCCGCTCACCTTGGCGCCGATCGTGCGGTGACCGACCTCCGTGTGGATGGCGTACGCGAAGTCGACCGGCGTCGCGCCGGCCGGCAGGTTGATGACGTCGCCCTTCGGCGTGAAGACGAAGACCTGACCACCGTACAGGTCGATCTTGAGGCCCTCCATGAACTCGCGCGGATCGGCCATGTCCTTGAGCCACTCGAGCATCTGGCCGAGCCACGCGAGATCGGCGGCCTCGCGCGCCTTCTTGCCGTCGCGGCCTTCCTTGTACCGCCAGTGCGCCGCGATGCCGTACTCGGCGGTTCGGTGCATGTCGCTCGTGCGGATCTGCACCTCGATCGGCCGGCCCTGCGGACCGACGACCGTGGTGTGCAGCGACTGATACATGTTGGACTTGGGCATCGCGACGTAGTCCTTGAAGCGACCGGGCACCGGCTTCCACAACGAATGCACGGCCCCGAGCGCGCCGTAGCAGTCACGGATGGAATCGACGAGGATCCGAAGGCCGGCGAGGTCGTAGATCTCGTTGAACTCCTTGCCGCCGACGACCATCTTCTCGTAGATCGAGTACAGGTGCTTCGGACGTCCCTCGACGTCGGCCTTGATGCCGGCCTCGCGGAGCCGCTGGCGCGCCGCGGAAAGCACCCCGTCGATGTACTGCTGCCGTTCGCCGCGGCGCTTCTCGACCAGGCTAGCGATCTCGTGGTACGGCCCGGGATGCAGCGTTTTGAAGGAGAGATCCTCCAGCTCCCACTTGACCTGCTCGACGCCGAGACGGTGCGCGAGCGGGGCGTAGATCTCGAGCGTCTCGGTCGCGTTCGCGCGCTGCTTGTGCGGCGCGAGCGCGGACAGCGTCCGCATGTTGTGCAGCCGGTCGGCGAGCTTGATCAGCAGGACGCGGATGTCACCGGCCATCGCGACGATCATCTTGCGGACGTTCTCCGCCTGCTCGTGCTCGCGCGTCTTGAACCCGATCGTCTCGATCTTCGTCAGCCCGTCGACGATTCGAACGACCTCCGGCCCGAACTCGGCCTCGAGCTCCTCGAGCGTCACCGGCGTGTCCTCGACGGTGTCGTGCAGGAGCGCGGCGACGAGCGACGTCGTGTCGAGCCCCAGATCGGCCATGATGCGGGCCACCGCGAGCGGGTGCTCGATGAACGGCTCGCCCGACAGGCGGTTTTGCCCCTCGTGCGCCGCGGCGGCGAAGACGTACGCGCGCCGGATCGCCGCGAGATCGGCCTTCGGGTTGTACTCCTTGACGGTCCGGAGCAGGGCCTCGACTCCCTCGGGCGTGGGCTCGGCCTCGCCGGGGCCCGGCCGAAGGCGCGACAGCAGGCCGCCGCGTCGTTCGGTCCTCAGCTGCTCCTTGCTTTCCACCGGAGCACCCAGTGTAAGCCGACCGCGCGGCCGGTCAGTATTCGAGCAGCGTGAACAGGTCGTAGCCCTCGAGCCGGTCGCGGCCGTTCAGGAAACCGAGCTCGATCAGGAACGCGAGCCCGACCACCTTGCCGCCGATCCGCTCCACGAGCCCCGCGGTCGCCTCGGCCGTTCCGCCGGTCGCGAGCACGTCGTCGACGATGAGCACGCGCTCGCCCGGCCGGACCGCGTCGGTGTGGATCTCGAGCGTCGCCGTTCCGTACTCGAGGCCGTACTCGGCCGCCTCGGTGTCGAACGGCAGCTTGTCCTTCTTGCGCACCGGCACGAACCCGGCGCCGAAGTGGTACGCGACCGGCGACGCGATGATGAACCCGCGGGCCTCGATGCCGACGACCTTGTCGACGTTGCCGCGGCCGAAGTGCACGACGAGCAGGTCGATCACCGTCGAGAACGCGATGGGATCGGCCAGGAGCGGCGTGATGTCCTTGAACAGGACGCCGTCCTGCGGGAAGTCGGGTACGTCGCGGATCAACGAGCGAAGGTGCGCGAGGTCCATGTCCCTCCCTCCTCCCTGCGGCACTGGCTCGTGGCGGCGCTAGCGGCGCTTCCGCTTCGCGGGCGGCTTCCTCTTGCCCTTGGGTCGCGGCCGCGACGCCTGACCCGTGCGAGCCGTCGTCCGCGTGGCGGCGGCGCCTGCGACGGCCGCCGGCACGGCCGCCTCCTCGCCGTTCACGTCGCTCGCCGGCGGCGGAGCCGCGACCGGCCGGAGCGGACGTCCCCCGGCCTCGCGCGCGGCGGTCCGCTGCTTGATCGACTGGTACCGCGGCTCGCGCTCCTTCAGCACCGACAGGAGCGGCGAGGCGACGAAGATCGAGGAATACGCGCCGGTGAGGACGCCGATCAGCATCGCGAACGCGAAGTCCTTGAGCGTGTCGCCGCCGAACAGCAGCAGCGACAGGATGGGCAGGAGGACGACGAGGGACGTGTTGACCGACCGCATGAACACCTGGTTCAGCGAGTGGTTGATGACGCCGGCGTACGAGTCGCGGGCGAGCATCACGGGCGACTCGGTGTTCTCCTGGATCTTGTCGAAGATGACGACGGTGTCGTAGAGCGAGTAGCCGAGGATCGTGAGGATCGCGATCACGGTGGCCGGCGTCACCTCCCGTCCGACGAGCGCGTAGATGCCCGCCGTGATGACCACGTCGTGGAGCATCGCGACCTGCGCGGAGATCGCCATCTTCCATTCGAACCGGAACGCGATGTAGACGGTGATCGCGATCAGGACGACGATCAGGCCCTCGAGCGCCTTGCGCGAGATCTCGGTTCCCCACGTCGGACCTACGTCCGTGCGGCTGACGTCGTCGGGGCTGACGCCGGCCTGCTTGGCGAGCGCGTCGATGAGCTGCGTCCGCTCGGTGTCGCTCAGCTCCGTGAGGCTTCGCGTGCGGACCGAGATCTCCGTGCCGCCGACGATCTGCACCTCGGAATCGTTCAGGCGATACGGCGCCTTCGTGAGCGTTCCCATGACCTCATCGGCCGTCACGCCGCTCTTGTCCTCGTACGTGATCTGCGACCCGCCCTCGAAGTCGATCGACAGGTTGAGACCGCGGACGAACAGCCCGGCGAGCGACAGAAGCAGCACGACACCCGACAGCGCGAACCACCACCGACGGTGCTCGATGATCCGGAAGTGCGGCTCGCGATGGCCGCGGAAGATCGAGACCGCCTCGCGCGCGTTCACTTGGACGCCCCCGCGATCGCGGGCCGCGCCTCGCCGGGCAGCGGCTCGGCGGCGACGCCGCTCGTCAGGCCGAACCCGTGCAGGTTGACGAGCCGCTCGTTGCGCGCGATGAGGAAGACGGTCGGCCGCTTGAAGAAGTAGACGACGAACAGGTCCAGCAGCGTCGCGACGCCGAGCGTCAGCGCGAACCCTCGCACCGAGCTGATCGCCGTGAGGTACAGCACGATGGCGGCAAGACCGGTGATGACGTCGGCGGCGCGGATCGTCTTGAACGCGCGGTTGAACGCCGGCTGCACCGCGGCGCGCGGCGTCTTCCCGTGCCGGACTTCGTCCTTGAGGCGTTCGTAGAAGACGATGTACGAGTCGGCCGTGACGCCGAGCGAGATGACGAGACCCGCGATGCCGGCGAGCGTGAGGCTGTATCCGAACGCCTGGCCCGCCAACGAGACGAGCGCGATGGCGAGGATCGCCCAGATCGTCATGCCGAACCACGCCACGACGCCGAGCAACCGGTAGTAGAAGAGCAGGTACAGCGCGACCATCACGAGCCCGGCGATGCCCGCCACGAGACCCTGGTGGAGCGACTCCTTGCCGAGCGTCGGGCTCACCGTCTGCACCTGCTGCTTCTTGAGGTTGACGGGCAGCGCGCCGGCGTTCAGCTGCGTCGCCAGGTCCTGCGCCTGCGTCTTGGTGAACCCACCAGTGATCCGGCCGTTGCCGTTGGTGATCGGCTGCTGGATCGTCGGCGCCGAGATCACCTTGTTGTCGACGACGATGGCCAGCTGCTGCCCGACCAGGTCGGTGGTCACCGTTCCGAACGTCTTGCTGCCGGTGCCCGTCATCTGGAAGTCGATCTCCCATCCGGTGCCGACGCTGCTCTGCCCGCCGGTGTTGTAGACGGCCGTGGCCTTGCGGATGGCGTCGCCGGGCACGAGCACCGGACCGAGCTGGTACTTGGTCTGCGCGTTGGCCCCCGTGCCGAACGAGACGATCGACTTATGCGCGAGCGTCTTGAAGCTGCACGCCGCCGTCTGGCGCTCGGCGTCGGTCGCACAGGTGACCGGGGTCGAGTCGTAGCCGGTCTGACCCGGCGTCAGGACGGCGTTCACCTTCCGCTGCTCGAGCCGCGCGGTCGTTCCGATCACCTGGAGCAGCCGCTCCTGGCCGGTCCGCTGGAGCTCGGCCGTCGCCTGATCGCGGGTCAGGAAGCAGCCGAGATTCTTGTCGGCGGAGCTGATGACGCAGAACTCCTCCGTCTGGTGGAACACCGTCAGATCGGTGAGCAGCGCGTCGGCGCCCGCCTTGTCCGGGAAGCACGCGGGCTGTTGCTCGGTCCGGAGCGGCTGGCCCGAAGACCCGGTCACGCAGTACTCCGAGGTCTTGACGTCCGTCTCGATGCCGGCGAGCGCGTCCTGCGCCTGCTTCTTGGAGTCGAAGCACGGTGCGGACGCGAGCTGCGTTCCGTTCAGGCAGAACGAGCCGGAGGCGGGGGGCGTCGCCGGCGCGGGCGACGCCTGGTCCGCGGGAACGACCGTGATGCCCTGGATCAGCGCGTCGGCCTCCTTCTTGGTCGTCGGGCACGGAGGCTGCGACCCGCTGAACAACTCGCCGGTTAGGCAGAACGTCTGCACCGCCGGCTCGACGCCCGTCCCGGAGAGCGCATCGTCCGCGGCGGTCTCGCTCGGATACGAGCCGTAGGGAGCCCGGTCCGAGTCGACGATCCGATACTGGTCGTCGGCCCGCTGCTGCACGGTGCCGCGGGCGAGCCCGGGGAGCTGGACCTCGATGTTGGTGCCCGACAGGTACAGGAGCGGCTCGCCGACGCCGAACGCGTCGACCCGGTTCCGGATGTTCTCGAGCGCTCGCTCCATCGTCGCCGATTCCGTTCCGGCCGGCGCCGACAGGATGACCGAGACCCCGCCCTCCAGGTCGAGCCCGAGGACCGGGCGCTCGCCGAGGGCGAAGGCCGTGATTGCGGCGATCACGAGCACCGTCACGAAGGCGATGGACAGCCAGAGGTTCCGGGTCGCGCGCTTCACGCCAGCTCCGCTCCGTTGATCGTCAACTTGAATCGGCAGTTCAGAACCTCAGCCGCCTTGCGGCACATCTGCATGCGGCCGAGGAAGATCTCGAAGTACTCCATGACCTGGGAGATCTCGGTGTCGATCGTGAGCTCGAGCGTCACGGTCTTCGCCGCCGAGTCTACCCGGAGGAACGACTGTTCGGCGGCGAAGTTGACCCGGTCGTGAATGTCGAACTGGATCTGGCCCGACTTGCGGACCCGGCTGCGATGCACGTCGGACTTGTCGGCCAGGATGACGGCCGCGGATTCGGGCGAGACGGCGGCGCCGTTCGGCTCCTCGTGGTTCGCCACGGCCGCGACCACGATCGCGAGATCCGCGCGTGGCACCTCCGCCTTGAGCGCGTCGTACACGAGGAGCGCCCCCGTCTGGCCGTGCATCTCGCGGGAGACCATGTTGCCCACGTCGTGCAGGTATCCGGCGACGGAGCCGAGGTTCGCGGTGTGCTCGTCGAAGCCGGCCCGCGTGAGGACGTTGTACGCGATGCGCGCCGTGAGGTTCGCGTGGCGGAAGCCGTGCTCGGTGTAACCGAGCGCCTCCATCACCCGGTCGGCCGCCGCGATGAACGACGACAGCTCCTCGTCGTGTTGGACGCCCTCGAGATTGAGGGCGGGACCGACGTCCGGTGTCGCGACCTCGATGTCACCGGGCGCGCCGAGCGTCGGCGGTTCGTCGGCCGGCTGAGCGGTCTGCGATCCGGACGGTGCCCGGAAGGCCGGATCCGGGGCCGGCTCGGTGGCGCGGCTCACGACCTGGGCTCGGCCTCCTCGCCCGGCGTCTCCTCGTCCATGTCGTCGACGTCGTCGTCGACGTCGTCCTCGGTCAGACGCTGGCTGACCGCGCGGCGGACCATGCGGATGCGCGTACCGGGCGCGACCTCGACCGTGACGGTGTCGTCGTCCTCGTCGATGTCCACGATCGTTCCGTACATCCCCGCGATCGTCAGGACCTCGTCGCCGACCTGGAGGTCGCCGAGCAGCTGTTGCTGCCGCTGCCGCTGCGCGCGCTGCGGACGGATCATCAGGAAGTAGAAGACGCCGCCCAGCAGCAGGAGCGGGAGCAGCGACACGAGCGGGTTTCCGGTCTGCGTGTCGGAGGACTGGGCCAGGACGAACAACGTGATCACGGCTGGGCCTTTCGTTGGAACGAACGAGGCAGCATACAGGCACGGGAATCGCTCCGCCGGTCGGCCGGCGTGTTCGCACCTACCCGGAACCGCGGTCAGGCGAGCGGAAGCGCGCCCTCGACGGTCGCCCCGAGATGCCGGTACGCGCGGTCCGTGGCGACGCGCCCGCGCGGCGTCCGGCTGAGGAACCCGAGCTGGAGCAGATACGGCTCGTAGACGTCCTCGATCGTGTCGGTCTCCTCGCCCACCGAGGCTGCGAGCGTCGACAGCCCGACCGGCCCGCCGCCGAACCGCTGGACGATCGCCCCCAGGATCGCGAGGTCGACCTTGTCGAGGCCCTCCACGTCGACCTCGAACAGCTCGAGCCCGCCGCGCGCGACCTCGCCGGTGATATGGCCGTCGCGCTTGACCTCCGCGAAGTCGCGTACCCGGCGGAGCAGCCGGTTGGCGACGCGGGGCGTGCCGCGCGAGCGCCGCGCGATCTCGGCCGCGCCGTCGGCGTCGACCTGCACGTCGAGGATGCCGGCGGACCGCCGGACGATCCGCCCGAGGTCCTCGCGCGAGTAGTAGTCGAGCCGCGGCGAGAACCCGAACCGCTCGCGGAGCGGCAGGGTGATCCGTCCGGGCCGCGTCGTGGCGGCCACCAGCGTGAACCGCGGCAGATCGAGCCGGATGCTCCGGGCGCTCGGCCCCTTGCCGAGCACCACGTCGAGCTTGAAGTCCTCGAGCGCCGGATACAGGACCTCCTCGACGGCGCGCGGCATGCGGTGGATCTCGTCCACGAACAGGACGTCGCCCTCCTCGAGGTTGGTGAGGATGGCGGCGAGGTCGCCCGGCCGGTCGAGCGCCGGCCCGCTGGTCGGCTGGAACCCGACGCCGAGCTCGTTGGCGACGATGGACGCGAGCGTCGTCTTGCCGAGTCCCGGCGGCCCCGAGAACAACAGGTGGTCCACGGGCTCGCCGCGCGCCTTCGCGCCGTCGATCAACAGCGCGAGCTGCTCCTTCACGCGATCCTGCCCGACGAACTCGTCGAGCGACCGCGGGCGGAGTGCGACGTCGAACGCGAGCTCGTCGGTGGCGATCTGGCCGTCGACGACGCGCTCCGTCGCGGCGAGGTCCTCGTCCATCGCGGCCACCCTACCGGCCCGCGCCGACCGATCAGAGCGTCCGGGCCGCTCGGCGCTCACGCGCGGCCCACGTGCCGGAGCGCGTCGCGGAGCAGGTCCTCGACCGGCCGGTCGCCGTCCGGCTCGAGCGCGCCGACCGCCTCGCTCGCCTCCTGCGGCGACAGGCCGAGCGACAGTAGAGCCTCGCGGACGTCGACCAGGGGGCCCTCGAGCACGATCACGTCGCCGCCGAGCTTGTCCTTCAGGTCGAGCACGACGCGCTGCGCGACCTTCTTGCCGACACCCGGCACGACGGTGAGCGCCGCGACGTCGCCGGCGACGACGGCGCGCCGGAGCGCGTCGGGCGCGAGCGCCGACAGGAAGGCCAGGGCGACCTTCGGACCGATGCCGTTGACCGTGACCAGCAGATCGAACAGCGAGCGTTCGTCCGCCGTCGCGAACCCGAAGAGCTGCATGGCGTCGTCGCGCACGTGCAGCCGCGTGAAGAGGCGCCCGTCGCGTCCGACTGCCGGCAGCCTCGCGACGGTCGAGACCGGCACGTGCACCTCGTAGCCGACGCCGCCGACGTCGAGGACGACGCGGTCGACGCCCTTCTCGGCGATCCGGCCCTCGAGGAACGCGATCACCGGACGCCCGCCGTCCTGGCCGCGCGCCGGAGCGCGGCCTGCTGGAGATGACACACGGCGACGGCGACCGCGTCGGTGGCGTCGGCCTGCTCGGGAACGCCGTCGACCTTGAGCGCCCTGATCAGCGCCGTGCGCACCTGATCCTTGTCGGCGTTGCCGATGCCCGTCGTCGCCATCTTGACCTCGAGGGGCGCGTACTCCTCGACGGGGATGTCCGCGTCGGCCGCGGCGAGCATGATGACGCCGGTCGCGCGCGCGACGGACAGCGCGCTCGTCCGGTTCTGTCCCCACATCACGCGTTCGAGCGCGAGCGCACCGGGCCGGTGCGTCGAGATCGCGGCGCGAACCGCGTCGCTCACGCGGCGCAGCCGCTGTGCCTCGTCGAGGCCCGCGGCCGTCCGGACCGTCTCCGACCATGCGACCTCGGTGCGCGGCCGGCGCCTGACGACGACCGCGAGGCCGAGGGAGGCGAACCCGGGGTCGACGCCGAGGACGACCGAATCGAACACCTGTTCACTGTAGGGACGGCCCCGGACGCGGGCAAGCACCCGCGCTAGGCCATCTCGGCCAGCACCGACTCCGAGATGTCGAAGTTCGCGTAGACGTTCTGCACGTCGTCGAGATCCTCGAGCGCCTCGACGAGCGCGATCACGTGCTTGGCGTTGCCGCCGTCCACCGGAACGGTGTTCTGCGGCAGCATCGTGAGCTCGGCCGAGAGCATCGGAACGTCCGCCGCGTCGATGGCGTCCCGGACCCCGACGAGCGACGTCGGATCGGTGCGGATCTCCCACGTGCTCTCGGCGTCGGACAGATCCTCGGCACCCGCCTCGAGGGCGATCTCCAGGAGCCCGTCCTCGTCCAGCGCGGCGGTCTTCTCGATCTGGATCACGCCCTTGCGCTGGAACATCCACGCGGTGCTGCCGGTCTCGCCGAGGTTGCCGCCGTTGCGGGTGAAGGCGTGGCGAACGTCCTGCGCGGTCCGGTTGCGGTTGTCGGTCAGCGTCTCGACGAAGAGCGCCACACCGCCGGGGCCGTATCCCTCGTAGGCGACCTCCTCGTACCGGGCACCGCCCTCGAGCTCGCCGGTGCCGCGCTTGATCGCGCGCTCGATGTTCTCGTTCGGCACGGAGGCGTCGCGCGCCTTCTCGACGGCCGAGGCGAGCGTCATGTTGCCCTCGACGTTGCCGCCGCCCTCGCGCGCGGCGACCTCGACGGCGCGGAGCAGCTTGGCGAACATGTTGCTCCGTTTGGCGTCGGCGGCGCCCTTCTTCCGCTTGATCGTGCTCCACTTGGAATGGCCGGACATCGTCCGCTCCCTACGCCTTGTCCAGCAGGTACCGATGGAGCGCGCCCTCGCCGACGAGCTCGGGATGGAACGACGCGACCACGAGGTTGCCCTGCTCGAGCACGACGGGCCGGCCGTCGAGCTCGGCGATCACCTCGACTCCGTCGCCCACGTCCTCGACGACGGGCGCCCGGATGAACACCGCGTGCACCGGTTCGTCGACGCCGCGCACGTCGACGTCGGTCTCGAACGAGTCGACCTGCCGTCCGTACGCGTTGCGGCGAACGCCGATGTCCATCAGCCCGAGCAGCGGCTCGCCGCCGTCCACGCGCCGAGCCATCACGATCATTCCCGCGCAGGTGCCGAGCATCGGCATGCCCTCGCGCGCGCGATCGACGATCGGCTCGACGAGCGCGGCGGACCGCGCGAGCTTGGAGATGGTGGTGGACTCTCCGCCCGGGATCACGAGCGCGTCGACCGCGGCGAGCTCGTCCGGCGTGCGAACCTCGATCGCCGTCGCGCCGACGTCGGTCAGCACCGCGACGTGCTCGCGGAAATCGCCTTGGAGCGCGAGGACCCCTGCCTTCATCTCCGCCTTTCCGGCGACCTACCAGCCGCGGACCTGGAGGAGGTTCTCCTCGCCGATCTCCTTGATGTCGAGGCCGGGCATCGGCTCGCCGAGACCGCGCGAGACCTTCGCCAGGACGTCGGGGTCCTGGAAATGCGTCGTCGCCTCGACGATCGCCCGCGCGCGCGTCGCCGGATCCTCGGACTTGAAGATCCCGGAGCCGACGAACACGCCGTCCACGCCGAGCTGCATCATCAGCGCGGCGTCCGCCGGCGTGGCGATGCCGCCGGCCGCGAAGTTCACGACGGGAAGCCGGCCCTGCTCGGCGACCAAGCGCACGAGCTCCACGGGCGCCCCGAGATCCTTGGCGGCGCTCACGTACTGCTCCGGACCCATGCTCTGCACCGCGCCCGTCTCGCGCAGGATCGCACGTTGGTGCCGCACCGCCTCGACGACGTTGCCGGTACCGGCCTCGCCCTTCGTCCGGATCATCGCCGCACCCTCGGCGATGCGGCGGAGGGCCTCGCCGAGGTTCCGCGCTCCGCAGACGAACGGAACCGTGAACGCCCACTTGTCGATGTGATGGTCCTCGTCGGCGGGCGTGAGGACCTCGCTCTCGTCGATGTAGTCGACGCCGAGCGACTGCAGGATCTGCGCCTCGACGAAGTGGCCGATCCGCGCCTTGGCCATCACGGGGACGGAGACCGCCTCGATGATCTCCTCGACCTTGGTGGCGTCCGCCATGCGCGCGACGCCGCCCTCCTTGCGGATGTCGGCGGGGACGCGCTCGAGCGCCATGACGGCGGCCGCGCCGGCGTCCTCCGCGATCTTGGCCTGCTCGGCGGTGGTGACGTCCATGATGACGCCGCCCTTGAGCATCTCGGCCAGGCCCGACTTCACGCGGAAGGTGCCGGTCTCGCGATCCACGATGGACCTCCTTCGTACGCCGTCACGGCGCGCCTGAACTGGGAGAACCCAGTGTAGCGCGGTGCGCGCCGCCGGGCTCCGGCCACGCCGTCGGCGGCTCGCGTACCCCGCTATCGCTCGGTGGTGACGGGGATGTCGGACGGGAGCAGCTCGACCCACGTCCGTCCGGGCGCGAGCGTTATCTCCGAGCCGTTCCGAGCGACGAACTTGGTCACGTCCGAGAGCTTCGGCCGCACCCACGTTCCGGCGATCATCCGTCCATCGCGCAGCACGTAGGCCTTCCCCTTGCCGGTCAGCGTCACGACGGGCGACGGATTGCCGGCCGCATCGGTCAGATGTCCGGCCCGAACGCCGACCTGCATGACAACGACGTTGGTCGCCGAGACCTGACCGCCGTCCGTCGTCTCGTGCGGCGTCGATCCGTGCGACCGCAGCCACTCGCCGTCCTTCTTGCTCCACGTCCAGTACACGTCGGATACGGACGAGAACGGCAGGTGCGCGGTGCCGACCTTCTTGGCCTTGCCCGAGAGATCCTCGTCGAACGCGAAGACGGCGGCCGGCGCACCCTCGGTCGAGTGCGCGGCCTTCCACAGCGCCTTCGTCGTGGTGTACAGGTTGTGCGGCGCGACGCGCGAGTCGTCTCGCGTGTACGCCTGGGCCGCGTCGATGTAGTTGACGTCGATGATGCCGGCCGCGTCGATGCCCTTGCGAACCACGTCCTTGCCGCCCGCGTAGCCGAGCACCGGCTTGTCGAACTGCACGAGCACGTCGGGATCCGTCGTCCGGCCGCTCCGGACGGGCCCGACCTTCGCGGCCTCGTCGCACTGGAAGATCGCGATGAAGCGCGTGTAGCCGCCCTCCACGGGCTCCTCGTACACCACGTCGGCTCGGTTCAGACCGGTCTGCGGGCGCGCCTCGGGGGCGTTCTCGACCTTGACCGCGAGCGCCGGCCGTTGCGGCACCGAATCGTGCGGCGCTCGCAGGCCCGTCAGCGGGCACGTCGGCGGGTCCGGCGCCTCGGCGAGGCCGACCCTCGACATCGTCGTGCGGACGAAGCCGGGCGCCGTGCTCGGAAACACGACGAAGAATCCGAGCGCGAGCACCGCGAGCACGGTGCCGGCGCCGATCGCGGCCGTGAGCTTGCCGCGGGACGTGAGGGACAAGGGAGACCTCCTGAACGGGGCGGGCCGGGGTGGCGACGGTATATGGGGGCCGCGGACGCAACCGGACCGCAGCGGGCCCGGGGATGGTAGCGGCCGATCGAGCCGTCCTCAACGAACCGGCGGAAGCGATTTCGGACGCGGGCGTCGGGTCGGGCGGACCGCCCGCCGATTCACATCTCGTCGAGCCGCGCGATCCGGTCCTGGATCGGTGGATGCGTCGAGAACAACCGTTCGAGCGCGCTCGTCTGTTCGCCCGGGACGCGCGACGGCTGCTCGAGCCACAGGTGCGCCGTGGCGTTGTTCGCCGAGCGCATCGCGTGCGGCGCCGCCGCGATCTTCGTGAGGGCGCTCGCGAGCCCGGGCGGATACCGCGTCAGCATCGCTCCCTGTGCATCGGCGAGGTACTCGCGCTCGCGGGAGACGGCGAACTTGATGATCTGGCCCGCGATGGGCGCCAGGATCAACAGCACGAGCCCGAGCGCGAGGAAGACGGCCTCGGCGGGACCTCCCCCCGAGTCGTTGCCACGGCGGCCGCGGAACCCGCCCCACCACCAGCTGCGCAGGAAGAACTCCGAGATCAGCACGACCGCTCCGACGAGCGTCGCCACGATCGTTCCGACGAGGATGTCGCGGTCGACGACGTGTGAGAGCTCGTGGGCGATCACGCCCTCGAGCTCGACCCGGTTCATCGTGTCGAGGAGCCCCTGGGTGACCGCGACGGATGCGTGCTCCGGATCGCGGCCCGTGGCGAACGCGTTCGGCGCGGTCTCGGGCACGACGTACACCCGCGGCTTGGGGATCCCGGCGGCGATCGCGAGGCCCTCGACGACGTTGTGCAGCCGCGGCTGCTCGTCGGGCGCCACCTCGCGGGCGCGCGTGGACGCGAGCACGAGGCGGTCGCCGTAGCGGTACGAGCCGATCGACATCGCGGCGGCGATGACGAGCGCGATCACGGCCCCGGCCGGTCCGGAGTACCAGATCACCCCGAGCGCGTAGCCGACGGCGCCGAGCAGCAGCAGGGCGCCGAGGATCAGGAGGACGCTCTTGCGCTTGTTCGAGGCGATCTGCTCGTACACGGGGCGTTACGACAGCTCGACGCGCACCGGCCCGCGCACCGGGTCCTCGATGTCGAAGAAGTCGCGGGGCGCGAAGCCGAACGCCGACGCGACAAGGTTCGATGGGAACGACTGGATCGCGGTGTTCAGCCGCATGACCTGGTCGTTGTAGAACTGCCGCGCGTAGGCGATCTTGGACTCGGTGCCGGTGAGCTCCTCCTGGAGCGCGAGGAAGTTCTGGTTGGCCTTCAGCTCCGGATAGGCCTCGGCCACCGCGAGGAGCTGGCGGAGCCCTCGGGTGACCTGGTTCTCGGCGTTCGCCTGATCGGCCACCGAGTCGGCCGCCATGCCGCGCGTGCGCGCCTCGGCGATCTCCTCGAAGACCTCACGCTCGTGCGCGGCGTACCCCTTCACGGTCTCGATCAGGTTCGGGATCAGGTCGTACCGGCGTCGAAGCTGTACGTCGATCTGCGACCAGCCGTTGTCCACGCGGTTCCGCAGCGAGACGAGCCGGTTGTACAGGACGACGCCCGTCAGCAGGACCAGGACGACGACGCCGAGGACGATCCACACCACCATCGACACCTATCGTACCGTTCGCTCTCGCTCGGGCGGCTCGCGCAGCACGGACGCGTACACGGCCTCGACCTCGCCCGCGACCACGCTCCAGTCGTACCGGCGGGCGCGCGCGGACCCCGCCTCGCCGAGCCGGTGGGCGAGCGCCCCGTCGTCGAGCAGCCTGGCGCACGCCTGCGCGAGCGCATCCGGATCGCCCGGCCGAACGAGCAGGCCCGTCGCGCCGTCGTCGACGACCTCGACGTAGCCCGGGATCCGCGTCGTGACGACCGGCAGGCCCCCCGCCATCGCCTCGAGCAGGATCACGCCCAAGCTCTCGCCCCGCGTGGACGGCGCGACGAAGATGTCGCACGCGCGGTGGATCGTCGGCAGCTCCCGGTTGCCGACCGATCCGAGCATCGTCACGCGACGCCGGAGGTCGTCGGGAAGGAGGTCGACCATGCCGGCCTCGGCGCCGGCTCCGACGACGACGAGCCGGACGTCGGGCCGCTCGCGTGCCAGCCGCGCGAACGCCTCGACCGCGTGGCGGAATCCCTTGCGGGGATGCAGCCGGCCGACGAACAGCAGCTTCCGCCCGCCCCCGAGGTTCGCCGGCTCCGCCTCGGCGAACGCGGCGACATCGATGCCGTTCGGGATGATCGTGAGCTGGCCCGGCACGCGGGCGCGAAGGACCTCGGCCGCGCGCTCGGAG
>JBKPTC010000025.1:0-10472 GCA_046735355.1 bacterium
GTTCTGGGTCGTGATCCAACCGACCCGGCGCTTCCACAGCATCGTCACGGGGCTCGCGATCGTCTCGCTGTTGTCGGCGGTCGTCATGTTCGTGTTCGGGCTCATCTTCATGAGCAAGGGGAGCTTCGCGGCGAACCTGCCGACGTACGCGAACGGGACGACGGTCCAGCAGCTGACCAAGGCGGCCGTCGACAACGGCGTCAAGGGCTCGGGCGTCGGCATCTTCCCGCTGTCGCTGTTCGCGTTCATGGCCGGAATCCTGCTGCTGAACTTCATCGGGTTCCAGTACAGCGCGTACATCGCGGGCGAGGTCACGGGGAACATCAGGCGCGGCATCATGATCGCGGTGCTCGGCGCCCTCGTGATCGCGGTCGTCTTCAGCTCGATCTACTCCGACTTCCTCGCGTACCGCGTCGGGCTGGACGTGCATCTGGGCTGGGGCGTGCTGTTCTGGCTCGGCGACGCGAAGCTGCCGCTCGGCCAGCCGAACTCACTGCCGCTCATCGCCGAGATCTCGAAGCCCGGGCTCTGGCCGATCTGGGCGTTCGTCTCCCTGGTGGGCGCCATTTTCCCCTTCCTGCTGTGCCCCGTGTACATCAACTTCATCAGCCGGCTCGGGCTCGCGTGGAGCCTGGACCGTCAGGTCCCCGAGTGGTTCGGCAACGTGAGCGAGCGTCTGCGCGCGCCGATCAACTCGATCCTGACGGCGCTCGGCATCGCGGTGGTCTTCGCGATCCTGCAGAACTTCGCGCTGCTCCCGAAGTCGATCGCGCCGCCCGACGGGCACCTGAACCTGGTCGCCACCCTGTGGTTCAGCATCCTGATGGCGTTCCTCACGTGGTTCATGCCCGGCATCAACGCGCTCGTGGGCCCGTTCACCCGTAAGGACCTGATGGCCAACGCGCCGTGGCGCTCGGCGCTGCCGGTGATCGGGGCCGTGTGGGTGATCTTCGCCGGCTGGCTGTTCTGGTTCGCCGGGTTCAAGCCGATCATCGACTCCGTCGGCTCGGCCAAGGAGTCGACGCTCGACTACCTCAACCGGACGGGCATCACGTTTACGTTGATCTTCGTCGGCCTCGGGATCGTGATCTACATCGTGCAGGCGCTTCGCCGTCGCGCGGAGCTCGGCCGTGACGCGAGGCTCGTGTACCAGGAGATCCCGCCCGAGTAACGATGGCGAAGAAGGGCGTTCGCCTCTACGTCGTCTCGGACATCCACGCGAGCGAGAAGGCGTGGCGCAAGATGCTCAACGCCGCTCGGATGCGTCTGTACCAGGCCGACGTCGTGCTGTACGCGGGCGACCTGACCGGCAAGGCGATGGTCCCCGTCGTCGAGGTCGACGACAGCGTGTTCGAGGCCGAGCTGGCCGGCCGCCAGCGACGCGTCCGAGGCGAGCAGCAGCTCGAGCGGCTGGAGCAGGACATCACGAACCTGGGCTACTACCCCTTCCGCACGGACCGGGACGAGATGGATCGTCTCCGCGCCGATCCGCAGGGCGTTCAGCGCCGGTTCCATGACGAGATCGTCGGCCGCGTCCGCCGGTGGATGCAGATGGCCGCCGAACGGATGGACGGCACCGGTGTTCCGATCTTCGTCGTGCCGGGCAACGACGATCCCTACGACATCGACGAGCCGCTCGACGAGAGCCCGTACTGCGTGAACGTCGACGGAAGGGTCGTCGACATCCCCGGCAACCTTCAGGTGCTCGGGTCGGGCAAGTCGAACGAGACGCCCTGGCACACACCGCGCGAGGTATCCGACGACGACTTCGCGGAGCTGCTGACGACGCTGTCCGAGGACGCGAGGGATCCGAAGCGCACGATCTTCCTGATCCACTGCCCGCCGTACGACTCGGGCCTGGACACGGCTCCCCTGCTCGACGCCGACCTCCGGCCGACGGCGTCCGCCGGGGACCTTCTCCGAGGTCCGGTCGGCTCGACGGGTGTGCGACGAGCGATCGAGGACTTCAAGCCGCTGCTCGGCCTGCACGGCCACATCCACGAGTCGGGGGGCGAGGCGCGCGTGGGCGGGACCCGCGTGCTGAACCCGGGCAGCGAGGCCGCGTTCGGGATCCTCCGCGGCTACATCGTCGACGTGGGCCCCGACGGCGTCGACAAGATCTTCCGCGTCGAGGGGTAGCCTGCGCTGATGGGCGCCGAGCGGCCGGAGGCTCGACCGGACGCGCTGGAGGAGGGTCTCGAGCTGATCCGGGCGGCCCAGGCGGCCGGCGTGCCGCTCCGGCTCGTCGGCGGACTCGCGGTTCGCGTGTTGTGCCCCTCCTTCCCTCCTCGGACGCGAGACAACCAGGACCTCGACCTGGCCTCGGTCTCGAAGTCCCGCCGCGAGCTGACGTCGATGCTGACGGGGATGGGCTACGAGCCCGACAAGCGGTTCAACGCGCTGTACGGACACAAGCAGCTGTATTTCTCCTCGCCCGACGGCCGGTCGGTCGACGTGCTGGTCGACCACGTGGAGATGTGCCACGACCTCGTCTTCGCCGATCGGATCGAGCGGATGCCGCTCACGCTGGACCCGACGGACGTGCTGCTCACCAAGCTGCAGATCGTCGAGATCAACGAGAAGGACGTGCAGGACGTCGCGTACCTGCTCTCGGCCGTCGCGGTCGACGAGGGCGACGGCGTCGGATCGATCGGGCTCGATCGCATACGCGCGGTCGTCGGCGAGGACTGGGGATGGTGGCGCACGGTCACGATGAACTGCGGCAAGATCGGATCGCTCCTCGCCGACGAGATGGCGCACCTGGTCCCCGACGGCGCCACGCACGACCCTCGCGCCGCGCTCGACACGATTTTGGACGCCGCCGACGACGCGCCGAAGAGCCTCCGGTGGAAGATCCGCGCACGCGTGGGCGATCGGAAACGGTGGTACCGCCTCCCGGAGGAGGAGGAGCACTACTAGTCCGGGGCGTGCGTGTCGCCGTGCCGGAGGGATCTCGATCGCCAGCTTCCCACCGGAACCGTCTCGTTCCTGTTCAACGTCGCCTCCTGCAACGGTGACCGGGGCCGCCGCGACTAGGCTCACTGGATGGACGGCGTCCTCGACGGCTTCACGATCGCTCCCGCGCGGGAGGCCGATCTCGACGACGTGGTGGAGTTCATGGCCGCGGTCGACCGGGCGCTCGGCCTTCCGGTCGATCCCGTCCGCGGGGAGCTCTCGTGGGTGTGGCACCTCCCGACGACGGATCTCCAGCGCGACACGAGCCTCGTCCGCGAGAACGGGACGCTCGTCGCGTACGCGGAGGCGACGTGGAAGGTTCCGGACAGCGGCGAACCGCTCGACGTCGTCGTCCGCGTTCTGCCCGACCGCGCGCACACCGGCATCGGCGAACGCCTCCTGAGCTGGGCCGAGACCGAGGCCGAACGCCGCCGCACGCCCGGGATCCACGCGTGGGCGGCCGACCGTGACGTGGCGATCGCGGAGCTGCTCCGCTCGCACGGATTCGTGCCGGTTCGGTCCATGTTCACGATGTGGCGCCCCGTCGCCGCGGACGAGGACGACGGCGCGCTCCCGCAGGGCATCACGCTCCGGCCGTACTCCGACGCCGACGAGCGGACGCTGTACGAGCTGCATCAGGCCGCGTTCGCCCAGAACTGGGAGTTCCACCCGGTCTCGCTCGAACAGTGGAACGAGCTGCTGCACGGCGACGGATGGGATCCGTCGCTCGTCTTCCTGGCCGACGCGGACGGCGAGCCAGCCGGCTACCTCGTCGGGTTCCTGGAGGAGACGACCGGGTTCGTCGGCATACTGGGCGTGCTGACGGAGCACCGCGGCCGCGGGATCGCGAAGGCGCTGCTGCGGCGCTCGTTCGTCGAGTTCGCGCGGAGGGGACGGAGCGACGTGCGGCTCGGCGTCGACAGCCAGAACGCGGCCGGCGCGGTCGGCTTGTACGAGAGCGTCGGTATGACGCTTCACCGCCGATACGACGTGTACGACCTGGGAACGCCAGAGGCGGAACAGCGCGGCACGCCGGTCTCCGACTGAGCTCACGGAGCGTAGGTCGCTCGGCCTACCTCCGATGGCGGCATTGCGGGGCGCCCGCACGCGCGCGACAGTGCGGTTCAAGACGGAGCTGCCGTGCCGGATCCCGCTGCGGACGATAAAGACGCGAAGGCCGAAGAACCCGGGCCGAAGTTCTGGACGACCACGCGAACGATCCTTGCGGGCATCGCGGGCCTCCTGACCGCGGCGGCGACGCTCGTCGGAGCGCTCAACGCCGCCGGCCTGATCGGCTCGCATGACGACGAGCCGACCCGGTCGCCGACGGCGACCGATGCGCCGCTCCGCCAGGCGGTGATCGACGGCACCTACGACGTCACCGTCCGGGTCAGACACGTGGAAGGCGCGGACCTGCTGGATGACAAGGTCCTTTGGGTGTTCGCGATGCCGAGCGTCGGAGACACGGACGACGAGACATGGACGCTCGATTCGTCGTGCGACGTCGGACCGTGCTCGGTGACGTGGGGGACCGCCAGCGATGGGCTCTCCAACAAGTTCGAGACGCTGGACTGGGACAACGCTTCGGAGACCTACCAGGGGACGATCACCGCGCGGGCGTCGTGCGGCTCGGGCAGCGTGGCGGTCGCGCGCAGGCTCGAGCTGGAGGCGACCGGCGGGACGACCATCGCGGGCGTTTGGACCGCCAACCGACTTACCGGAACCATCAGGATCTCGTGGGACTGCGGGGGGACGATCAAGGCGGTCCTCCTGGCCGACGCCACGCTCGATCGATCGTGATGGCCGGCCGAGCGGTCGCGGACTTCCTCTCCAGCACCGATCGCCTGGGCGCGCTCGGTATCGTGCGGAGTCGATGAGCGGTCCACGCACCACTCCGCCGGTCACGGATCCGGCGTTCGAGGCCGAGATGGACCGGGTGACCGGCACGGCGGCGGTCGACGGCAACGCCGTCGAGCTGATGCCGAGCGGCTCGCAGTCGTACGCCAAGCGGTGGGAGCTGATCGAGTCGGCCGAGCGCAGCGTCCACCTCGTCACGTTCTCGATCATCAACGACGACACGTCGCGCCGGCTCGCGGACGTCGTCGCCGCCAAGGTTCGCGAGGGCGTGCATGTCGCGATGGTGTGCGACGACGCCGCCCTGTACACGACGCGGTCGCGAGGGATCATCGACGCGATGCGAAAGGCCGGCGCGGAGGTCATCTGCTACGACCCGCCCTTCCGCAACCTCACGATCGACTGGGCCCGCGGCCACAAGGTGCGACAGCTGCTCAACCGCGCGCGCCGGCAGTTCAAGCGCCGGTTCCACGAGAAGTACACGATCGTCGACGGCACCCGCGCCGTCCTCGGAGGGATGAACTGGGGCACCAAGTACGCGATGGGCGGCGAGGACCCCCACGCGTGGCGTGACACCGACTGTTCGCTCACCGGCCCCGTCGTCGCCGACATCGAGCGGCGCTTCCTCGGTTCGCTCCTCCTGTACCGCGCGTACGAGGAGTGCTGGAAGCGCCGCGGCGACAAGGGCTTCGACGCGGAGGCCGCCGTCGCCGGCGCCAGCGCGGACGCCGCGCGCGTCGAGCAGCGCTACCCCGAGTCCTCTCCGCCCCTCCAGCCGACCGGCGACGCGCGGCTCCGGTACGTCGGGCACAAGCCGTACGACGAGGAGACCCTCCCGCTGACGAACGGCTTCGTCCACGCCGTCCGGTCGGCGCGCACGCGCGTCTGGTGGGGATGCCACGGCGTGCGTCCGCCGCGCGTGCTGGCCGAGACGCTCGCCGAGGCTGCCGCTCGCGGCGTCGAGGTGCGGCTGATCAGCAACTCGAAGGCATCGTCGCGATCGCTGATGGGTCACGGCCTGATGGGATGGATGTACTGGGAGTGCGGCAATCACTTCCGGTGGCTGCTCGAGCACGGGATCCGCGTTCACCTGTGGGAGCGGCCGGGCGCGTTCCACTCCAAGAACCTGCTGGTCGACGACGACCTGTGCGCGATCGGCTCCTACAACACGGCGAACGGCTCGGCGTTCCACCACACCGAGAGCGCGATCTTGGCCTCCGGCGGCGCGCTCCCCGGCGACGTCGAACGGCAGTTCGACATCGACTTCCGCGACTGCCACGAGCTCTCCATCGACGAGACGCGCAAGCCGTGGTCGTGGGCCGACCCGTTCCGCCGCGGGCTGCACGAGCGCAACCTGCTGGTCGACCCGGCCCTCCGGCCGGCGGCGCTGGCCGCCGACCTGGAGGCCGGCCGGTTCACGTGGAAGTACGGGATCCCGCCCGACTGGTGAGCTCGGGACCCGGTTCGGGAGGCGGCGGGCCGGTGACGACCGGCGTCTGGACCTCCGCCACCCCCCACCTGCTGCGGAACGTGTCGAGGTACGCCTTCCACGGCGCGACGACGCGCACGTCGCTCGTGCAGGTCGCCTCGAACCGGACGCACCGCGACGCCTCCGCCGACGCTCCCTTCCTGTCCTCGACTCGAACGTCGAGCAGGAACTCGAACGGCTCGCGCGTCGTGGTGGTGAGCGTCAGCCGCATGCCGCTCGTCTCGTAGCCGATCTCAACCCCTTCGACCTCGACGCTCCCGCTCGTACCCTCGAGCGTCTCGCCCTGGATCGACCACCGCGCCGTGCCGCCCTCGCCGAGGCCGTTCGCGACGGCGTCGAAGCGCGCGACCTCACGGGCCCGCGTGATCGCGGTCCCGGTCCACCGGCCGATCGAGCCGCCCGCCGCCCACGCGCGCTCGACGGCGCGGCGCTCGATCATCGCGGCGGGGACCATCGCTCGGACCGTGTCGGCTATGCCCGCGCACGGATCCGGCGCGGTGCTGCCGTCCGCGCCTCCCCCCGCCGGCGTCAACACGTCGCCGGGATGGAACACGATCGTCTCCGGGTCGACCGCGTCGTCGAACGGTCGCTCGCAGCTCCAGCCGCCGTGGATCTCGACGCCCGGCATCCGCTTCTCGTAGGTGCGGTATCGAACGCGGATGCCGTCCATACGGACGTCGACGGCCTGGATCATCGACCACCGCCCCTCGTTCGTCCGCACGCCGAAGACGCGCATCGACTCGCGGAACGTCCCACTCGAGAACGGGTCGAACGTCGCGAGCTCGTCGAGCGAGACGGGGTTCGGCGCGTCGTACGCGAACCCGTACAACGTCGGTCGCGACGCCTCGTCGAACGAGGGCCGGTCCGTCCGGGCGAGCGTCGCACCGCACACGGCGTCGAGGTGCCGCCACAGCAGCTCGCCGCGCCACGCGAGATCCTGGCTCGGCAGATCCGGGCCGCCGACGACGCCGCGGTCGAGGTCGACGAACGCACCGTTCGGCACGTCGAGGAACCCCTCGCAGCGGATCGGCGCCTTGCCGTGCGCCGTCACGCGCGCCCCGATCGTCACGTCGTCGATGAAGACGTCGCTGAAGATCAGGTTCAGCCCGACGGCCGGAACGTCGAGGTTGGGCGCGATCTCGTTGAGCGCGTCGGCGACGCGGTCGATGGCGCTCTGGACCACGCCTTCGACGGTCTCGGAGCTCACCCACAGGATCAGCGGAACGAGGATCGCGCCGACGATCGAGCCGACGACGCCGAAGAGGAGGCCGACGAGCCCACCGATGACCGCGCCGGCGAGGTAGCAGTACCAGGGCACGTCGATATCGACGACGGGGTCCTCCACCTCCGACCGGACGACCAGCTCGCCGTCCTGGATCGCGAGCATGATTCTCGCCGCCACCGTGCCCGACGCGTCGTAGCAGAACCCGCTCTTCTTCACGCCCGCGGCCACCCGGATGAACCCATCCTCGAGCGTCATCTCGAGCTTCGTGAGGTCGATGCCGTCGTCCTCATCGATGGTGACCGTTCGCGTCAGCCGGCAGTCGGTGAACGCGCCGCCGAGCTCGAGCGCCTCGTCGATCTTGGGGCTGATCACCCGGCAGAGCCAGTCGAACGCGACGGCGATGCCGCCGTTGCCGCCCGGTGAGATGAAGCTCCGTGTGAACGCGCTCGCCGTTCCCGTCGTGCCGCCGCCGAACGTCAGCATGAACGCCGAGGCGTCCAGGTCGGCCGGTGAGGCATCGTCGACGATCCACACGTCGCCCCGCTTGAGCTTCACCGAGCTCGTGGCCCCGCGGTCGACCGGGATCGGCAGGATCGGGACGAGCGGCATCCGGTCGCGGACGAGCGTCGCGAACCCCGGTACCGGGATGTTGTGCACCTTCGCGCTCGCCAGATACAGGCGGTTCGCGAAGTCGAGCGCCACGAGGTCGGAATCGGAGCCGCCCCGGTCGACGTCCACGCCGACGACCATCCGGAGCGCGGCGACGGGATGGGCGACGTCGCCGACCTCGATGCGGAGGTCGACCGGGTCCTGCGCGCCCGCCGGAAACCCGGCGTCGGTCGGCCGATCGAACAAGACGTTGACCCGGAAGCCGTCGGTGTCGTCCGCGTGGATCGGGTCGAGAAGCTTGGAGGACAGGAAGTCCTCGCTGTCGAAGATGGCCGACAGGATCTCCTGATACGCCTGCTCGGCGAACTCGATCGCGAGGTCGAATCCGTGGGTCTCGTCGCCGGGCATCTAGGCCTCCTTCGGAGTCTTGCCTCCCGTGAACCGGACGCGCACACGCGCCGTGACCACCTGGCCGCTCGGCAGCCGGAACCGTCGCTCGCTCGGGACGGGCTTCGGGCGGCGTTCGGCGACGAGCCGTCCCTTGATCAGCGGCGGCACGTCGACGCCGATGTCGGCGAGCGCCCGAACCGGGTCGGCTGCGAAGCTCGCCGCGACCTTCGGATCGCGCAGCCGCTCGACGATCTCGGACTCGTGCCCGCGAACCTGCTCGAACTCCTCCCGCAGATGCGGCGCGAAAAGCGTCGTGGGATCGCGGTCGTCGCGCGGTCGAGCGTCGCCCGGCGGATTCTGCTCGCCTTCGTGCTCGTCCGTGCGCTTGCCGGCCTCGTCCTTCACGGCGGTCTCCCTTCGTCGCGCGGCGTCAGAGTCGCGGTCGAACGCCGAGCTCCGGCGTCGGCCTCGGCGCGCCGTCCTCGAGCGGTCGCTCCTCACCCGTGAGCTCGACGATGGCCTTCACGTGCTCGATCACCTTCTCGGCGAGCTGCTCGCGCTCCTCGATCATCGGATAGCTCGACGGCGGATCGTCGGGGTGCCGCAGCAGGAGCTCGTGATACGAGTGCACCTCCGACGTGGCCGGGACCTGGTACGCGCGGTCGAGCGACGCGCTCACCGCCTCGAGACGACCGAGGAACGTCCGGAGCCGGACCCAGCGATGGTTGTCCCACGTCAGGGTCTGATCGGGCGGTGAAGGAACACGGAACGCCCGCGTGAGCAGCTCGCCGGCCCTCCGACCCTTCCCGGCCAGCACCGCGACCTGCTCGTCGGTCATGTGCAGGTTCATGCCGCCCTCGTTCGCACCGCGACGGACGTGCGCGATGCGATCGCGGTACCCGGGCACCCGTGTGAACGCATTGTCGTTCCAGTTCTGCATCGTGTCGGCGATCGCGTGGCCGAACGCGATCATCGACGCGAGCCCGTCCTCGGTCGAGATGTCGATCCACGTGGCCGCGCCGTCCACGCCCTCCGAGTTGTTCGTCGGCATCCAGACCTGCTCGTCCGGACGGTCCGGATGCGGCGGAGTCAGGTTGATCGCGAACGTCGGCCAGCGCGGGATCGGCGCGTCGAACATCGAGATCGGGAAGTTGCTCGCGATCCCGCCGTCGGAGAACCAGCACTGCTGCACGTCGTACCGCTGGTTCGGCTTCGATGCCGCCCACCGCGCGTCGTCATCGCAGATCGCGCGCCAGTCTGCATGCTCACGCATCCACGACCGCGCCGCCGAACGGGTGCGTCCGTTGGACTTGCGCCCGTAGTCGACGCCGTAGAGCGGCACGGCGCTCAGCAGGACCGGGAAGCTCAAGCTGAGTCGCGTCGCGACGACGACAGGCAGGTCCCTCGCGACCGGCATCGGCAACAGCTCGGGTGCGAGCATCCGGCACTTCAGCCGGAAGTCGGCGTCGGCGTCGCCGTCGCCGAGCGCATCGACGAGCGCGGCCGCCGCCTTCTCCATGTGATCGATCACGCGGCCGGGGAACAGCTGACGCCATTCCGCCGGCGCGAAGAACCAGGTGCGTTCCTCGAACGGCAGGCGGTACGGGCGGCCCTGGCTGAGGTTCGTGGTGAGCATGGCGAGGTTGACGCCGGGGCCGTCCGGCGTCGGGTCGGGCGCCTCCCCGCTCCACAGGTCGCCGAACGTGAGCGGACGGCCTCGTTGCTCCGGCGTGCCGATCCCGGCGAGGTCGTCGAGGAGGTCCGCCAGCCATTCAGTGAGCGGCGGCGTCCCGTTCTGCAACCGCTGGTCGAACCCAGAGCAGAGACCGAACCGGTTGCGGGGAACCTCGCGTGCGAATCGCCGCGCGAACGCGCCGGCGGCCCCGACGAGGACGCCGCCCCCACCCAGCACCAACCCGCCCGCCACGAGCGTCGCGCGCGCCGCGGGCC
>JBKPTC010000026.1:0-14507 GCA_046735355.1 bacterium
CATCACGGACTGTCTGCGGGCCGGGCGGAAACCGATCGTCGTGCCGCGGCGCCACGCCCTCGGCGAGCACGTCGACGACCACCAGGTGCGGTTCGCGGCGCGGCTGGCCTCGACCGGCTACATCCACCTCGCCGAGACCGAGGCGGAGCTCGGCTCGTTGCTCGACCGCGCGCTGTCCGGCGATCCCGCGTTCGTCGCCCCACCCGGGGCGGATCAGATCCAGGCCACCACGGCGCGGTTCGCGTCGATCGTGGACGAGCTGCTCGAACCGCCACGCGACCTCCGCGTGCTGTACGTCGGCGGGTGGGGCCGGAGCGGGAGCACGCTGCTCGACCGGCTGCTCGGCCAGGTGCCGGGCGCGTTCTCGGTGGGCGAGATGCGGGACATCTGGCTCCGCGGCGTGATCGAGAACCGCCGGTGCGGGTGCGGCGAGCCGTTCGACGCGTGTCCGTTCTGGACCAAGGTGGGGGAGCGCGCCTTCGGCGGCTGGCGCGTCGAGGAGGCGCGGGCGCTCCACGAGCTTCGGATGCGGTACGACCGACCCTGGATGATGCCGCTGCTCGCGAGCCGGGCGTTCCGAAGCGACGGCCTCCGCCGGTACGCGCAGGCGACGGGCCGGCTGTACTCGGCGATCGCCGAGGTCTCGGGCGCGAAGGTGGTCGTCGACTCGACCAAGATCCCGTCGTACGCGCTCGTGCTCCGGCGGCTGCCGAGGGTGGATCTCCGGTTCGTGCATCTCGTCCGGGACAGCCGCGGCGTCGTGCACTCGTGGAAGAAGGAGGTCACGCGACCGGACGCGACCGGCACGCCCGACCGGATGATCCGGTACGGCGCGGCCGCGGCGAGCGGCCGGTATCTGCTCTACAACGGCGCCGCGGGCCTGCTCCGGCGATCGCGGACGGCCTATCTGTTCGTCCGGTACGAGGACCTGGTCGCCGACGTGCCGGGGACGCTCGGGCGCATCGTCTCGTTCGCCGGGCTCGAGGGCGGCGGCCTGTCGTTCGTGCAGGACGGGCACGTGCTGTTGCGCCCCAACCATTCCGTAGACGGCAACCCCATGCGTTTCTCCACGGGCGAACTCGCGATCCGAGCCGACGAGGAGTGGCGGCGCACGATGGACCCCGTGGATCGGCGGACGGTGTCGGCACTCACGGCGCCGCTGCTTCGCCGGTACGGGTACCGCTGAGCTCGGGCCCGCCCGGCTACTACGTACTTCGTTCTACGTAGAACTCTGGCCGATGGGCCTATTGCACGTACTGCGCCTTTCGCCCTAGCGTAGCGCCCGCATTGGCCTACGACGTAGGCGATTCGGGGGGACCTGTCTGAGGTGGAGGGACTCGTGAGCACTTCCCCGCGCGAGCAACCGCGCACCGTTGGGGTGCTGATCATTGAACCGATCGGCATCGTCCGTAGCAGCCTCCGGATGGTCTTCTCGGCCGAGCCGGACGTCGAGGTGCTCGGTGATGCGGGCAACGTCGACGACGGCATCGAGATGGTACGTCGTTGTCACCGGCACAAGGACGCGGTCGTGCTGGTCGGCCTCGAGTTCCTCGGCGAGGTCGACTCCTTCTCGTTGATCCGAACGATCCGCACCGAGTTCCCCTCGCTGATGGTGCTGGCGACGGGGACCGACCTCAACCAGCGGGCGGTGTCGCGAGCGCTGTTCGTCGGCGCCGACGGCTTCATCCACAAGAACTCCGAGCCCGAGCGGTTCGTCCAGGCGGCGAAGCGCGCGGCCGCCGGCGAGCTCGTGCTCGAGGGCCTGCCCCGCGGAGCCCTCGGCGACATCGTAGAAGGCATCGACGCGCAGCGGAACGCGCCCTCGATCCTGACCGATCGTGAGCTGAGCGTGCTGGCCGCCGCCGGTGAAGGCCTGACGGCGCGCGAGATCGCCAGGCGCCTCGGGATGGCCGAGCGGACCGTGACGACGCACCTGAACCACATCTACCGCAAGCTCGGGGTGAGCGGGCGCGTCGCCGCGCTGTCGGTTGCCAGTCAGATGGGCATCGTGCGGACGCCTCGGACGATCGTGCTGGAGCAGGTACAGACGCCCGCTCCCGTCTTCGCCGGGTAGCGATTACGCAGTTCGCTCTAGAAGCAACTGCGTAGCCCGACTCGCGGAAGTCCGGATACCCCAGCCGTACCACCCGCTCCTACCTTTCAGCCAGGTACAGGTCTGAGGCAGGGGTGGCGTCGCGGCCCGCGTGGCGGCCGGCTCCGTGTCTCCGGGAAGGCATGGAGGGAGGTGACCACCCGAATGCTCCAGGCTTACACCTGGCTCAAGGTCTCGCTGAGCGAGCTTCCGTCGAAGATCCGGCGTGAGGACGGCGGTGTTGCTGCCGAGTACGCGATCCTGATCACCCTGATCGCGCTCGTGATCGTTGCCGGCGCCACCGCGCTCGGTATCGCGATCAACAACACGCTGAACGACGCGTCGACCGTCGCGCCGCTCGGCGGCTAAGCGGAAGAGCGGCCGCTCCGGCCGCTCACTCCTTCGGGCGATCCCCGAGGGAGTGAAGGGCTGGAGAGTTCCGGGAGAGGATCGATGAAACGCATTCGCAGATCGGCGTGTGATCAGAAGGGTGCCGCGGCAGTGGAATTCGCAATCATCCTTCCGCTGCTCGCAACGTTCCTCTTCGGCGTCATCGAGTTCGGGATCACGCTCGTCCGTCTCGAGAACTACACGAGCACGGCTCGCGAGGCCGCACGATATGCCTCGCTCAAGTGCCCTCCGGCGACGTCCTGCTCGTCTACGGCTATCCGTGACTACATCGTCCAGATCCAGAACCAGGACATGCCGGGCGCCAACCCGATTCCGGCCGCGATCAGCGTGTCGGCAGACTGCGCCACGGCCACGGTACCGAATACCGAAGTTACGGTTGCCTGGGATCAGCCGATCTCTATCTCGCTTCCATTGCTGTCGTTCAGCGTGACGCCTCACGTGTCGGGGAGCTTCCGATGCGAGTGACGCGCGTCCCGAACATGCGGTCGCTGAACGACGAACGAGGAGTGAGCGTTCTCATCGTCGCCATTCTGCTCGTCGTCTTCATCGGCTTCCTCGGGATGACGCTCGACGGCGGCCTGATGCACGTGAGGTACCGCCAGGTCCGCGCCGGCAACGACGCAGCAGCACTCGCAGCTGCCATTTCCTGCGCGACCGGAAAGGGACAGTCCGATGCGGTCACGCAGGCGGGCACGCTGGCCGGCGACAATGCTGCTGGCGCGGTCACGTACGGACCCGGTCTCCAGTTCCCGAGTGGATGTAATCCTTCGGGCGGGACCGTCACTGTGCACTACCAGGTGACCCAGACGCGATATGTGGCGCCGCTCGTCGGCGCGAGCGCGACCGGCATCGCACGCGCAAATGCGACGGCGAAATGGGGGCCCGCCAGCGGCGCGACCAACATCGCCCCGATCATCGTGACAAGCCAGTCGGCTTTGAAGTGCGAGCAGAAGGCGCCGAGCCCGACGACGCACTGCTTCCTCTGGTACGACCCCGATGATCTGGGGAACTCCGACTGGGGACTCATGAGCCTCGACTCCTGGGGCCACATCACTGGGAAGTTCGACACGAACTGCAACTCGTACCAGGCGAGTCAGAGCGCGGTCACGACCTGGATCAAGAACGGATACCCGGGGGGTCTCTCCCTGTCGAATCCGCCGCCGACCTGGGTCTGTGCCAGTTCCGGTAGTCAGGGCGGTGCGTTCATTGGAGACATCACGTCCATGATCGGCAAGTACCTCCTGTTTCCCGTCGAGGACACCCCACAGCGCGTCTGTCGATCGGGCTCGACGTGGGTTCCGTGCACCGGAGCGAACCCGATCGACAAGTACGCGGTGATCGGTCTGTCCATCTTCAAGGTCGCGAACGCCGCGAAGGGGCAACAGGCGAAAACGATGTGCGGAAAGTCCGGGAACGGCGGAGGCAGTACCGCCTGTATCGACATCATCTGGACGGGAAGTGAGGTCGAGGGCGTCACACCCGGAACAGGTCAGAACTTCGGCGTAGCTGCTGTCGCGCTTACTGGATAACTCGGAGGGAGCACGAGATGAGACGGGGAAGTCTGGCGGCGGTTGTAACTATCCTCTTCGCCCTTGCGGCAGCCGCGGGTGTCTTCATGTACGCGCAGAGCGCCCGTAACAAGGCGGAGAAGGCTCAACAGACCGTTCGAGTCCTCGTCGCGAAGACGGACATCCCCGCGGGCGAGAACCTCGACCCGCTGGTCGAGGCAGGTGAGTTCACGTACGAAGACGTGCCGGCAGATAACTTGGTCAAGGATGCGATCACGGACCCGTATCAGCTTCAGGGGCAGCGCACCGCGTATCCGATCTTGGCCGGCGAGCAGATGTCGCCGGCGCGGTTTGTGGGAGATCTCCAGGCCCCCGGCGGGCGCTACGGGCTCAAGTCTGGGATGCAGGCAACCGGCCTGACGCTCGAGACGCAACGCGCCGCGGGCGGGTCGTTGCAGCAGGGCGATTTCGTTGAGGCGTATGGGACGTTTGCTGTTGGGAACCAAGGACAGCAAGTGACGAAGGTCATCGTGCGCGATGCTCAAGTCCTGAACGCGACCACGTCCGATGCAACGACGGGAACCGGGAACGTGACGGTCCTGCTCGCCGTGACGCCCGAAGAGGCTGCATGGCTCGCGTTTGCGCAGGAACAAGGTCACGTGTGGCTGACTCTCCTGCCACCGAACGAAGACGGAGCTGCGATAGCGTCAGTCGGCTCGAAGGGCGTCAAGTGACGGCCCGCGTCTTCAGCGTCGGTGGCGGGGAAACATTCAGGCCGCTCGTCGCGCGCGCCCTCCTTACATCGCCGGACACGATCGGCTGGGTTCCGACGGTGGAGGCGGCGAAGCGAACGCTGACGGCGCCGGGCCGCCTCGAGCTGGTCGTGCTCGGTCCGACGGTGAGCGACGAAGAGGCGACCACGGTTGCCGAGCACATGAGCAAGGAGTCACCGTCGACCGCCGTCGTCCTCGTTCGTGAAGAGGCCGTCAACGGGTCCTTCCCGCGGCTGGTGCGGTCGGGTGTTCGCGATGTCGTCGACCTGTCCACGGGGACGGAGGAGCTCGAGGAGGCGCTGCGCCGGGCCGTCGAGTGGTCGTCCGGCGTGCGCGCCGCCCAGTCCGGCGACGAGGATCAGAACCTCGGGACGATCGTCTCGGTGTTCTCGACGAAGGGCGGAACAGGAAAGACCTTCTTCTCGTGCAACCTGGCTGCGGCGCTCGCGGCGAAGCTCGAGCAGCGCGTGGCGCTCCTCGACTTGGATCACGACCTTGGCGACGTGTTCGCCTACTTCAACTCGCAGCCCCGACGGTCGATGCAGGATCTCGTCGAGCTTCCCGAGGGCACCGACGCCAACGCGATCGTCGAACTCGGAACGCCGCTCCCGGGAAACGTCGTCGGATACGGCTCGACGCCCGACCCGCAAGCGGAGGCGCTTCCCGTCCGCGCCGTTGGGCGCATGCTCCGGCTGCTGCAGGAAGCGTTCCCGTTCGTCGTCGTCGATGGCAGCGCCGAGTACTCGGATCACGTCCTCGGCGCGTTCGACCTCTCGGATGCCGTCTGCCTGATCACCGGCCTGGACGTGATCGGTGTCCGGCACCTGTCGCTCGGGCTGCGCACGCTCGAGAGTCTCGGCATCCCCCGCGACCGGTACCGCGTCATCTTGAATCGGGCGGACAGCAAGGTCGATCTCACGGCCGAGGAGATCGAGCGCATCCTGAACGTTCACGTCGACTCCCGCATACCGTCGAGCCCGCTCGTCCCGCGCTCGATCAATCACGGGCGATTGCTGTTCCTCGAGGCGCCGCGATCGGACGTCGCGAAGGCGATCACCGAGTTCGCAACATCGCTCTGTCGGCAGTTCACGCGCGAGCCGGCCGAGGCGTCCAACGCCGCGCGCAGTCGCGGTTTCTTGAGGAGGTCCTAGGTGTCGCTGGCAGAACGTCTCGCCCGCCAGGAGCGACCGGACAAGGCCGCCGAGATCCGCGACCGCGTGCAGGAGCAGTTGGTCGAGGCGCTGGGCCCTCGGTTGTACGACGATGCGATGTCGGATCATGAGCTCCGCGACCTCGTGCACTCGCGCCTGCGCGGCCTTCTCGACGAGGAGGAGGTCGTGCTATCCGCTCAGGAGAAGGCGCACATCATCCAGCAGATCGGCGACTCGGTCCTCGGCCTCGGTCCGATCGAGCCGTTCGTCCGAGACGCGGATGTCACGGAGATCATGGTCAACGGCCCGGCGGCGATCTACGTCGAGCGGAACGGCAAGCTTCATCGGACGGAGTCGGCATTCCGGAGCGACGACGATCTACGGCGCACGATCGACAAGATCGTGGCACGCGTCGGTCGCCGCGTCGACGAATCGTCTCCGTACGTGGACGCTCGACTTGCCGACGGCTCCCGCGTAAACGCGATCATCCCGCCGCTCGCGATCCACGGAGCGGCGCTCACGATCCGGAAGTTCGCCGCCGATCCCTACGACGCGCAGGATCTCATCACCTTCGGAACGTTCTCACCCGAGGTGGCCCAGTTCCTCAGCCTCTGCGTCCGAGCGCGGCTGAACATCCTCGTCTCGGGTGGGACCGGCGCCGGCAAGACGACGCTGCTCAACGTGTTGTCGTCGTTCCTCCCCGAGGACGACCGGATCATCACGATCGAGGATGCGGCCGAGCTGCGACTGATGCAGCCGCACATCGTCGCGCTCGAGTACCGACCTCCGAACATCGAGGGTCGAGGCGAGGTCACGATCCGCGACCTCGTCCGGAACGCACTTCGGATGCGGCCCGATCGGATCGTCGTCGGCGAGGTTCGAGGCGGCGAAGCACTCGACATGCTCCAGGCCATGAACACCGGTCACGACGGGTCGATCTCGACGATCCACGCGAACACGCCTAGGGACGTCCTTTCGCGTCTCGAAACGATGGTGTTGATGGCTGGGACGGAGCTGACGGTGAGGGCCGTTCGCGAGCAGGTCGCAGCGGCGATCGATCTCATCGTCCACGTGAGTCGCCTGTCCGATGGCTCTCGCCGGGTGACGAACGTGACCGAGCTCGTCGGCATGGAGGGCGACGCGATCACGCTGCAGGACCTCTTCGTGTTCGACTACGGGGCCGGCGTCGACGAGCACGGCCGCGTCCTCGGCAGCCTCACCGCGACCGGTCTCCGGCCGCACTTCGTCGAGCGCGCGGCCGACCGCGGCGTCCACATCCCGCCGAGTCTGTTCGCGCCGATGCCGGGACGCGAGCCGTGGTGAGAAAGGCGCTCGGCTTCGGCTCCGTTCTCGTCGTCTTCCTCGTGATGGGGATGCCGTGGGCGCACGCCACCGCACAGATCCGGGACGTCGACGTGCGTCGATACCCGGATATCCGGGTGACGCTGTCGACAGACAGCGCCGTTGGTCTGTCGGCGTCGAACGTCCGGATCACCGAGAACGGCGTCGCGGTCCCAGTGAGCAGGATCAGAGCACTGACGCCATCGCTTCACGACGTCGATGTCATCCTTGCCATCGACGTGTCCAACAGCATGCAAGGCCGTGAGTTGCAGACTGCCCTCGCCGCCGCGAAGACGTTCGTCCAGAACGTTCCGTCGTGGATCTCCGTCGGCGTCGTGTCGTTTGCGAACGACGTGAACGTCGTCTCGCCCATCACCGCCAACCATGACGAGCTTGCTTCGGCGGTTGCGTCGATGACGGCAACGACTTCGCAGGGCACTGCACTGTTCGGTGCGGTCTCGCAAGGATCCGCGATGTTCGACTCACACGGACAACACAACTTGATCGTTCTGACGGATGGGCGGAATACCGCGGACGGATCGGTCGCCGATGCGACGGCCGCCGCCGAAGACGCCGGTGTAACCGTGTTCACGATGGGACTCGTCGGCGGCAGGCCAGACGATGAAGTGCTCCGCGCCCTGGCCGACCAGACCGGCGGCGCATATCAGCCTCTTTCGAGCGATGACCTCGAAGCCGCGTACAAGACGCTCGCGGTGCAGCTGTCGCAGCAATATGTCGTTACGTACCGCTCGAAGGTCCCGTATGGCGCGCCTGCATCCATCGAGGTCGATGTTCCGGGTGGCTCGGATGAGCGACACTTGGTGATGCCGCCACGCCCGGGGGCCGGGGTCTCGGAATCGAGCTCGCTCCTCGAGCGGTTCTTCGACAACCGAGTGAGTCTCTTCTTTATCGTCGGTCTTGCGTTCGTCGCCGCGTACATGCTCATGAACCTCATCACGGTCAGGACGTTCGATGCGCGGCGTCAGCGGGATCTCGCCGCTCGCATGATGGCCGATCCGAGCGCATCCGGCCCGATCGTGGAGGACAGCGCCGGACTCCACGCTCCTCGGCAGTTGACCGAAGCGATCGAGAAGGGCGCTGCGGCCGCGGGCGTTCTGCGACCCGTCGCCAGGATGATCGAGCGAGCGGGATGGAAGATCAGCGTCGGCGAATTCCTGCTTCCCTCGCTCGTCGTCCCTCTGGTGCTCGGAGTGCTGGTCGGGGCGCTCCTCAACCCGATCGTCGGTGCATTGATCCTCGTTGTAGCTGTCGCGCTTCCGTTTGTCCTGCTTTCGAGGGCGGCGAGAGGTCGCATCAACCTGCTGCAGTCGCAGCTGGTCGATGTCCTGATGATCCTGGCAAGCTCGCTCCGAGCGGGTCACAGCTTCCTCCAAGCGCTCGACTCCGTCGCCAAGGAGGTGGAGGAGCCGGCGGCCTCCGAGTTCTCCCGCGTCCTGTCGGAGGTGCAGCTCGGACGGACCGTCGACGACGCTCTGCAGGCACTCGCCGATCGGGTCGGCAGTCAGGATCTCGACTGGGCGGTCACCGCGATCGCGATCCAGCGTAAGGTCGGCGGCAACCTCGCCGAGGTCCTGGAGACCGTCGCCGGCACGATCCGTGAACGCGAAACGATCCGGCGGCAGGTCAGGGTGCTGTCGGCTGAGGGTCGGTGGTCGGTTGTCATCCTGATCCTGCTGCCGTTCATCATCGTCGGCTACCTCCTCCTCGTGAACCCGTCGTACCTGTCGCCGCTCCTGACGACGCCCGTCGGCCGGATCGCGATGGGTGGCGGCGCGCTCTTGATGATCGTCGGGTTCGTCTGGATGCGGAAGATCGTGAGGCTCGATGCGTAATCAGATCTATCTCTTGGTCGCGGTTGGCGGAACGTTCGCGACGGTGGTCGCCGGCGGTGTTGCGTGGGTCGCGTCAGCCCGTGGCCGTCGGCCGGGGGAGGTTCTCGAAGGTCAGTTGCAGAGTGCCGGACTGCCGACTGGCGGCGCTCCTGGCGTTCCGCTCTCCGAGCGTGTCGTAGCGCCGACGGCGTCAGCGCTGGCGCGGATCGCTCTCCGGCTCACGCCGGCCGGAGCCAGGAACAAGATCGACGAGAAGTTGATGCTGGCCGGAAGTCCCAACGGATGGACGGGCGAACGCGTCCTTGCCGTCAAGGGGATGATGCTGTTCATCGGTCTGTTCATGGGGTCACTGGTCGGCGTTGCGACCGGCAACGGGATCGTCAGAGCGGTCGGCATCCCGATGTTTGCCTTGATCTTGTACATGGTTCCGGGCGCGGTGCTGTCGCAATCCGTTCTCACTCGCCAGGAGAAGATCCGGCGATCGTTGGCGGACACCGTCGACCTCCTCACGATCAGCGTCGAAGCCGGTCTGTCGTTCGACGCAGCCCTGCTGCACGTCCGGCGAACGATGAAGGGCCCGCTCTCCGAGGAGATCGGGCGGATGCTGCACGAGGTTCAGCTCGGCGTTTCCCGCTCGGATGCGTTCCGGCATCTGTCGGAGCGCGTCAACGTGCCCGACCTCAAGGGATTCGTCCTCGCGATGATCCAGGCGGACGTCTTCGGCGTCAGCGTTGCCGGCGTGCTCCGTGCGCAGTCGCATGAGATGAGAACGAAGCGACGTCAGTACGCCGAGGAGCGCGCGATGAAGATCCCGGTGAAACTTCTGTTCCCGATGATCGGGTGCGTCATGCCCGCGCTCTTCGTCGTCATCCTGGGCCCGGCCGCCATCAAGATCTTCCAGACGCTCGTGAAGGGCGCGCTGTAGACCGTCGCGAGGCGCCGGGGGCCTCATCTTATCGCTTCGTGAGGATGAACGCCGCTCTTCGCTCACCGGGCTCGGTCGACATCCGTTCCACGTCGAACGCGTCGCCGAACAGATCGAGTTCCTCGCCCGGCTCGATCACGAACGGAGCGATCCTGGACGGGCCGCGATAGCTGATCACCGGCAGTTCAGCCCTTGCCGCGTACCAGCACCAGACGAGGACGACGGTCCCTGACCGACTAAGTCGCCTCGCTTCGGTGGCGATGCCGCGGCGGCCGTCAGCATCCAGGTCCTGCACGACGTTGTAGAGCAGGATCAAGTCGTACGGTGTCGTCAGTGACTCGATCGGGCGGGTGATGTCGCCGACGACGAACGTCGCCGACAGCCCGGCAGCGTCCGCGGCATTCTGTGCCTGGGCGATGGCTGTAGCCGAGAAATCGACGCCCGTCGCATCCCATCCCTTCTCGGCCAGGAAGAGGACGTTCGTCCCGATCCCGCAACCGAGGTCGATGGCTCGGGCACCGCCAAGCCGTTCGGGCGTGACGACGCCGTCACCGACGAGTTGCCGAAGTTCGGGACCGACGCCGACCTCCCAGCCACGACGCCATCTCGCCGCTCCGGTCCGATACAGGAGGTCGTAGATCCGTCGGCTTGGCATTGTCGGGAAGTCGCTTTCCTCAGGTTCCGACGTCGACGATCGCGGCAAAGACGCCGCGCCACGCGCTGCGTTCCTCCGCCGTGGCAAGGCGCGGGTAGTAGCGGAGCGGTGTTCCGGCGCCGAATGTCGCGCCGGACTGTGACGACTCGCCGATCAGCTCCGTAGACGGGAACACCAGATCGCTGCGCGCCACCTTCGGGTCGTGCAGGCGGTCCGCTACGACCTCTCGCGCCGCCGGAACCGGCGAGATGTACCAGACCCAGTCCGCGATCAACGCCGCCGCACGCGGCTCGTACACGAAGTCCATCAATGCGAGCGCGTCGACGGGATGCCGAGCGCCGCGCGGGATGAGCATGTTGTCGGTCCAGAACACGACGCCCTCGTTGGGGACGACGAACTCGAGCTCCGGATGCCCGAGCCGGTTGGCCTGGTAGATGTCGCCGGACCACGCCTGCGAGATCCAGATGTCTCCCTTCTCCAGCCCCCGCACGTATCCCTGGTCGTAGTACTTGCGAACGATGCCGTCGTCGCGCTGCTGGCGAAGCATCGTCGCGGCGCGCTGCCAGTCCGCGTCACTCGAGGTCGCGGGGTCCGTGCCGCTCGCGAGCAGCCCCGTCGCGCCGAGGTCCATCAGGTCGGTCAGCATCCCCACCCGCTCGCGCAGCGCGGGCGCCCACAGGTCGAGCAGGCTGTTCGGTGCGCGGCCGAGGGCCTCGACCGCCTCCGGTCGGTACGCGATCCCCGTGAGCCCCGACTGCCACGCGACGGAGTACCGGTTGCCCGGATCCCAGTACGGGTCCGTCACGGCGGGGGAGGCGTTCACGGCGAACGTCGGAAGCCTCGAGTGCTCGAGCGGGATCAGCCAGTCGCGCTCGATCAGCGTGGAGAGCTCCGGGCCGTTCGTCATGACGATGATGTCGTATCCGGTCGGCCGGCCGGCCTCCAACGCCGGGGCGATCGACTCGAGGAACGCGGCGTTGTCGTTGATCGGCCGGTAGTAGTTCACGCGGATGCCCGTCCGATCCGTGAACAGCTCCAGTGACGGATGCGTGCTCCCGCGCGTCCGGTCGATGTAGTACGGCCAGTTCGCGAAGTCGACCGTGCCCGTCTGTGTCCGTCTGGCCCACCAGCTGTCCCAGTCGACGAGCTCGGACGACGTGTACGGGTGCGTGCACGCGGCGGCGAGCGCCGCGACGCCGGCCACGCCGGCGGTGCGCAGGAGCTGTCGTCGTGTCAGATGCGGATCAGGCATGGTCGGGGCCGAGCGGTCTCGGGGAACCGTGGCCGAGCCTACCGGTAGCCGTGGCGTCGCGGAACCCAACGAAGCTCGGTTGACCCCCTGGCACTCGCCTGGCTATCCTGTTAGCACTCACGACGGCTGAGTGCTAACGCCTGCCGGGGCGTTACGAGAGCAAGGCCGAGAACGAAGGCCAAGAAAGAAGGAGGGAAACGGATGGCGGAGTTCAGCCTGAAGCCGCTCGAGGACCGCATCGTGGTCAAGCCGAGCGAGGAAGAGCAGACCACGATCTCCGGGATCGTCATCCCCGACACCGCTAAGGAGAAGCCGCAGGAGGGTCAGGTCGTGGCGGTCGGTCCGGGTCGCTTCGAGGACGGGAACCGCGTCCCGCTCGACGTCAACGTCGGCGACAAGGTCATCTACAGCAAGTACGGCGGCACCGAGGTCAAGGTCGAGGGCGAGGAGTACCTGATCCTGTCGGCCCGCGATGTCCTCGCCGTCCTGTCGAAGTAACGCATCCAGTGTTCCGGTGAGGGTCGCGCGGCCGCGCGGCCTTCGCCGTCGAAAGGGGAGTTCGCATGGCAAGCAAGGAGTTGAAGTTCGGCGAGGACGCGCGTCGCTCGCTCGAGGCCGGCGTCAACAAGCTCGCCGACACGGTCGCGCTGACGCTCGGCCCGAAGGGCCACAACGTCGTCCTCGACAAGAAGTGGGGTGCGCCGACGATCACCAACGACGGCGTGACCATCGCCAAGGAGGTCGAGCTCGAGGACCCGTGGGAGAACATGGGGGCGCAGCTCGCCAAGGAAGTGGCGACCAAGACCAACGACGTCGCCGGCGACGGCACGACGACCGCGACCGTGCTCGCGCGCGCGATGGTCCACCACGGCATGCGAAACGTCGCGGCCGGCGCCAACCCCATGGCGCTGAAGCGCGGCATCGAGAAGGCCGTCGCCGCAGCGGTCGAGCAGATCAAGAACCAGGCCAAGGACGTCGAGGCGCGCGAGGAGATCGCGCAGGTCGCGTCTATTTCGGCCGGGGATGCGGGGATCGGCGACGTGCTGGCCGACGCGCTCGACAAGGTCGGCAAGGACGGCGTCGTCACGGTCGAGGAGTCCAACACGTTCGGCATGGAGCTCGAGTTCGTCGAGGGCATGCAGTTCGACAAGGGCTACATCTCGCCGTACTTCGTGACGGACCAGGAGCGCATGGAGGCGGTGCTCGAGGACCCCTACCTCGTCATCGTCAACAAGAAGATCGGCAGCGTGCAGGAGCTGCTGCCGTTGCTCGAGAAGGTGCTCCAGTCCGGCAAGCCGCTCCTCATCGTGGCCGAGGACATCGAGGGCGAGGCGCTCGCCACGCTCGTCGTCAACAAGATCCGCGGCACGTTCAACGCGGTCGCCGTGAAGGCGCCCGGGTTCGGCGACCGCCGCAAGGCCATGCTCGAGGACATCGCGGTCCTGACGGGCGGACAGGTCATCTCCGAGGAGGTCGGCCTCAAGCTCGAGAACGTCGGGCTCGACGTGCTCGGCCGCGCGCGGCGCGTCGTCGTCACCAAGGACGACACGACGATCGTCGAGGGCGCCGGCAAGGAGGAGGACGTCAAGGGGCGGATCAACCAGATCAAGGCCGAGATCGACAAGACCGACTCGGACTGGGACCGCGAGAAGCTCCAGGAGCGTCTGGCCAAGCTCTCGGGTGGCGTGGCGATCGTGAAGGTCGGAGCGGCGACCGAGGTCGAGCTCAAGGAGAAGAAGCACCGCATCGAGGACGCGCTGTCGGCGACGCGTGCGGCGATCGAGGAGGGCATCGTCCCGGGCGGCGGCGTCGCGCTCATCCGTTCGGAGGCGGCGCTGTCCAAGCTCGATCTGACGGGTGACGAGGCGACCGGATCTCGGATCGTGCTCGATTCGCTGTCGGAGCCGGCGCGGCTGATCGCGGCCAACGCCGGATACGAGGGCGCCGTGATCGTCGACCGCCTCCGGAACGAGAGCGACCATCAGGGCTTCAACGCCGCCAACGGCGAGTGGGTCGACATGGTGAAGTCCGGGATCGTCGACCCGGCCAAGGTCACGCGCTCAGCGCTGCAGAACGCGGCCTCGATCGCCGCGCTCGTCCTGACCACGGAGAGCGCGGTCGTCGAGAAGCCCGAGGACGAGGAGCCTGCGGCTGCCGGAGCCGGCGGCCACATGCACTAGTCCACCTCACACTAGTAGAGCGGTTCGAGGGCCGGCGCTTCGGCGCCGGCCCTCGTTCTCTCATGTGGCTGCCGTCTTGCTCCCGGACGGGGCGGCTCCTCCGCGGTGTGGAGCGCGCTGTCGCGTGGCCAAGAGTGCTACGGCATCTGCCTGATAAGGCCTCGTCGACGGGAGCCGGGCACACACGACGCGACCATCTGGCGGTCCGTAGCGCACGCGTGTGACCCGTCCTTCACGTCCTCGTCCGCTCGGCTGATCCGCCTCCAGGCATCTACTTACCGACGTCAGATGATTGACTCGGCAACCCGCCCGGGCGAAACTCCGCGCCTGTCCTGAGACGCGCACGGACTCCAACCGGGGGGAGTG
>JBKPTC010000027.1:0-49872 GCA_046735355.1 bacterium
GGCGGCGAAGTACCCGCAGTACGCCTCGACCCGTCCCGAAGGCGACGTCGTCGCGATCGACGTGACGCACGTCCTCTCGTGGAGCGCGGCCGATGGGATCGATCCGCCGGCGGAACCCTGACCGGGCTCGCGCGGTCGCACCCGCGATGACGCATCGGGCATGGGCGGTGGCGGCGCTCGTCGCCGCAGCGACGGCGGTCTCGTGCGTCGACGGCACGGGCACGGCCGGAACGGGGCCATCGCCAACCGGTGTCGTCGTCGCGTCGACGGCCGCGACGCCGGTCGCCCCGTCGCCGAGCGAACCGCTCGCCGGCCCGGCGCCCGACGGGCTGCGGTCGCGACCGGCACCGTGGACCGGCGCGCTCGAGGCCGTGATCGGCGACGCCCCGATGTCGGCCTCGGTCGCGATCGACGGCCGCTTGGTGTTCTCGCATCTCGGAGGCGTCCCGCGGACGCCCGCCTCGAACGAGAAGCTGCTCCTGTCGATGGCGCTGCTCGACGGGTTCGGACCGCGCGCGCGGATCCCGACGACGGTCGAGGTGAAGGGGCGCCTTCGAAGCGGCGTCGTGCGCGGAGACGCGTGGATCGTCGGGCACGGCGATCCCGAGGTGGACGACGCCGCGATCGAACGGCTCGCCGGCGCGTTGGCCGACGCCGGCGTCCGACGGGTCGAAGGCTCGATCGTCGGCGACACGTCGACGTTCGACCGGAGCCGGTGGGCGCCGGGCTGGCATCGGATCGCGCTGTCGTACGTCTCGGTCCCGACGGCGCTCGCGTTCGACGCGAACGCCGACGCCGCCGGCTTTGTTCGCGATCCCGAACGGCGCGCCGCGAGCGCGATGACGTCGGATCTCGAGCGCGAGGGCGTCGACGTCGAGGGGACGGCCGCGGCCGGGTCCGTTCCGGACGACGCGCACCCGATCGCGAGGATCCGGTCCGCGCCGCTGGTCGAGATCCTCGCGCGGCAGAACGCGTCGTCGATCAATCTCGACGCCGAGGTCCTGAACAAGCGGCTCGGGGACGCGGTCTTCGGACACGGCACGACGCGGGCCGGCGGCCGCGCGATCGAGCGGTGGGCGTTCGAGCACGGCGCGAACGTCGTCGCGCACGACGGCTCCGGGCTGTCGTACGCCAACCGCGTGCGCACCGACGACATGGTCCGGCTCCTGTCGAGCGTCGCGCGCGAACCGTGGGGCCCCGCGCTCCGCTCGACGCTGCCCGGCGCCGGCGAGGGAACGCTGGACGGTCGGCTCGCCGGTGTCGACGTGCGAGCCAAGACCGGCACGCTGATCGAGGGCGTCTCGGCGCTGTCGGGCTGGGTCCGGACGGACGGCGGCTGGGCGGCGTTCTCGATCCTGTCCGCCGGCATGGGCAAGGCCGATGCGGTGGCGCTCGAGGACCGCGTCGTCCGGTTCGTGGCCGAGCACGGGTGAGGCCGCGGGCGCGGGCGCGCCCGGGCACGGGGTTGTGCGTGGGCGCGGCTCAAGCGCGCGGCCGGAAGGCCGAAGCAACTGTGGGAGACCCGGCCACCGCCCTCGGCCGGGACATGGATGGACGCTGCCGAGCTGCTCCGCTACGCCGTGGAACGCGGCGCGAGCGACCTGCACCTCTCGTCCGGCAACGTTCCGTTCATCCGCGTCGACGGCGAGCTGCTGCCGACCGCGTTTCCGACGCTCGACCACGCGGAGGTCGTCGACGTCGCGCAAGCGCTGATGCCGTCGCACAAGCGCGAGGACTTCGGCCGAACCAACGAGGCCGACTTCGCCTACACGCTCGAAGGCGTGGCGAGGTTCCGCGTGAACGTGCTCCGCCAGCGCGGCAGCGTGGCGCTCGCGATCCGGCGCGTCGCGTCGGAGGGACAGACATTCGAGGAGCTGAACCTTCCGCCCGTGATCCAGACGCTCGCCGAGGCGCGCCGAGGACTGGTGCTCGTGACCGGACCGACCGGCGCCGGCAAGACGACGACCATCGCGGCGATGCTCGGCTTCATCAACCGAACGCGCCGGGCGCACATCGTGACGATCGAGGACCCGATCGAGGTGGTGCACGGCGACGACCTGTCGCTGATCTGGCAGCGCGAGGTCGGGCAGGACACCGAGTCGTTCGCCGCCGGGCTCCGGCAGGTGCTCCGGCAGGACCCCGACGTCATCTTCGTCGGCGAGATCCGCGACGCCGCGTCGGCGACGTCGGCGATCCAGGCGGCGCAGACGGGGCATCTGGTGTTGTCGACGATGCACACGATCGACGCCGCCGAGACCGTGTCGCGCGTCGTCGAGCTTTTCCCCGACCGCGAGCAATCGCAGATCCGCGGCTCGTTCGCCGGGGCGCTCCGTGGGATCGTGTCGCAGCGCCTGCTCGAGCGCATCGACGGGCGCGGACGCATCCCGGCCGTCGAGGTGCTGCTGAACAACGGCCGCGTGACCGAGCGCATCGTCGACGCCGACGCCACGGGCGACCTGACCGACATCCTCGCCGACGGCCGCTACGACGGCATGCAGACGTTCGACCAGGCGCTCGTCGAGCTCGTGCACGCCGGTGTCGTCGCCGAGGACGACGCTCGAGCGGTCGCGACCAACCCGCATGACTTCTCGCTCGCATTGAGCGGCGCGACGCGCGGCGTCGCCGTCGCGCAGGGGGTCTGAGCGATGGATCCCCTTCCGAGCTGGTTCACCCCGGTGGGCGACGAGTCGCCCGAGTGGGGACCGTGCCCGTCGTGCGGCACGGCGAACGCCGCGGCCGCCCGGTTCTGCCAGGCGTGCGGACGCCCGCTCCTCGAGGCCGAAACCGAGCCGGTGGCGCTCGACGTCCTGACGGCCGTCGTGGTCGAGCTGCTCTCAGCGAACGACGCGTTTGCGCTGCCGCCCGACGCCGACGCGCTGTTGGGCTACGTCCGCGACGTGCTGGTCGGCGCGGGCGCCGTCATCCGCGACCTTCCCGGCAACCCGAACACCGTCGCGGCCGTGTTCGGCCCGGCGTCTCGGACCGGTGCCACGACGATGACGGCGATCGGCCACGCGCTCGCCGTTCGCGACGCGCTGACCGGAGACGTCGCCGTGCGCATCGGCATCGGCGCCTCGGACGTTCGCGCAGACGACGAGGGCGCGATCGAGCTGTGGCGCGGCCGCGTGGTCGATCTCGCCGTTCGCCTGTCGCGGATGGCCGGACCCGCCGAGGTGATCCTCGGCGAGGGCGCGTACCGCCTCGTTCGGGGCCAGGTGTACGCGGAAGCGGTCGACCCTCGGGCCGACCCGAACGGCGAGGACGTCGGCCCGCTGCGGCTGCAGGCGCTCGTGACCGAGTCGCCGTGGGCCGGCGAGGCGTGGCAGGAGCCGGCGGTCGGAGACGAGGTGTGGCACGAGCCGGCCGTCGCGGACGAGGGGTGGCAGGAGCCGGCGGTCGGAGACGAGGTGTGGCACGAGCCGGCCGTCGCGGACGAGGGGTGGCAGGAGCCGACGGTCGCAGAGGAGGTCTGGCAGGAGCCGGCGGACTCAAACGAGGTCTGGCAGGAGCCGGCGGTCTCAGACGAGGTCTGGCAGGACGCCGGCGAGGGGCGCGAAGCGCCAGAGGCGCAGCACCCGGTAGAGCAAGCGGGCTGGGTGGCCCCGTCGCCTCCGGTCGACCCGCCGACATCCGAAGAGGCACATCCGGATGCCGCCGGGGTCGCCGGCGAACCGGCGCTCGTCGCCGCACCACGCGGCCTGCCGGCCGACTCGCTCCCGAGCGACCCGCTGCAGGGATGGCCCCCACCCGACCAGCCGCACCTGTCGACCGAGTGGCGCGCCGAGAAGACGAGCGACGTCGCGGCGCCGAACGCCGTCGGTTCCGACGACCTTTCCGCCGCGGCCGACGACGCCCTCGCGGACATCTCCGTCGCGTCGAACGGACACCACGATCAGGCGCCGGCCGGCGACGGATACGCCGAACCCGCCGACGCGCCGGCGATCGACCAAGCGCCGCCGCCGTCGACCCCGCTGCTCGAGCGCGAGACGGCGCTCCGTCGCCTGCACGACGCGCTCGACCGTGCGATCGGCGACGGGCGGCCGGTCGTCGTCACGGTCGGAGGCGAGCCCGGAAGCGGCCGAACCTCGGTCGCGCGCTGGTTCGCGGGCGAGGCGGCCGATCGTGCGTGGACGGTCGAGCTGACGTGTCGCCGGCCGGACGCCGGCGGTGCGGCGTGGCCGTTCGCCCCGCTGATCCGCGCCGTGCTCGGGATCGACGCCTCGACCGATCCGGCGACGTTCGCCGATCGCGTGCGAGAGATCGTCGGCTGGGACCGGCGCGATCGCGCCGACGCCGTCGCCGCCTACCTCGCCGGCGACACCGGATCCGCCCACCCCGACCAACTGCCCGCCGCGATCGCCGACCTGCTGTCCGGGACGGTCGCGCGCCGGCCGCTCGTCGTGCTGGTCGACGACGCGGACCGCGCGCCGTCGCCCGCGCGGGATGCGTTCGACCGCGTCGTCGGCTCGGTGGCCGGGCCGCTGCTGGTCGTGCTCGTCGCCCGGGGGTCCGGCGATGTCGGCGCGGAACGGCTTTCGGCGCCGGCCTCGGCCGAGCTCACCGAGCGCCTCCTGTCGCGGCCGAACCTTCCGGCCGATGCGATCTCGGCGATCGTCCAGGCGTGCCGAGGCCTGCCGCTCGCGATCGAGCACCTCGTCGCCATGCTCGTCGACGAGGGACACCTGCGATGGGAGTACGAACGCTGGACGCCGGCCGTCGACCTCGCGTCGCTGCCGCTTCCCGCCGACCTCGCCTCGCTCGTCGCCCGCCGGATCGGCGCCCTGGGCGCCGACGAGCGCGCGGTGATGGCCGTCGCGGCGGCCGGCGGAGAGACGTTCGACGTCCGTTCGATCGGTTCGGCGCTCGGCGTGGAGCCCGACGGCGTCGTGCCGATCGTCGCGGCGCTCGTCGACCGCGGGATCTTCCGTCGCGTCGACGACCAGCGCCTCGTCTTCGGTCACGACGTCGTGGCCGAGATGGCGGCGACGTACGCCGAACGAGAGCCGGCGGCTGTGATGCATCGTTCGGCCGCGGACGCCCTCGCGCGCGAGCTGCCCGCGGGGCCGGACCTCGACGAGGCGATAGGCGCCCACCTCGAGCATGCGTTCCGACTGTCGGCGAGCGACCGCGAGGCGGTCGGACGACGCGCCGCCGAGCACCTCGTTCGCGCCGCGCGCGGCGCCTCAGACGCGGGCGACGAGGATGCGGCGCTCGCGATGCTTCGACGCGCCGCTGCCGTCCTGCCGGTGCAGGACGCGAACCGCGCTCGGCTGCTGCTCGATTCGGCGGCGATGCTGGCGGCGCGAGACGAGCGCGCGCCCGCCGAGCGGCTCCTCGGCGAGGCCGTGCACGCCGCGCGTGCGGCGGGAGACGGACTGCTCGAGCTTCGCGCCGCCGTCGCACGCGCGCGGATGCTTGCGACCGGGTCCCGGATCGAGCATGAGATCGAGGCCCTTCGCGACGCAGCCGATGCCGCGATCGCAGCGGGAACCGCTCGAGAGGACGAGGCGACCGCCGCCGCGGGGTGGTCGGCACGCGGCTGGGTGCACGCGGTTAGAGGACACTTCGCCGGCGCCGCCGACGCGTTCGCGCACGCCGCGGCCGCGTCCGCCGCGGCCGGCCTGCGCCGGGAGGAGCTTGCGGCGCTCCGAGATCTCGCGGCCGCGACCGTCGACGGCCCGGCACCGCTCGAGGAGTCGATCGACCGGGCTCGGTGGACCGTCGATCGGGTCCGCGGCACCGCGGCCGAGCCTTCAGCGTCGGCGACGCTCGCCGTCCTGCTCGCGCGCGCGGGTCGCACGGACGAGGCGCGCGAAGTGCTCGGACGCATCGCCGACGCCCCGGCCGAGGAGCACGATGCCGCGACGATCGCGGCGCGCGCCGCGATGGTCGAGCTGCACTCGGGTGCCCCCGACCGCGCCGAGTCCTGGCTCCGCATTCCGCTCGGGCTGGACCTGAGCGACCCGGACCGTGGTGCCGTGCTGTCGTGGCTCGCGTACGCGCAGACCGTCTCGGGAGATGCCGAGGCTGCCGTGGAGTCGGCCGATGCGGCCGCGTCCCTGGCCGACGAGGACGACGTGATCGCACAGGTCACGTGGCGCGCCGCGAAGGCGCGATGCATGGCGATGCTCGGGCGAGTGCCCGATGCTCGAGCGCTCGTGCGGCTCGCGCTTCGCCTCGCCGATCAGACGGATCTCGCCGAGCTGCGCGCGCGCACGCGGCTCGACCTCGGCGACGTGCTGCTCGCGTCGGGCCGCGCCAACGAGGCGGCACCGGCCGTGCGAGCCGCGCTCCGCGTGCTCGAGCGCAAGGGCTCGGTCGCCGAGATCGCGCGAGCGGGGTCGATGCTCGATCGCGTCTCCGGCCGAACGACGGCCGCGCCGGCGGATCACGAGACCGCGCCGCCCGCCGATGACGCGGCAGCGAACGACCGGCCGGCCGCCGAGGCCGAGACAGACGACGACGAGGCGAACACACTCGTGGCGACCGAAGTCGATGACGCGCAGCAGCCCTCCGATGTGCTCGACGCCGGCGACGTGCCCCTATCGGACAACGGCTCGTCGGCGGCCGCGCCGGCCGAGGAGGGCGACCGACCCGAGCCCGAGGCGCCGACCGAGACGAAGCGCGAGCGCCACTGGTTCTGGTGATCGCACCGCGGACCTGCGATACCGGTCCGCGGGTCCATGAGCCGCCCGCGTCCACGCGCTCGGCTCCGCCGCCGGGCCGCCGATCCCCCTCGCGCCCGCGGAAGGCGTCCTGTATCGTGCCGGCGCAATACCGCACGGTGAGACGAGCGATCGGTCGGGGGCGGTTCGTTGAAGAAGCCAGCGCTCGTCGCGGCGACCGCGTTGCTCGCGGGATTCCTGACGCAGATCGGCGTGCTCCCCGCACACGCCGGAACGCGCCGACCGAACATCGTGGTCTTCATGCTCGACGACCAGCGCTACGACAAGGTGACGCGCGAGTACATGCCGCACGTCTACCGCGACCTGTTTCGGAATCAGAACACGACGGTCTTCAAGCAGTCGTTCGTCCCCGACCCGCTCTGCTGCCCGAGTCGCGTCACGATCTTGACGGGAACGAACGCGTGGACCAACGACACGTGGGACAACCAGGGCGACCACGGCGGCTGGCGGAACTTCCATCAACAGACCGTGCCGGGGGGGAACGGCCGGCTCGAGAACGACACGATCGCGCGCGACCTGCACCGGGACGGCTATCGAACGGCGATGATCGGCAAGTACATGAACGGCTACGACGGCGGCGTGCAGCGGTTCGTGCCCAAAGGCTGGGATCACTGGTTCGCGTTGAGCTCCGGTGCGTACTACGACTACGGCGTCACGACGAAGCGCAAGATGCTGTCCTTCGGGGCTCGGCCGAGGGACTATGCGTCGCGCGTGCTCGGCCGAGACGCGATGTCCTTCGTGCGCGGCGGTGGGCCGTTCTTCCTGTACCTGTCGTTCACGGCGCCGCACGGCCCCGCAACACCCGATCCACATGACGTCGCTCGCTTCGACGACACCTCCGACTGCGACCTGTGTGACTCGATGCTGGACGCCGCCTACGGCGCGGATCGACAGATCGGACGGGTGGTCGAGGCGCTCGGCTCTCTGTCTCGTCCCACCGTCGTGGTCTACCTGTCCGACAACGGATACCTGTGGCACGAGCGGAAGGGCGACTGGGGGGGGCTGCTCGGGAAGCGCTGGCCGTACGACGAGTCGATCCGGATCCCGATGAGCATCACCGCGCCCGGGGTCGTCGCGGGCGCCCAGGACCTCGTCCTCAACCTGGACCTGCGCCAGACGCTGGACGCCGCCGCCGGCGTGACAGCGCCGGCGTACACGGAGGGGCTCGATTGGCTCGACCCGGCGTATGTGCCTCGGGATCGGTTCGTGATCTACCACCAGCAGAGCCGCGACCTCGGGACGAAGTCGGTGCCGACGTACTGCGGCGTTCGCACCGCGACGCGGCTGTGGGTCCGGTACCTGTTCGACGGCGCGTATCACGAGGAGACGTACCTCGAGCCGGACGAGCAGCATCAGGTCGACGATCCGACGTTCGCCGCCGATTCGGCGTCGTTCGCCCGGCAGCAAGGCTGCACGCCTCCCGGATACGGCTGGCCGTGACCCGGCGGCTCCACCGCATCACCGAAGCCCCGGCCCCGTGACCCTCCGGTCGCCGCGCGTCGTCAACACGTACACCTGCCAGCAGTACATCGCGTAATACAAGCGCGGATCGCGGCGGATCGCCCGCGCGAACGACGTCACCGCCTCGACGTACGCGTCGACCGGGTTGTAGTGGTACAGCGCACCGCGGACGTTCCGAGGAGCGCCGTTCGCGTGCAGGTAGTTCGCGGCGCCGAGGATCGCATCGTGCGGGTCGTGGATGTCGCCCCCGAGCCCGTACGCCGCCCACGTCGCCGGTAGGAACTGCATCGGGCCTTGCGCGCCGGCCGAGCTGTTCGAGACGACGCGGCCGAACTTCGTCTCGACGTAATTCACGGCCGTCAGGACCTCCCACGGCACGCCGAACCGGCGCTCCGCCTCCTCGAAGTATCCGCGGAGCACATCTGCCGGCTCGGGCGCGCGGGTGCGGATCGGATACGACGGCCGCACCGGCGTGGCGTGCGCGAACACCGCCGCGTCCGCGTGCACGATCGACGACGCCTCCGCCCGCACGGATACGGGCAGCCGCGGCACCACGCGGCTCGCAAGCCGAGGCGTCGTCGCGAGCACTCGGTAGATGCGCTCCTGGTAGAGCGTCTGCAGCACCAGCGTCTCGGGCGGAGGCCACGTGAGCGGACCGCCGTCGCGGATCCAATCGTCGACCGACGTTCGAACATTCCGAGTGATCGTCTCGAGCGCCGCCGCGAGCCGGTCGGCGCTCCGTGGGATCCGCGCGTCGACCTCCGGCGCGTCGACCTCCGCTGCGTCGACCTTCGGCGCTCGGGTCGAGGCTGTGGGCGCCGGCGGAACCGACGACGGCGACGACCGTTCGGCGTCGCGTCGATCGACCGGCCCCGTGCACCCGCCCACCGCCAGCGGGACGGCGAGCACCAGCGCGATGGCGATCGTGGAACGACTCGCCCGCATCGAACGCCGCTGCCACGGAAGCGACCGGACGGTGACGCGCGACCGCGGGTACAGTCCGGCCGTGGCGCGCCGAGGGTCCATGGACGAAGGTGCCGGCGTCGCGGGCGGGATCGCGGCGACGCTCGTTGTCGGCTTCATGGTGCTGCCCGCCGTCCTGGTCGTCGTCCTGTTCACGTTCTTCACGATCCTCGGCATGGTCCACGGGACGGACTTCCGCGCCGCAACGGTGAACCTTCCCCTGCTGTTCACCGGCGTCGCCGTGATCACCGCGACGTTCGTCGTGCTGATCCTCGTCGGCGTCGGGCTGCTCGGGCGTTCGCTCACGCCGCGCAAGCGCCGCCGCGCCTAAGCGCCGCCGGCCAGCGCCTCGACGATCATCTCCTCGAGATACGTCAGGTACGCGTACAGCGCGAACGCCGGCGTGCGCGGATCGGAGGGTCCGAAGTCGCCGGGCGTCGTCTCCTCGGTGACGTCGAGCCGCGTGCCGAGCACGAGCCGTAGATCGTTCACGACCGCGAGCCAGCTCGAGAGCTCGTCCTCGGTCAGCCTGTTCGCGTCGATCGTTCGGCGCATCGTGGCGACCGCCGTGCTGCGCTGCTCGAGCAGATCGCCGCGCACCATCCGATCGAACTCGGACGCGTGCTCGGCGTCGTCGAGATCGGCGCTCGGGAACAACCGCTTGAGCGCCGGGTCCGTCTCTCCGTCGCCCTCCCGCACGAGCTCGTCGAGCTGATCCGGAAGACCGCGGAGCACGTCACGCTGATCGCGCGGGATGTCGAGATCGAACGCGCCGTCGGACCGCCGCGTCACGCGCGGTTCGCGGTCGCTCATCGATCCTTCTGCATCGTGGCCCAGAGCCCGTGCGCGTGCAGACGCGCGACGTCGAACTCGCACTTCTCCTTCGAGCCGTGCGACACGGCCGCCTTGCCCTTGGTGTGCACGTCCATCATCAGCTTCGACGCCTTCTCGCGGCTGTAGCCGAACAGCTTCTGGAACACGTACGTCACGTACGACATCAGGTTGATCGGATCGTTCCACACGATCACGACCCACGGGATGTCCGGCTCGACGTCCTGATCGCCGGTCGGACGATCGATCTCGACGGGCGCGACGGCGCTCCTCACGGACCGAGGATACGCCGGGCGAGCGCTCAGCCGTTCGGCAGCGTCCGGACGAAGAAGAACGACATCGCGATGATGACGTACGTCGCGATCAGCTGGAGGCCCTCGAGCCAGTTGGACCGCCCGTCGCGCAGGATGAGCGCCACGACGAGCACCGAGACGCCGACGGCGGCGACCTCGAATGGGCTGAACACGAAGTCCATGGGGTGGCCGACCGCGAGGCTGATGAACACGAGCGACGGCGTGACGAACAACGCGATCTGCAGCGACGAGCCGATCGCGATCTCGATCGTCGCGTCGACCTTGTTGCGGATCGCGAACATCACGGCCGTGCTGTGCTCGGCGGCGTTGCCGATGATGGGCACGAGGATGAGGCCGACGAACAGCCTCGACAGCCCGAGGCCGGCAAGGGCCGGCTCGAGCGCACCGACCAGGAGCTCGGATTCGACGGCGACGAGCGCCGTGACGACGAGCAGGGTCACGACCGAACGCCGAACGCTCCACTCGGGCCGCTCGTCCTCCTGCGGCGTGCGGAACAGCTCGCGGTGCGTCACGTACATGAAGATCAACATCGCGACGTACAGCGTCATGAGGACGGCCGCGATGACGAGGCTCACGATCTCGCGCTGCTGCTGTCCGTGCTGTCCCGTCGTGAGAACGAACAGCGCCGGCATCAACAGCCCCGCGACGGCGAGCGCGAGCGAGGACGTCTCCACGCCCGCCGCATCGATCGAGAACTCCTGCTCCTTGTTGCGAAGCCCGCCGACGAAGAACGAAAGGCCGAGCACGAGCAGCAGGTTGCCGATGATCGAACCGGTCAGCGACGCCTTCACGATCTCGATCTCGTCGTCGAGGATCAGGAAGATCGCGATGATCAGCTCGGTGACGTTGCCGAACGTCGCGTTGAGCAGGCCGCCGATCCGCGGGCCGGCATGCAGCGCCAGCTGATCGGTCGACCGACCGATCATGCCGGCCAGCGGCAGGATCGCGGCCGCCGATGTGACGAACGTGAGCAGGGCGTCGTGCAGGATCAGGTCGCTCGCGAGCGAGATCGGCACGAAGACGAGCAGCCATTCGAGGCGTGGTCTGAGGATCGCGCGCAACGAGCCACCTGCCATCGAGCCGAACCGTAGCGGGTCGAGCGGCTGCCGCGCGGGCGGCTACTCGTCGTCGGGCGGCCGGGTGGGCGCGATCCCGTACTCGTTGCCGCTAGTGGTCGCAGGCCGCCACCGCTACCACCGCCGGTCGGCGGCGTACGTGGCGATGCGCGTTGCGACCGAGCGCGCACTCGCGAGGAGCGGCGCCGTCACGGTCGGAACGGGCGGCTCGTCCGGCTGGGGCGGCGGCTGCGGAACCGGCGTCGGAGGCGCCGGCGGATGCGGCGGCTGCGGCGAAGGCCCCGGCGGCTGCGGGTCGCCGGCGGCCGGGCGGTCGAGCTCGATGCGGGTGCAAAGCTGCATGGGTTCCTCCGTGTCTCTGATGGCCGCTACCCGAGCAGCGCTGCGCCCAAACGGTTCCGACCCGTCGGTCACCTGGTCCGCCGCCGGCGTTCACCCGCCGCGAGCCGGGGGTATATCGCGACGGCCCCGACGAGGACACCCGCACGAAAGGGATCGAGATGCCCAACCACGTGAACACCACGCGCGCACGGACGCGTCTGGACGATGAGCGAGACCGCCTGCTGCGCATCAAGGAGTCGCTGTCGGGCGAGCCCGGACAGGGCGGTGGTTCGGAGCGCGACGCGCTGTCCGAGCTGTCGCTCGCCGACCAGCATCCCGCGGACCTCGGCACCGAAATGTTCGAGCGGGAGAAGGACGCCTCGATCCTGGAACGGGTCGAGGCCGAGATCGCGGACGTCGACCGCGCGCTGAAGCGCCTCGACGAGGGAACGTACGGGCTGTGCGAGGCGTGCGGCCGCGAGATCACCAGGGCCCGCCTCGAGATCAAGCCCGAGGCCCGGTTCTGCGTGGACGATCAGGCGATGGCCGAGCGCGAGGCGCGCGCGAGCTGAGGAGCGCGACATGAGCGACCAGACGAGCGACGAACGACCCGGCCGGGAGCCGCAGCTCGAGGACGAGGGCATCCCCGACCACGAGGGACCGCTGGCGTCGAAGGTTCGGACCGGCGACCAGCAGGACGGCATGATCCCGCCGGGCGATCGGCCGCAGGCGGCCGACGACTTCGGAACGACGGCGGCGGAGCAGCTCCGTGGCGAGTCGCTGACGGCGCGGCTCGAGGAGGAGGAGCCCGACGTGCCGGTTCCGCCGGCCGAGCGCGACGACCCCGGCCAGCCGACGATGCGCGGCGACGCCGAGACGGACGAGGAGGCGGAGCTCGTGGCGAGCGAGTTCGACGACGTACCCGGTGAGAGCGCCGAGGAGGCCGCCGTGCGCTCGGTTCCCGAGGGCGAGGTGCCCGGGGCCTACGACGCGCCCGACGACGACTACGTCGACGAGGAGAGCGCATAGATGGACGCGAGCCGCGGCGCCATCGGCGAGACCGTCGAGACGGCCAAGGCCTTGCTCGCGTCCGACCGAGGACGGGCGGCGCGGGCGGCCGTGGCGGCCGGCGTCATCGTCGCGGCGCCGATCGTGATGCGGCTGCCGGTCGTACGCGCGCATCCGATCGGCCGGCTGGTCGCGCTCGTCGGCGGCGCCGCCGTCCTGATCAAGGCCGCCGAGGCGATCCGCGACTGGGAGCCCGAGCTGCGACCGGTTTGACGGCCGCTGCGGCGGGAATCCTCCGATCGCCCGGGAGCGCCGACGAAGCCCGTTCGACGCCCGGGAGCTGAAGGTCTCGAGGGGAAGGAGCGCTCGGAATGTGCATGAGCTGCGGATGCGGTGAGCTGAACGAGAAGCACGGCAATGACGCGAACATCACGTGGGACGACGTGCAGGCGGCCGCCAGGGCCGCGGACGCGTCGCCCGACCAGGTGATGAAGAACCTGCAGGAGGCGTTCGGCAAGGCGAAGGCCGCCTAGCCGGTCCAGCACGCAGCGAACGCGGGCGGTTCTTCAGCTCGTCGCATCGCGGCCTCGCACCGCCGACGCGGTCACCCGAGCAACAGCGTGATCGCCTCGTCCAGCGAAGCCGCCACCTCGGGCGCGCGATCGATCTCCTCGGATCGCGTCACGTCCGTCGGAACGAGGATCGGTCTCGCGCGGGCCGCGAGCGCGGCCTCGACGTCGGCGCCGACGTCGCCGATCAGTGCCGACCGCTCGGGCCGGACACCGAGCGCTTCGGCCGCGCGTCGAACCAGCCCGGGCCGCGGCTTCCGGCAGTCGCATCCATCCGACGCGACGTGCGGGCACACGAACATCGGTCCGATCGGGCCGATCAGCTCCTCGATCCGGCGGTGCACCGCCTCGACGTCCGGCATCGAGATCAGCCCGCGGCCGATCGCGCTCTGGTTCGACACGATCGCCATCGGGATCCCGGCGGACCGCACGCGTTCGAGCGCCTCGCGCACGCCGTCGATCGGCCGCACCTTCTCCGGATCGCCGTTGTAGGGGACATCGACGACGAGCGTGCCGTCGCGGTCGAGCAGGATCGCGTGCGGCCGAGACCGCTCCACGTTACGCCGCGAGCCGGTCGAACAGGCGCTCGCGTCGAACGAGGAACGGGCCCATCGCGAGCGCCGTCACCGGCGCCGAGCCGAAGACCTCGAGCGCATCGTGCGGGGAGTTCACGATCGGGCGGCCCGCGGTGTTCAGGCTGGTGTTGATCACGACCGGCACGCCGGTACGCCGTTCGAACGCCTCGAGCATGCGAGCCACGAGCGGCTCGTCGTGCCGGTTCACCGTCTGGATGCGCGCCGAGCCGTCAACGTGCGTCGCCGCCGGGATCCGGCTCCGCCATTCGGGTCGGACGTCGTGCGTGAACAGCATGTAGGGGCTCGGGAGCGGACCGTCGAAGATCGCGTTCGCTCGTTCCGCCAGGACCATCGGCGCGACCGGTCGGAACTGCTCCCGACCCTTGACCTCGTTCAGCCGCTCGAGGTTGTCGGGGTTCCTCGGATCGGCCAGCAGGCTTCGGTGCCCGAGCGCGCGCGGACCGTACTCCGCGCGGCCCTGGAACCAGGCGACGATGCCGTCGTTCGCGACGACCTCCGCGACAGTGTCGGCGACGTCCGCCGGCCGATCGAACCCGAGGTCCGCTCGGACCAACGCATCCTCGATCTCGTCGTCGGTCCACTCCGGCCCGAGCGCCGCCGTCGGCATCGGCCGCACGTCGTCTCCGAGCGCGTTGGCGACCGCGAGCGCCGCGCCGAGCGCGGTTCCCGCATCGCCGGCCGCCGGCTGCACCCACAGCGACGAGAACGGCCCCTCGCGCGAGATCCGCGAGTTCGCGAGGCAGTTCAACGCGACGCCGCCGGCCATGACGAGCGCGTCGTCACCGGTCCGCTCGTGGATCCACCCGGCGAGCTCGAGCAGCACCTCCTCGAGCCGGACCTGCACGCTCATCGCGAGGTCGGCGTGGCCAGGTTCCCAGGCCTCGCCCGTGCGCTCGTCCACGAACCTCGACCACTCGATGTCGTCGAGCTCGAACCCACCCTCCGGCGTCGTGCGGATCGCGCGCCGGAGGTCGTCGAGGAACACGGGCTTCCCGTACGCCGCGAGCCCCATCACCTTGTACTCGTCGGACGAGCGCCGGAAGCCGAGGTGCTCGGTGACGTCCTCGTACATCAACCCGAGCGAATGCGGCAGCGGCTGCGTCGCGAGCACGGTCAGGTCGCCGTCGACCGATCGACCCGCGAGATACGACGTGCGCTCGCCGCGGCCGTCGAGCACCATCACGCTGGCCGTGCGATGTGGGCCGGCGAGGAACGCCGACGCCGCGTGGGCGACGTGATGCGGCACGAACCGCACGATCGCCTGATCGATCCCGGGCAGCGCGGTTCGCAGGAACAGCGGCGCCCGCGTCGCGAACAGCGTGCGGAGCCCCTCCCATCCGTCCGCCGTCACGTCCGCGCCGGGCGCCGGCGCGAGCGACGGGTCGTACGAGTACGCGATCGCGTCGAGGTCCTCGGCGGCGATGCCGGCGACTTCGAGGCACCACCGCATGGACCGCTCGGGCAACTCCCAGGTGGAGAACGGAACCGAGTCCTTCCCGTGCTTGCGGCGCGAGAAGCGCTCCTCCTCCGCGGCCGCGACGACCTCGCCGTCGACGACGAGCGCCGACGCCGGGTCGTGGAAGACCGCGTTGATGCCGAGAACCTTCGCCACGCGACGTGCCTCCTGACGGCTCGAGCGCACGGACTACCCGGGAGCCGCTGCAGGCAAACGGTGTGCGCGGTGCTCGACGGCTCAGGACCCGGCCGGAACGAGCGCGCCGCCCGACGTCCCCGCGTCCGCCGCGCCGCCCGGCCGCTCGCGCGACGACGTCCGGGTGTCCAGCTCCGCGACCGCCGTCGCGACCTCGCTCGGCTCGACGCCGCGCAAACACAGGTGGTGCCCCTCGCGGCAGACGCTCGAGAAACAGTTGCGGCACGGCACGTCGTGGAACAATACGCGCGAGGGCACGCGCCACGGCGTGTGCTGCGGGTTCGTGAGGGCGTAGAGGTCGACGACCGGCGTGCCGACGGCGGCCGCGATGTGCGCCGGACCCGTGTTGTTGCTCAGGAGCACGGGCGCGGCCTCGATGACCGCGGCGAGCTCGTCGAGCTCGAGCCGGCCGGCGAGCGAGGCGGACGGCGCGTCCATCGCGCGGCGGATGTCCTCCACGAGCTCGATCTCGCCTGCGGAGCCTGTGAAGAGGACGTGAAACCCGTCCGCCGACATCAGGCGGGCGGCGCGCGCGAACAGGTCCGCCGGATACCGCCGGGACGGCGCGCTCGAGCCCGGATGCGCGACCATCCATCGCTCCCCCGGCTCGATGCCCGCCTCGTGCAGGTGCGTTCGCGCTCGCGCTCGGGCCGCGTCGGGAACGCGGAGCGACAGCCGCTCGTCGGCGGTCGTGCGCCCGATCGCGGCGGCGAGGTCGAGCTGGCGGCGGACCTCGTGGCGGATGCCTGCCTCCGGCTCCGTCTCGCGGATCCAGTCCGTCAGCAGCACGTACGGGTTCTCGCGGCAGTGCGCCGCTCGGAGCGGGATGCCTGCGAGGTGCGCGAGCATCGCCGCCGGCAGCGCGCTCTGCGAGAACACCGTGAAGATCACCGCCGCGTCGAACGCGCGCGCTCGCAGCCGGTCCACCATCGCGAGGTCGACGTCGGGATCGACGCGCGACGAGTGCTTCATCCACGGCGCCTCGTACGCGATCACGTCGTCGATCTCGGGGACCAGCCGCGCGATCGAGGCGCCCGCGGGCGACGTCAGGAGTGTGAGGCGCGTGCCTTCGACGCCTCGGAGCGCCCGGAGCGCCGGCGTCGTCATCAGCACGTCGCCGACGGCGTCGAGCCGCACCGCGAGGACGTTCAGCGCCGACGCCCAGCCACCCTCGCGGACGGCGGCGGCGTCCGTCACGGCCAGGAGCTCTCGCGCATCGGGATGACCATGACCTCGGGGATGACCGTCTCCTCCGGCTGCAGCAGGAGATACCTGATCGTGTCGGCGACGTTGGCCGGATCCTGCAGGACGTCCGGATCGAGGTCCGGGAAGCGGTCGAGCAGGAACGGCGTCCGCATCCCGCCTGCGACGACCGCGCTCACCTTGATGCCGAGCGCCCGCGCCTCGGCGTGCAGCGCGTGGCTGAACCCGAGCAGCCCCCACTTGCTGGCGTGATACGCCGACGCGTTCGGCCACGCGCGCTTGGCGGCGGTCGAGACGACGTTGACGATGTGGCCGCCTTTCCGTTCGCGCATGATCGGGAAGACCGCGCGGGACATGACCACGGGGCCGCGCAGATTGACCGCGAGGATCCGGTCCCAGTCCTCCACCGTGATCTCGTCGAACGGCGCGGTGACGTCGGTTCCGGCGTTGTTGATTAGCACGTCCAGCCGGCCGAAGCGGTCCGCGACCGACCGAACCGCCGCCTCGGCGCGGTCGGCGTCCGTCACGTCGAGCTCGAGCGCCTCGGCGCGACCGCCCGCATCGCGCACCGACGATGCGGTCCGCTCCGCGAGATCGGTCCGCACGTCGGCCGCGATGACGTCGGCCCCCGACCGCCCGAGCCGCCGGACGATCGCCTCGCCGAGCCCGCGCGCGCCGCCGGTGACGAGGACGACGCGGCCGGCCAGCGCCTCGTCGGTCGCGGCCTCCTCGCGGAGGTTGACGCGCATCTCCTCGACGTCCCGTGCCATCCCAACCTCCTTCGAGCGAAGCTCCGAACCGACCGCTTGCGCGCGCTCAGCTCGCCACGGCCGCGGCGTCGACCTCGCCACCGGCGACGACCGAGGCGTCGTCGCGCCACGTCCGCGCGAACAGCCGCTCCTCGACGAGCTCGCAGAGCGTGTGCAGCACCAGCAGCTGCACCTCCTGGATGCGCTGCGTGTCGTTCACGGGCACGACGACCGGCACGTCGGAGAGCTTGCGGCACTGCCCGCCGTCGCGGCCGAGGAACGACACGGATCGCATCCCACGCTCGCGCGCCGCCTCGATCGCTCGAACCAGATTGCGCGAGCGACCGGTCGTGCTCATCGCGATCAGCACGTCGCCCGGCTGGCCGAGCGCCTCGACCTGCCGCGCGAACACCTCGTCGAAGCTCGCGTCGTTCGACCACGCCGTGAGCACCGACGTGTCCGCGGTGAGCGCAATCGCCGGCAGCCCGGCGCGGTCGGGGCGCTTGAACCGGCCGACGAACTCGGCGGCCAGGTGCTGCGACTCGGCCGCGCTGCCGCCGTTGCCGCAGATCAGCAGCTTGCCGCCGTTCGCGAGCCCGTCGGCGATCTCCGCGACGGCCCGAAGCACCGCCGGACCGATGAGCCGCTTCGATTCCTCCAGCGCGGCGATCGCGGCGTCGAAGCCGCGGTCGATGGCGACGAGCTCGTCGGCGTCCTCGGGCACGCGCATCGAGCCCGAGGTCAGCAGCCGCTCGTACAGCGCGGCCATCTCGTTGGTGACGTTGCGCCACGTGAACAGGTCGTTGGCGCGGTTGATCGCCTGACGGCGGAAGACGGACACCAGCCGCGGATGCCGGTACAGGTGGGCGAGCCGCTCGGCGAGCATGTCGGGCTGGTTCGGCGCGACGAGGTATCCGCACTCGCCGTCGCGGACGCTGAACTTGATGCCGCCGACGTTGGAGCCGACGACCGGCGTTCCGCACGCCATCGCCTCGAGCGGCGTGATACCGAACGGCTCGTACCACGGCGTGGTCACGAAGACGTCGGCGGCGCCGTAGTAGTACTTCAGACGGTCGCGGCCGACCGGCCCGGCGAACGTCACGCGGTCCGCGACGCCCTCCTCGACCGCGACGCGGCGGAGCCGCGCGATCTCGGGAGCCTCGCGTCCGTCGTCGGTCGGGTCGCCGCCCACCACGATCAGGCGTCCGCCCACGCCGCTGCGGGCGAGCATGCGCGCGAACCCGCGGATCGTGTTGTCGACGCCCTTGCGCGGCACCATCCGGCCGACGTGCAAGACGGTCCACTCGTCGGACAGGCCGAGCGCCGCGCGCGCGAGCTCCTTGCTCATGGGACAGAACTCGCCGGGATCGAACCCCGCCGGGATGATCGAGATCTTGGCCGGATCCGCGTTGTAGAAGCGGATCAGGTCCTCCTCCTCCTGCGGGCACTCGGCGACGATCTGGTCGCACTCCCGGATCACGCGCTCCTCGATCGCGAACCGCTCGTCCGGAAACGTGTCGGCGTCCCCCTGGTGTGCGCGGCGTACGCGACCGAGCGCGTGGAACGTGATCACGAACGGGATGCCGAGCACGCGTTTGACCTCGCACGCGACCAGCCCCGACATCCAGAAGTTCGCGTGCACGAGGTCGTACGGCTCCGGCTGACGCCTGCAGAACCCAATCACGTTCGCGGCGAAGTCGTCCATCAGCGGCAGCAGCCGCTCCTTGGCGATCGGCTCCGGCGGACCGGCCGGAACGTTGACGATGCGGACGCCGTCCACCCACTCGGCGACCTCCGGCAGCGCCTCGCCGTCCCGCCGCGTGAACACGTCGACGTCGTAGCCGATCTGCACGAGGTGCCGCGCGAGCTGCCCGACGTAGACGTTCTGGCCGCCGGCGTCGACACCGCCGAGGACGGCGAGCGGCGAGGCGTGCTCGCTGATCAACGCGATCCGCTTGGGCACGAGGCTCGGCTCCTTTCGTCCGTCGTGGCCGTCGCCGACCGTTGGCGCGCAGGTGGGCACGCGGCGATGCGACCCCGGCGCCTCGCGCCGTCGTTACCCCGGCCGCGAACGGGAGAAACAGCGACGCGGCGGGCCCGAGGCCCGCCGCGCCCTTGCGGCACAACGCATCGAACCGCCGCCGCTACTCGATCGCCTCTCCGGTGGGCGGCGTGGACTCCGCGGCCTTGTCGCTCGCGCGGATCGCCGCCCGCTTGTTCTTGGCCGGCTCCTGCGCCGGTGTATGGAGAAGGTTCTCGACGCCGACCACCCCGCGAACCGCGCGGGTTCGCTCGACGATCTCCTCGATCAGCCCGGGATCCGGCAGCTCGCCGCGCAGCGTCGCGACGCCGTCCGCGACGTCGACGTGGACCTCGCCGGCCGGGATCCGCGAGTCGCCGAGCGCCTCGCTGCGGATCCGGTCGACGAGCGTTGCGTCGTCCGCGACGTCCATGCCGCCGGAGAGCATCGGGTCATCGAGCGGCGAGAACCGCGACCGAACCGCCTGGATGCGAGTGACGACCACGCTCGGCACGCCGAACGACCGGCTCGGATCACCGAGGCGGTCGGACGCACGCTGAGCGGTCGTCATCCCTTGATCGAGCAGACGGGCGCGGCGATCGCCGCCCCGCTCCCGATCGAACAGGTACACGATCGCCCCACCGACGGCCGCGCCGAACAACATGCCGCGTATCCGCATGGCGCTGCCTCCGTTCGCTCGTGTGGTCAGTCGTCGAACGCGTCCTTGACGCCGTCCTTGACGTTCTGCGCGGCGTCCTTGACGTGGCCCTTAGCCTGCTCACCCTTGCCGCGGACCTGGTCGGTCTTGCCCTCCCGCTCCATCCGCTCGTTGTCCGTCGCGTCGCCGACGGCCTCCTTGACCTTGCCCTTCGTCTCGTCCCAGCGCCCCTCGGCGCGGTCCTCGGTCGAGCTGCCCATGTCGTCCTCCTCATTTCGCGGTTCCGGCGGCGGCCGCGAGGCGGGCCGCTCCCTTCGAGGGTTCCCCACACGACGCGGCTTCGAACATGCTTCCGCGAGCCCGGCGACCGGCGCTATCCTCGCTCGGTCCGATGGCGATGCCGGGTGGGGGCGAGGAATCCTGGAGCGACGACCACGTCGCGTCGCCGCGCCGTGGGCTCCCCTATCGCGACATCTTCGATTCGATGCCCGACGCCGTCCTGGTGACGGACACGGACGCTCGGTACGTCGCCGCCAACCGCGCGGCGGAACGACTTCTCGGCTACACGGAGGAGGAGCTCTGCGCCCTCCGCGTCCCCGACGTGCTCGTCGTCCCTGCCGACGCGGCGGACGTCACGTTCCGGCGCTTCGTCGACGAGGGCGCGTGGCGGGGCCAGCTCGAGCTGCGTCGCAAGGACGGCACGACGATCGGCGCCGAGGGGCGGGCGTTCGCGACGCCCGACGGTCTGTACGTCTCGGTGCTCCGCGAGGTCGGTCCGAGGATCGGAGGACTGCTCGGATCGACGCCGGCGGAGCTCGCCGCGATCGTCGAGAGCTCGAACGACGCGATCTTCGCGAAGACGCTCGACGGCATCCTGCTGTCGTGGAACAAGGCGGCGGAGCGGATGTACGGCTACCGTGCCGACGAGGTCATCGGCAAGCACGTGTCGATCCTCGCGCCCGACGAGCCGCGCAAGGAGGAGATCGACCACGTCATCATGGAGCGGTTGCGACGCGGCGAGGACATCCGCGACTTCCGCACCAAGCGGATCACCCGCGACGGGCGACTCCTCGACGTGTGGCTGTCGATCTCGCCGGTCCGCGACTCCTCCGGCGAGATCGTCGGCGCGGCGACGATCGCGCGCGACATCACCGGCCAGGTCGCCCTCGAGCGCGAGCTCGAACGCGCGCGCGACCAGCTGCAGATCATCACGCAGGCGAGCGCCGACGGCATCACGATCCAGGATCCGACCGGACGCCTCATCTACGCGAACGACGCGGCCGCGCAGCTGTCCGGATTTCCCGACGCCGCGTCGTTCCTCGCGGCGCCGGTCGACGAGATCGTGGGACGGTTCGAGATGCTGGCCGAGGACGGCGATCCGATCGAGCAGGAGCAGCTGCCCGGCCGACGCGTTCTGGCCGGCGAGCCGTCGGCCGAGCTCCTGCTCCGGGTCCGCACGATCGGCGCCGAGGTGGAGTCGTGGCGGTTCGTCCGCTCCTCTCCGCTGCTCGACGACGGCGGCAACGTCCAGTTCGTCGTCAACGTCTTCCACGACGTCACCGACCTCAAGCAGACCGAGGAGGAGCTCCGCTTCCGCACGCTGCTGCTCGAGGAGCAGGCCGAGGCCTCCGACGAGGGCATCCTCGTCATGGATCCCGAGGGACGGATGCTGTCGTGGAACCGTCGGTTCCTGCAGGTGATGGACATCACCGACGAGATGATCCGCGGGACGCCGCGCGAGGAGCTGCTCGAGCAGCTCCGTCCCTCGCTCGTCGACGCGGACGATGTCATCGAGCGCGTGACGTCGCTCTGGGACCGACCCGACGACGAGGTCCGCGACGAGATCCGATTCCTCGACGGCCGGGTCGTCGAGCGGTTCAGCACGCCGCTCCGAGACGACGCGGGCAGGTGGTACGGACGCGTCTCCTTCTTCCGCGACGTCACCGCGGAACGCAAGCACGAGCGCGCGCAGCGGTTCCTGGCCGACGCCAGCCGCGAGCTCGCCTCGACGCTCGATTACGAAGCGACGCTGCAGCGGGTCACCTCGCTTGCCGTTCCCGAGCTCGCGGACTGGTGCAGCATTGACCTCCTCGAGCCCAACGGCACGATCCGCCTGATCGCGGTCGCGCACGTCGACCCCGCCAAGGTCCGATGGGCGCAGGAGCTCCGCGAGCGCTTCCCCGTCGACCTCGCGGCCGAGCAGGGCGTGCCGAACGTCATCCGGACGGGCCGCTCCGAGCTGCACCCGTTCGTTCCCATGGAGCAGATGGAGGCCGCGGCCGCCGAAGATCCCGACATCCTCGAGATCGTCCACGAGCTCGACATCACCTCGCTGATGATCGTTCCGCTGATCGCCCGCGGGCAGACGCTCGGCGCCATGCAGTTCGTGTGGGCCGAGTCCGGACGAAGCTACGACGAGGAGGATCTCCGGCTGGCCGAGGACGTGGCCGGACGCGCCGCGCTCGCGCTCGACAACGCGCGGTTGTACGGCGAGCGCGACCACATCGCGCAGACGCTGCAGCAGAGCCTCCTGCCCGGCCCGCTGCCCGCGATCGAGGGCGTCCGCCTGGCGGCGCGGTACCGCGCCGCGGGCCGGGGCGTCGAGGTGGGCGGCGACTTCTACGACGTGTTCGACGTCGGCGGCGGCGCGTACGCGTTCGTGATCGGCGACGTGTGCGGCAAGGGACCGAAGGCGGCGGCGCTCATGGGCGCGGCGCGCCACACCATCCGGACGGCCGCGATGCGCGAGCGCAAGCCGAGCGACGTCCTCCAGACGCTCAACACCGCTCTGCACCAGCGCCTCGCCGAACAGTGGTTCTGCACGGTCGCGTACGTGCGCATGCGGCGGGCGACCGACGGCGCGCGTCTGACGGTCTGTCTCGGCGGCCATCCGCTGCCCGCCGTCGTTCGCGCCGACGGCAGCGTGGAGTTCGTCGGCCGGCCGGGCACGCTCCTCGGCGTGTTCCCCGACGTCGAGCTGAGCGACGCCACCGTCGATCTCAGGCCGGGCGACGCGCTTGTGATGTTCACCGACGGCGTGACCGACGAGCAGCGCGACGGCGAGGAGTTCGGTACGCAGCGCCTCGCGGACGTGCTCCGCAAGACGGCGGGGCGGCCTCCGGACGAGGTCGCCGGCGCGATCGAGGAGGCCGTCGTCGCGTTCCGACCCAACGAGCCCGCAGACGACCTCGCCGTCCTCGTAGCGAAGGTGGTGGACTGATGGCGCTCGACGTGCAGGTGAGCGGCTCGGACGACCGACCGGCGACCGTTTCGGTGGCCGGGGATCTCGACCTGTCGACCGCGCCGGATCTGGAGCGGACGCTCGTGCGGATCCAGGGCGAGGGGCGCGCGGTGCTGCTCGACATGCGCGGCTTGTCGTTCATGGACTCGAGCGGCCTGCGGGTGATCCTCGCGGCCGACGCACGCGCACGATCGAACGGCACGAGGCTGATGCTCGTCGCCGGGCCGCCGGGGGTGCAGCGCGTGTTCGAGCTGACGCTCCTCGACCGCCGGCTCGAGTTCGTCGACGGTGTCGGCGGGCAGGAGCAGATCGAGTCGTGACCGCGGTGCGTGAGATCGACGTCGAGCTGGCACCGTCCGCGGACTCGGTGGCGACCGCGCGCGCCCGGCTGGAGCAGCTCCGCGGAACGGTGAAGGACGAGCTGCTCGACGATCTCCGACTGCTGGTGAGCGAGGTCGTCACGAACAGCGTGCGGCACGCGGGGCTCGGACCGCGCGACGCCGTCGAGGTGCGGGTCGTGGCGAAGAGCGATTCCGTGCGCGCCGAGATCCTCGACGACGGCCCCGGCTTCCGCGCGCCGCAGAGCGGCCCCGCCGCCGGCGCCGGCTCGGGTTGGGGCCTGTTCCTCGTCGGACGCGTCGCCGACCGGTGGGGCGTCGATCGCTCCGACGGCCGGACACGCGTCTGGTTCGAGCTCGACTGCTGACGCGCCGCTTCTCGATCACCGTCCAACGCACTCCCTGTGAGCGAAGCGTGCCGATTGCCGTCCGACGGGCATGGGTAGCCACGGCTCGAACCACCCGTACCACTTCCGAGATCGAACGGAGTCGGCGTGCTGGCGTTGATCGGACCCGTGTGACCGAGGGCGACCCGGCCACCCCGCGCTTCGACGCGGCAGAGCCCCGTGTCGTCGAGACGCCGTTCGGCACGATCGACGACGACCACCCGCTCCGGCGCGCGCTGGACCGGATCGCGTATCCGGCGACCGCCGACCGGGTGCTCGATGCCGTCTCACGTGATCCGGAGGTCGACACCGAGCAGGCGCGGTGGCTCGCCGGTGTGCTGCCGGGCGATCGCACGTTCGACGACGCGACGACGTGGCGTCGTGCTTCGGGACGTCGGGCCCGCCGCCGCCGACGACGCCGCCGACGCTGTAGCGCCCCGGAGCAGCCGCGGCCCCGATCAGCCGCGAAGGATCAGCCGCGCGCGTCGGGCCCGTCGACGTCGTCGCGCCAGGCCGGCGTCTCGGGCTCTGTCGAGGTGAGGTCGCGGTCGTCGCGCAGCGGATCCGTGACGTTCGACGGCTCGTGGCCGGGATCCGTCGCCTCGAGCCCCGCGAAACCGCCCTGCACCATCGCGATCCCGCCGACGAGGATCGCCCCAGCGACGCCCATGGTCCAGAACGCGACGTTGCCGGGCTCGAAGATGATCGCGCCGACGACGAGTCCGAGGACCGCCCCGCCGACGGTTCCGAGGATGCCGGCGATCAGGATCCGACGCCCGGTGCGGCGCTCGAGGCGGTGCTCGTGATCGCGCTCGCGCATCGGGTCGCTCGACATGCGCGGACGGTTCCCGCCGCCACCACGGCACAAACGGCTGCCGGTTTGTCGCCCCACTCGCTCGGGTAGCCACGCCACATCGGCGTGCGCCGCACCGGCGGCGACACGAACTCCGGAACGAGCCCGAAGGACGAGCACGATGGCCGTGCGTACGAGCGAGGAATCCGACCCGACGTCCGACCGCCCCGCGCGCGGCGTCGCCGTCGTCACCGGCGCGTCGGCCGGCGTCGGACGCGCCGTCGCACGGCGGTTCGGCGAGCTCGGATACGACGTCGGTCTGCTCGCTCGCGGTCACGACGGCCTCGACGCCGCGGCGGACGAGATCGTCGCGATGGGCGGCCGCGCGCTCGCGGTGCCGACCGACGTCTCGAACGCGGAGGAGGTCGAGCAGGCGGCCGATGAGATCGAACGCCGCCTCGGCCCGATCGACGTCTGGGTGAACGACGCGATGGTCTCCGTGTTCGGTGAGTTCCTCGACATCTCGCCCGAGGAGTTCGAGCAGGTGACGCGCGTCACGTATCTCGGCTATGCGAATGGAACACGGGCGGCGCTCGCGCGGATGGTCCCGCGCGACTCCGGCGTCGTCGTGCAGGTCGGCTCGGCGCTCGCCGAACGCTCGATCCCGCTCCAGTCGGCGTACTGCGCCGCCAAGCACGCGATCGAGGGCCTCACCGAGGCCGTCCGAGTCGAGCTGCTCCACAACCGCTCGAACGTGCGGATCCCGCTCGTGCAGCTCCCGGCCGTGAACACGCCGCAGTTCGACTGGTCGCTCTCGAAGATGCCGCGGATGCCGATGCCGGTTCCGCCGATCTACCAGCCCGAGGTCGTCGCGCATGCGATCGTGCACGCCGCGATGCATCCCCGGAAGGAGGTCTGGGTCGGCGGTCGGAACGCGCTCGGCATCATGGCCAACCGCGTCGTCCCCGGCCTGCTCGATCACTACCTGGCGCGCGTCGGCTACAAGGCGCAGATGACCGCGCAGCCGGATCCCGGCGACCGCCCGTCGAACCTCTGGAAGGCGCTGCCGGGCGACCGCGGAGCGCACGGACGGTTCGACGACCAGGCGCACGCCGTTGCACCGCAGGTCTGGCTGGCCGAGCACCGCGGGGTCGTCGGCGGAGCCCTCGTCGCCGCCGGCTTCCTGTTCGGTCGCCGGCGCAAGCGCTGATCGACGCCGTTTCCGCAGGTGGGCGCGGGGGTAAGCGTCGGCCATGAACCGGTGCCCCGAGTGCGGATCGCTGCGATTGCTCTCGGCCCTCGACGGGTCGAAGGCGTTCTGCACGCGGTGCCGCCGCCGGCTGTCGGCCGCGGTCGTTCGTCCGCTGTTCGCGACGACTGGGACCGTCGCCGAGATGCTCCGCGGTTCAAAGCCGGACCCCACGCCCGCCGCCTGAACCGCGCCGCCGCGGGTACTCGCATCCTGCCCGCCGGCGGCTACGACGTCACGCGACGACCTTGACGTCACGACCTCCGCTCCCGGTGACGGCACCATCACGACCGATGACGATCCGGTATGAGGGCGGCCTGTGCCTGCCGAGAGAGCAGCAGGACGGCCACTAGTCCGCACCGGACTAGTGGCCGTCGCTGTTTCGTTCAGGTGGTGGTTAGGCGCCGTACGGGTTCGTCGAGCCCTCGGTGCCGGTCGCGCCGAGGGTGTGCGACGACGTACCGGGGTCCCGCGCCGTGCCGTCGTGGATCTCGCCTCGCCACGCGCCGGTCTCCGCACCGCGCGACTCGATGAACTCCTTGAACCGGCGCAGGTCACCGTCGACACGTCGGCCGACGACGCCGAGCGCGTCGCCGACCTTCTCGAGCGCACCGTCCGGCTCGTAGTCGATCGCGACGTTCACCTTGGTGCGGTTCGCGTCGACCGGCTCGAAGAAGACGCGGCCCATGTTGTCGACGTCGCCGAACCCCATCCACGCGATCACCTTGTCGGGCTGCTGCTCGGTTATGTGCGCGTCCCACTCCCTGCGCTTGCCCGCGATCTCGGCCACCCAGTGGACCGTCTCGCCGGTCATCTGCGTCACCGACTCGACGCCCTCCATGAACCGCGGGAACTCCTCGAACTGCGTCCACTGGTCGTACGCGACGCGGACGGGGACGTCGACCTCGATGCTCTTCTCGACTCGCTCCATCGATCGAACTCCTTCCGTTCCGAGAGCGCCGTGGCCCTCGTGTGTGTCGATACCCGACCCACCCGAGGCCGGAACGTCGGCGCGAACGTCGCCGAACGTCAGCCGGCGCGGCGCCGATCGTCGGAGTAGTCGACCTCGACGTCCTGTGGCGGAACCCGTTCTTGCTCCTTGGCCTGACGCGCGAACGAGCGCTCGTCGGCCGGGCGGATCGGCGGGTTGGTGATGCTCCGCGGCCACAGGTGCTCGGCGCGAACGACGTTGATCTCGGCCGCGAACAGCGTGATCTGCGACGCGAGGTACAGCCACGCGAGCAGGCCGATCACGACGGCGAACGTTCCGTACACGTCCGAGGCGCCCTGGATCCGGCTCTGCACGAACCACTGCCCGACGAGCAGCAGGACGGTCCACGCGATCGCCGCGACGACGGCCCCCGGAGCGACGTCCCCCCACGAGACGTCGGCGCTCGTGAGGATGCGGAAGGCCGCGGCGAACAGGACGAAGTTGACGACGATGGACCCGACGATCGAGATGACCTGCAGCACCGACACGCCGCTCGAGCCCTGCCCGACGCCCGACAGGAACCCCGACAGGACGAGGAAGGCCGCGGCGACGAGGAGCATCAGCAGGCCCTTCGCGGTGCGGACGATGAAGTTCGGACGATCGACGCGCGGAACGTCCCAGATCGCGTTGAACGCGTTCTGCGCCGCGTTCAGAACCCCCATCCCGGCCCAGATCGCTCCGGCGAGCCCGAGGATCAGCGCGAACCAGCTCCCCGACAGCGACTTCTGCTGCAGCTGCGGGCCGAGGACCGGGAACTGCTGCAGCGCGGAGTTCGTGATGCTGTCGCGGAACTTGCTGTTGTTCTCGAACAGGAAGCCGAGCACCGTGGTCAGCGCGAGCATCAGCGGGAAGATCGACAGGAAGCCGTAGTACGCGATCAGCGCGGCGAGGTTGCCGCCGTCGTCGTCGCCGAACTTCTTCACGACCGCGAGCGGGAACGCCAGGATCGGCGTCCGCGCCTGCGTGTCGTCGACGGCGTGAACCACCTTCTGCAGCGGGTTGCCGTGCCGTCGCTCCTGCTCGGCCTGGGCGTTGGCCTCCTGCGTGCTGGACGGCTGATCATTCTTGGCGTCGTTCTCGGAATTCGAGAACTGGTTGTCGCTGTCGGATGTTCGGGTCCCGGACACGATTCACCCCCGGACGGATCAGAGGGGTGGATCGCCTTCGGCGAGCATCCGAAGCGGCTGAGTCGAACGACGTCTACCCCCGGCCGTTGCTGCACAAACGCTTCCCCGCGCGTCTCGGAGTCAAACGACGATCCGTGGCCGGACCGGGGCGGGCATCCGGGCCAGGAAAGGGCTGGAAAAGAAGGGGCTCCGGCCGCCACGTGGGCGGCCGGAGCGGGGGGGCCTTCGCGATGCTCACGTTGCGTGTCTCGGCGCCAGAAGTTTCCGGCAGCGCGGCTCGCTCACCGCATCGCCCCGCACCCTTATCCTCCGGCGTGGGCGGTAAACATCGCCGCAGAAAAAACTCGGGCTCCTCTGGTGATCAGGCGGCGCGCTTGGGACGGACCTCCTGCTCGCGGATCCGCCGCTTGGCCGCGACGCGAGCCGCGACCTGGCGACTCTCGCAGTCGGGGCACACGCCGAAGGCCGAGGTGCTCGGCGCGCCGCACTTCTCACAGGCCGTGAACAGGAGCTTCATGCGGGCATCAACTCCCCTCTCGCGGCGGTCGCGCCGTGCGGCCGTTCGTTCGCACCGCAGATACCCGCGGCGGCCGTTCGTCACTCTCCCGCAACGCCGACCGAACGGTTTGCGAACCGCAGCGCGCGGATATCGAGCCCGCGTGGATGACGGCGTCGAGCTCCTGCGCGACAAGCGCGGCCACGAACGGATCACGTTCGCCGACGTGTGCGATCACCTCGTGGACTTCCGGCGTCGATCGCCCGAGCACGCGCCGGCGGTGAAGGAGCTCGCCGGGTTCCTCGCGCGCGTCGAGGACGTCGACCACGAGCATCGGGAGGCGGACGCCTCGACGCTCGACCCCGCCGCGGCGCGCGAGGTCTGACGCCTCCATGGACGGGACGCCGAGGCGCGTCCAGGTGCTCCGGGCGCTCCAGCTCGGCGACCTGCTCCTCGCCGTTCCGGCCTTCCGCGCGATGCGGCGGGCCTGGCCGCGGGCGCGCATCGAGCTCATCGCGCTGCCGTGGACACGCGCGCTCGTCGAACGCCTTTCCGGCTACGTCGACGACGTCGTCGAGTTTCCCGGCTGGCCCGGCGTTCCCGAGCGGGACGTCGACGCCGCTCGGATCGTGCGCTTCCTCGCCGAGTCGAACGCCGATCCGGCGGACCTCGCGATACAGCTCCACGGGAGCGGAACCGTGACGAACGCGTTCGTGGCGCTCCTCGGCGCGCGCGCCACCGCGGGGCGGTTCGAGCCGGGCTCGTTCGTCCCCGATCCGGAGACGTTCGTTCCGTTCGACGACCGGGTGAGCGAGCGCCGCGGCGCGCTCGACGTCCTCCGCGCCGTCGGCGTTCCGCAAGCGGGCGACCGGCTCGAGCTCCGGGTGCTCGATCGCGACCGCAACGAGGTCGCGCGCGGGCCGGCCGGCACGCTCGACCGCAAGAGGTACGCGATCGTCCATCCCGGCTCGAGCACGCCGGCGCGGCGTTGGCCGGCGGACCGGTTCGCCGCCGTGGCCGACGCCGTCGCCGAGCACCTCCCCGTCGTCCTGACCGGCACCGACGCCGAGCGCGACGCGGTCGACGCGACGATCGCGGCGATGCGGCGGCCCGCGATCGATCTCGCCGGGCAGACGTCGCTCGGCGGTCTGTTCGCGCTCGTCGAGGCCGCGGCCCTGGTGGTGAGCAACGACACCGGCGTCGCGCACGTCGCCGACGCGGTCGCGACGCCGAGCATCGTCGTCTTCACCGTCGCCGATCCCGCGCGGTGGGGGCCGCTGGATCGCGAGCTGCACCGCGTCGTCGTTCGAACGCGGACCGACTGGCCCGGCGCTCGGGCGGTCGTCGCGGAGGCGCTCGATCTGCTCGGCTTGGCGACCGGCGCGCCCATCGCGTCCTGAGCGGTCCGGACGCGAACCCGCGGCCGCGCCTCAGGTGCCGGTTCGGAGCTCCTGTCGCAGATCGACGTCCGGCCCCGCCGTCCCCCGGATGTGCTGGATGATGCCGGTGGTCGAGCGGTCCTCGACGTACGGAAGGATGCGCACGACGCCGCCGAGCGCCTCCACGACCGGCGCCTCGGGCAGCATGTCGGGACGGTAGTCGCCGCCCTTCACGAAGACGTCCGGCCGGATGCGCTCGATCAGGCGGACCGGCGTGTCCTCGTCGAACGCAACGATGTGATCGATGCACGACAGCGCCGCCAGCACGTCGGCGCGATCGCCGAGCGGGTTGATCGGGCGCTCGGCACCCTTCAGCCGCCGGACGCCGTCGTCGGAGTTCAGACCCACCACGAGCACGTCGCCGAGCTCCTTGGCCTGGTTGAGGTACGTGATGTGGCCGCGGTGCAGGATGTCGAAGCAGCCGTTCGTGAACACGATGCGGCGTCCGTCGCGCCGGTAGGCCGCAGCGAGGCGCTCGATCGCGTCCCAGTCGGACACGACCGCCTCGAGGCCGCCGACGCGCTCGAGCAGCTGGGTCGATGAGCAGGTCGACGTTCCGTCGCGCTCGACGACGGCCGCGGCGGCGTGCGACGCCAGCTCGACCGCGGCAACGGAACCGGCTCCGGCTCCGAGCGCGAGCGCGAGCGCCGAGGTGAACGTGTCGCCGGCGCCCGTGGCCTTGGCGTTCGAGGACGGCCGGGCGTACGTGCGGTAGGGCGGGCGGTCGCGCTCGAGCAGGATCGCGCCGTCGACGTCGAGCGTCACCACGACGAGACGGGCGCCCGTGATGTCGAACAGGTCGGTCGCGTTGGCCTCCATCGTCGCCGCGCGGGCCGGGCCGTGCTGCGGCGCGAGGCCGAGGATCCGGACCGCCTCCTCGTGATTCGGCTTGACGGCCGTGACGCCGACGTCGCGGAACCGCTGCGGATACTTCGCGTCGACGACGACCACGGTGGGCGACTCGGCCTGCAACTCGGCGAGCGTTCGGATGACCGCCGGGGTCAGCACGCCGTATCCGTAGTCCGACACGAGCACGGCGTCGGCCGCGGCGAAGGCGCTCCGCAGACGCACGACCAGCTCGGCCTCGGTCGCCGGCGCGGCCGGCTCCGTGGTTCCGCGGTCGAAGCGGACCAAGATCTGCGAGTTGGCGACGAGCCTGTTCTTGGACAGCGTCTCGCGCGTCGGATCGTGCAACAGGTCGTCTGCCGGCACCCCGCGGGCGACGAGCGAGCGCGCGAGGACGCGCCCCTCGCGGTCGTCGCCGACCACGGCGAGGAACCGGACGTTCGCGCCGAGCGCCGCCGCGTTGACGGCGGCGTTGCCCGCGCCGCCGGGCGCGTCGACCCGGTCGCCGAGCGCGACGATCGGAACGGGCGCCTCCCGGCAGATCCGATCGGCCGTCCCGATGAGATACGAGTCGAGGATCGCGTCGCCGATCACGACGACGTTCAGCCCGGTGAGGTCGCGAACGAGGTCGGCCAGATCGCGCGTCATGCCGCGCTCCCCATCGGTTCGCGGTCGCGCGACGTTCCGACGGCCTCGCCCGGGCCGACGCCGCCCATGCCGATCGCGTCGCGGAACACTTGCTCCCATTCGGCCACGAACCGCTCGAGACCGAACAGGTCTCGCGCGCGCTCCCGAGCGGCCGCGCCCATCCGCTCGGCGAGCGATCGATCGTCGAGGAGCGCGCGCATCCCGACGATGAGCCGCTCGACGTCGGTATCGACGAACCCCGTGACGAGGTCCTCCAGGACCGCGGGCTGCTCCGTCGTCGCGAGCGCCACCGTCGGCATGCCGAGCATCATCGCCTCACACACCGCCAGGCCGAGGCTCGTGTAACGGATCGGATTGAAGAAGAAGCGGTAGCGCGCGGCGAGCGCGGGCACCTCGCGAAGCGGCACCTCACCGATGCCGTCACCGTCCTGCCATCCCATCCCGAGCAGGTCCAGCGGCACCTCCGCACGCGCCCGGTCGAAGACATCGGGGCCGGTGCGGCGGCCGCGGCGGTAGAGGTTGTTCGCGACGGTCAGGCCGCGCTCGAGCTCACCGGTCCACGCGACGTCGTCGGGAGCCACGACGCCGTGACGGATCACGCGCGTCGGCGTTCGACCGGCGTCCCACATCAAATCGTTGAAGTGCGTGACGTGGACGAGCAGGACGTCCGGATCGTCGACGACGTGCCTGGTCTGCGCGGGATGCTCGAGCGGCGGATCGTGCTCCAGGTAGATCTGCGGCAGGCGCCGTTGCTCGGCGGACAGGATCGCGAATCGGTCCTCGAGGTAGTTGGCGCGTGTCTGGTACAGCACGCAGTCGAACCGCGCACGCGGGACCTCGTCGACCGGGATCTCGTGGACCGAGTCCGGCCAGTCGAACGCCGACGTGCGACCGCCGTACGGATGCGCTCGATCGGGGCGCACGGGCAGGAACAGGTCGTAGTCGCCCCGCGCCAGGTACGCGAGGTAGCTGCCGTGCACGTGCCAGGTCAGCACGCGCGGACGACTGGACAAACGACCACCTCCCGCAGGGATCCCCGGTCCGCTGCTTCTACCCCTTCGCGCGGGAGGTATGCGGCGTAGGCGCGCGCCGCATCACGCCCGCACCGCAAGGCACGCGGCGCGTCACGCGGCCGCGTCGACCTCCGAGAGTCGCGGCATGACGCGCTCGCGGTAGAACCGGATAGCGCCGTCCTGGTCCGGCCCGACCTGATGGACCGCCACGTGGTCGTAGCCGGCGTCGGCGAACGATCTGATCGCCTCGAGGTGCCGATCGACGTCCGGCCCGCAGACGATCGACTCGGCGATCATGTCCTCGGTCACCAGCTCCGAGACCTGCTCGAAGTGCATCGGGAGCGGCAGCTCCTGGCTCGCCTGCCCGGGCACCGCGGAGTTCCGCCACGTCCGGTGCGCGGTTCGCACGGCGTCGCGCTCGTCGTCCCCCCAGCAGACCGTCACCTTCCCGTACCGCGGTCCCGTGCCGCCGCTCTCCAGGAACGTCTTGACGCCTCCCGGATCCGGGGAGACGCCGACGAACCCGTCCCCGATCGACGCCGCCAGGCGCGAGGCCTCCGGTCCGGCGGCGGCGACGAGGATCGGCGGCAGCTGTTCGGGCAGCGTGTATATCCGCGCGTTCTCGACCAGGTAGTGGACGCCGCGGTGCGACGTGTACCCGCCCTCCCACAGCTTGCGGATGACCTCGACGGCCTCCTCGAGCATCTCGAGGCGCACCGCCGCCGACGGCCACGCGTCGCCGAGGATGTGCTCGTTGAGGTTCTCGCCCGATCCGACGCCGAGCGAGAAACGACCGGGCATCATCGCGCCGGCCGTCGCGGCGGCCTGGGCGATGATCGCGGGATGGATCCGCATGGTCGGGCACGTCACGCCGGTCGTCAGCGAGAGCCGCTCGGTCGCGGTGGCGATCCCGCCGATGACGGACCAGACGAACGGGCTCTGCCCCTGATCGTCCAGCCACGGGTGGTAGTGGTCCGAGATCATCGCGAACGTGAAGCCCGCGTCCTCGGCGGCCTTCGCGCTGCGAACCATGTCGTTCGGCAGATGCTCCTCCGACGACAGGAAGTATCCGAGCTCCATCGCAACCCCCCTCCACTCGAACGGCCGGAACGAACGGCAGGAACGCCTCGATTGCCTTATGTCCGCCGCGCCGGCGACGCGCTCGAGCGCTGCTACCCGCGCCCCGACGGACGGAAACCGCGCCACGGGGCGTACGGTGCGGCCGTGCGGGGTAGGGCGTCGCCATGTCCGGTCAGGACGTCGCGTTCGACGTCGTCATCCCGACCGTCGGCCGTCCGTCGCTCGCGACGCTCGTGCGGATCCTCGACCGCGACGGCGGCCGGGTTCCAGAGCGGCTGATCGTCGTCGACGATCGCACCGATCGCACGCGTCCGCTGCCGCTTCCGCCCATGACGCCGGCGCTGCGCGCGCGACTCGAGATCGTCGCCTCGGGCGGGCGAGGCCCTGCCGCGGCACGTAACGCGGGATGGCGCGCCGGCGCGGCGCCGTGGATCGCCTTCGTCGACGACGACGTCGAGCCCGGCCCCGGATGGCTGACGGCGCTCGGGCGAGACCTGCGCCGGGCCGCCCCGGACGTCGCCGGCGTCCAGGGATCGATCACCGTGCCGCTACCGGCGCACCGGCGACCGACCGACTGGGAGCGGAACGTCGCGGCGCTGGAGCGCGCCCCGTGGATCACGGCGGACCTCGCGTACCGGCGCGACGTCCTCGAGCGCGTCGGCGGGTTCGACGAGCGGTTCCCGCGCGCGTATCGAGAGGACACCGATCTGGCGCTTCGCGTCCAGGCGCTCGGGCTGCGGCTGATGTACGGGCGACGCTCCGCGCGACATCCGGTGCGGCCGACCGACGCCTGGGTCAGCGTTCGTCTCCAGCGCGGCAACGCGGACGACGTGCTGTTGCGGGCGCTGCACCCCGACCTCGGCGACGGACCGACGCACGGGATCGGCCGACGACCGTGGCACGCCGTCACCGTTGGTGCGTTCGTCGTCGGGGCGTGCGCGCTCGCGCTCGGCGCGACGGTCGTCGGCACCGTCCTGGTGACCTGCTGGGTCGCGCTCACGGGCGTGTTCGCGTGGAAGCGCATCGCCCCCGGTCCGCGCACGGGTGAGGAGATCGCCACGATGATCGCGACGTCCGTCGTCCTGCCGTTCGCGGTGTGTCTGTGGTGGCTCGCCGGCGTCGTCCGGCTGCCGAGGCTGCTCGCCGACCGCGAGCGCGCGCCTCGGCCGAGCGTCGCGTCGGCACCGACCGTCGAGGCGGCATCGTGACGATCGCCGGGACGGGCCCGCGTCTCACGACGCTCGACCCGCCGCTGCCACGCGAGATCCAGCTCGAGGTGACGCGCTCGTGCAACCTCCGCTGCCGCATGTGTCTCGTCCGCTATCGCGACGTTCCGAACCGCCGCGAAGGCAGCATGCCGTTCGAGACGTTCAAGCGCGTCGTCGACGAGCTGCCCGATCTGCGGGCGATCACCCTCCAGGGGCTCGGCGAGCCGCTCCTCGCGCCCGATCTGTTCCGGATGATCGAGTACGCGACCGGGCGCGGCATCACGATCGGCTTCAACACCAACGCGACGCTGCTCACACGCGCGCGCGCCGAGCGACTGATCCGCGCGCATCTCGACTGGCTCCACGTCTCGATCGACGGCGCGACGGCCGAGACGTATGAATCGATCCGGGACGGCTCGAGCTTCGAGCGGGTCCGCCGCAACCTGGCCGGGATCGTCGAGGCCAAGCGGGAGCTCGGATCGGACCGTCCGGAGCTCTCTTTGATCTTCGTCGCGATGCGCCGGAACGTCGGCGAGCTGCCGTCGTTCGTACGCCTGGCCGCCGAGACCGGCGTCGACGACGTGCACGTCCAGAACCTCTCGCACTCGTTCGACGACGCCGCGGGACTTCCGGGCTACGACGCGATCCGGTCGTTCACGCTCGAAGAGGCGCTGTGGGTCGACGGGTCCGGCGAGGCCGAGGCGACACGGGCGTTCGACCGCGCGCGCGCCGAGGCCGAGCGGCTCGGCGTCCGTCTGCGTCTTCCGAAGACCGAGGCGGCGACGCGGCCGCGCACGCCCGGCACGCCGGGGTGCTTCTGGCCGTGGGAGGAGTCGTACGTGCACCACGACGGCAAGGTGCAGCCGTGCTGCATGATCATGGGCGAGGATCGGGCGGTCATCGGCGACGTGCACGAGGGCGGGTTCGGCGCGGTGTGGAGGAGCGAGCGGTATCGCGACTTCCGGAGCCGCCTGCTGACCGACGATCCCCCCGACATCTGTCGCGGCTGTTCGCTCTACCGCGGCGTGTTCTGAGCCGCGGTCAGCGCGAGCCGTCGCCGTCGGCGACGAATCCCGGCGGATCGCTCGCGGGAAACGACTCCTCGGACGCCTCGGTCACGTCGTCGTCGTCCGGCTCGCGCAGCGCCTCCAGACGCGAGGGCGAGCGCACGCCGGCCCGGTCGTCGGCCGAATCGTCCGGGTCGAACGCCTCACGCGCGGCGTCGATGAGGTCGAGGACCGCGTCGTCGAACCCGTCGGCGCCGGGAGCGAGCAGACGAAGCCGCGCCGTCGCGTCGCGAACCGCCGTGTACCGCCGGTCGTCGCGGACGTCGGCGAGGCGATCCGCGACCGCTACGACGATCCGGTCGACCAGGTCGCGCTTCTCCCGCTCGGCGTCCTGTGCGGGCAGCGCCTCGTAGCGCTCGAACAGGTCGTCGAGCGTCTCGTCCGGCGATCCGTTCGTCGGCTCGTCCACGCGGGCACCGTACCCACGCGCCGAGGCCGCGATACGTGGGTACCGTAGCTCGCGATGACGCCATCCCGACGCGACGGACGTCCGACCGAGCGCGCCTGGTGGCGCGACGGCGTGCTGTATCAGATCTATCCGCGGTCGTTCGCCGATTCGAACGGCGACGGCGTCGGCGACATCCCGGGGATCATCGACCGACTCGACTATCTGCAGTGGCTCGGCGTCGACGGGATCTGGCTGAACCCGATCACGCCGTCGCCCAACGCCGACTGGGGCTACGACGTCTCCGACTACGTCGACGTGGATCCCGAGCTCGGCACGCTCGGGGACGTCGACCGTCTGGTCGTGGAGGCGGGCCGTCGAGGCATCCGCTTGATCCTCGACCTGGTTCCGAACCACACGAGCGACCGGCATCCGTGGTTCGTCGACTCGAGGACGTCGCGCTCGGCCGAGCATCGCCCCTGGTACGTCTGGGCGGATCCCAAACCCGACGGCTCACCGCCCAACAACTGGCTGTCGGTGTTCGGAGGGCCCGCGTGGACGTTCGACGAACGCACCGGGCAGTCGTACCTGCACAACTTCCTGCCCGAGCAACCGGACCTCAACTGGTGGAACGAGCACGTGCGCTCGGCGTTCGACGAGATCCTGCGGTTCTGGTTCGACCGCGGGGTGGCGGGCTTCCGGATCGACGTCGCGCACGGGATCGTCAAGGACATCGAGCTGCGCGACAACCTGCCCGTCGTCGAGGACGACGATCCGCGAGTGCGCGAGCTCGGACAGCGGCAGGTCTACAACATGCACCGTCCCGAGGTGCACGACGTTCTTCGTCGATGGCGCGGGATCGCGAACGGATACGAAAACGAACGGATCCTGGTCGGCGAGACGTGGGCCGTCGACCTGCCGGCGCTCGCCGCGTACTACGGTCCGAACGAGGACGAGCTCCACCTGGCGTTCAACTTCGCCTTCGCGACCGCGCGCCTCGACGCGGATTCCCTTCGGCCGGTGGTCGAGCAGACGCAGGCGCTGCTCGCCGGGCGCGGCTGGCCGGTGTGGACCGCCTCGAACCACGACATCGGTCGTCTGGCCGCGCGGTGGTGCGGTGGTGACGAGCGCAAGGTCCGAGCGGCGCTGTTCCTGCTCCTGACGCTTCGCGGAACGCCGTTCCTGTACTTCGGCGACGAGCTCGGCCTCGGCGACGGCGTCCTGGCGCGCGAGCAGATCCGCGACCCCGTCGGCATCCGCCATTGGCCCTCGAACCCCGGCCGGGACGGCGGGCGCACGCCGATGCCGTGGACCGCGGAGGAGGGCGCCGGCTTCACGCCGCCCGGCGTCGAGCCGTGGCTCCCGATCGCGCAACCCGCGACCGGACCGGTGAGCGCACAGCGAGAGGCGCCCGGCTCGATCCTGTGCCTCGTCCGCGACCTGATCGAGCTGCGGCGCCACCGTTCCGACCTCGCCAACGGCGACGCGAGGACGGTTCCGTCCCCGCCCCGCTCGTGGGTGTTCGAGCGCGGCGACGGTCTCGTCGTGGCGCTGGCGCTCGGCGAACGCGAGGTCACCGTCGACCTGCCCGACGGCACCGTGGTCGCGGCCACCGACCCCGGTCGCACCGACGAGCGTTCGAACGGACGCGCACATCTGCGGCCGTGGGAAGGCATCCTTTTGGCCGTCGACGGGTGACCGACCTTCGGTCTAGGCTCCTGCGAGACAACGCGGTCGCCCGTTCGGGCGCGACCGCTCACCCGCGCGGTTCGTCGCTCGGGTCGTGGGTACAACTGCAGGCACCAATCCGAGGACCGACGCGCGGGAGGATCGGATGAACATCGGCGAGATCGTCCGAGAGGTGGAGGTGGTACCGGTCTCCGAGCCGATGCCGATCGCGGAGCCGGTCGAGGCGCCCGACACCGCGCCGGTGGCACCGGCGCGCGAGCCGGCACACACGTGATCCAGTGATCCAGGACTTCGGCAGGGACATCGCCGTCGGCGCCTTCCGTGGGTACCGCTGGTGGCGCGCGGCGCGCGGCGGGTGGCTCGAATCTCCGTGGTACGGACGAGCACGCTGGGACGCCGAGGAGAACCGCGCCCGGTGCCTCGTCCTGCAGCGTCCGCGTCGGTGGGTGCGCCGCCGCCAGCCCGTCGACCATTCCGAGGGCCCGCCGGTGCTCGGTTGTGACTGCGGCTTCTACGCGCTCCACGACCCGCCCGTCGAGGCGCCGCGCGAGACGCAGCAGATCTTTCCGTGGCAGACCAGCCCCGATCTGTCCGGCCGCGGCCCGTTGGTGTTCGGCGTGGCCGAGGCGTGGGGGCGGGTGCTCGTCGGAACGCACGGCTGGCGCGCCGAGTGCTCTCGACCGATCGCGCTGTTCGTGCCGCAGGACGCCACGCTTCCGTTCACGGACGAGCACGCCATCTCCGCGCGCTACCGGATTCCGATCCTCCGCGATCTCCAGTGGCTCCTCGCGGAATGGGGACCGGACCGGATCGACTTCGCGCGCTCGGCCTGACGCGGTCTACGTAACCGCGCGGGACGCCGTCGAGAACCGAACCGTGATCGCGCCCGACTCTTCGGAGCGCTCCGCGTTCGCGAACAGCCCGCGGACGAGCTGCAGGCGGTCGAGCAGCGCGGGATCGACGTCCTCGGGAAGATACGAGCCTTCGGCGCCGGCGCGCCGTTCCCACGACCGGCTCCGGATCTCGCACGCGAGGCCGCCGCCGTCGGCTCGGATCGCGAGCGAGATGTCGCCGCCCGCGACCGCCTGCACGGGGTCCGTCGCGGCCTCCGAGACCGCGAGCTTGAGGTCCTCGACGAGGTCGTCGGCCAGCCCGTAGTGACGCGCGACGGCGGAGGCGAACACGCGAAGCGTGCCGACGAGCCCGGGGCGCGCCGGAACGCTCAACGTGAACCGGTCGGACGTGCCGTCTGCCTCCGCCGGGCGGTCGCTCGTCAGGAGGCCGTTGCCTCGGTGACCGACTGGTGGATCGGAAACACGCGATCGAGCCCGGTGATGGTGAGAACCTTGTGCACCGAGCCCTCCGGTGCCACGAGCGCGAGCTGGCCGTCGCGCTCGCGAGCGCGCTTGAGCGCGGTCACCAGCACGCCGAGACCGCTCGAGTCCATGAAGCCGACGTCGGTGAGATCGATGACGAGCTTGCTCTGACCCTGCTCGATCATCTCGGTGACCTTGTCCTTCAGCTGCGGCGACGTGTACAGGTCCACCTCGCCCTTCACGTCGAGGACGCCCCAGCCGGACTCCGTCCTTGATTCGAGTACGAGGTCGATCGTCGCCACCTCCCGGATTCGCGCCGCGTCGGTCGTCGGAACCGACACAGTATAGGGACGGACCGCAGGTCCTCCGACGGCGTTTCGCCGCAGCGTATCAGCGGTATGACGCGCGCCATGGGATCCCCCGCGAACGGCGCCTCGGACGACGCGTCCCCGGAGCCGGGACCGGGCGAGCCGGACCGCGGCGAGAGCCCGAAGGAGAAGCGCGACCGAGAGCTGATCGAGCTGCTCAACGAGCTCCGCGTCGCGTTGCCCGGCGTGCAGGTGTTGTTCGCGTTCCTGCTGACCGTGCCCTTCAGCCAGCGGTTCGGCCAGCTGACCGAGGAGCAGAAGGTCGTGTACTTCGCGACCTTCGTGGCGACGGCGCTCGCGACGGCGATGCTCATGACCCCCACGTCGTACCACCGCATCCGGTTCCGGCAGGCGGACAAGGAGCGGCTGCTCCGGATCGGCAACGTCGCCGCGATCGGCGGGCTGGTCTTCCTGCTGCTCGCGGTGGCCGGATGCGTCTTCCTCATCGCCGACCTGGTGTTCGACGCGAGGGCCGCGGCCGCGGTCTCGGTCGTGATGACGCTCGCCTACGGAACGTTGTGGTTCGTGCTGCCGCTGTCGCGGCGGCTCCGCGAGTCGATCGCCGACGAGGACGACGACGACACGCCGCTCGACGAGTGAGAGGCAGTCGACGCTACGAGCGCTTGTCCTTGCGCTCGATCCGGAGGATGAAGGGATGCAGCGGCTCGTGCTGCCAGCAGAGCTTCGACGAGTTGTACCGGGACAGGACGGTGCTGCAGCCGGCGGCGGCGCAGGTCCGCTCGCCCTCGTACGTGCGAGACGCCCGGCGGGCGGTCGGTCTGACGGCCCGCAGGGCCACGGACTCGGACATGACCTCGGACACCTGCATGCCGCCTCCTCGCGATCGGTTCGGGCGGGCGACCGGTACCCCGGGATCCGCGCGGTGAAACGGCGCCGCGCGGATCCCGGAGCGCGCTGGCCGATCGGCTCGCTCAGTCGTCGCGGTCGACGAGATACGGCGCGATGCTGAAGAACCCGCCGACGAGCGCCAGCACGCTGCCGGCGAGCGCCACCCACATCCCGGGGCCGATGGAGTTCGGAAGCGCCAGGCCGGCCCGGTTCATCTCGATCACGACGAGCACCAGCTCGATGATCCCGAGCGCGCCGGCGATCCGGGTCAACCATCCGCCCCATCCGGCCATGCCGAGAAGCGCGAGCAGCCCGAGCAGGATCATGACGGCGCCGGGCGACGTGACGAACGAGTTCGTCGCCACGAACGCCGGGCGGTACAGGGACCGCAGCGGCAGCTCCGTGCCGACCAGGTCGCCGTTCGGACTGTTGTTCACCCACACGAGGAACGCGCCGACGATCATCCCGGCGGCGCCGAGGAGCGTGAGGATCAGACGGACGATGTTCGGCGCCGTCGTGCCGGCCACCGTCCGCGTGGGCGCGCGCTCCACCACGCGATCCCGCTCGACGACGACCCGATCCTCGTCGTCGTGGTCATGTGCCACAGCCATGAGCAGCACCTCCTTCGCGGGCGTGGTATCCCCGCACGCCGCGCGTCCGAAACGCCTGTGGCGCATCGTTTCGGTCCCCCAAACGGGGGGTATTCGGCGGGCCGCGATAGGGTGGGGCGTAATGCAGAACGAACGCGATACCGAGGTCGTCGTCACGACGCCGGCGCGACCCGAGATGGTTCATGTGCTTCGGGCCGTGGCGTCGAGCCTGGCCGCGCGCCTCGACTTCCCCTACGACGACATCGACGACCTCAGGATCTCGATCGACGAGGCGTCCGCCCAGCTCCTCGCCGTCGCCGGCGAGGGCGGGACGTTTACGCTTCGCCTGAGCGCCACGGCGGGCGGGATCCAGGCGCTCGTGAGCATCGACGGCCACAGCGTCGCGCAATGGCCGCCGGTCGACCTCGAGGACACCCTCACGTGGAAGGTGCTGTCGGGCCTGTCGGACGACGTGAGCTTCGAGTCGGGGCCGGAGGGGCCCGCGATCCGGGTGCTCAAGGTTCCGGCGACCGTGTCCGGATCGTGAGCGCACGCAGCCCCGCCGACGACCGCGAGACGCGGGAACGGACCGCTGAACTCTTCTCCCGGCTGCCCGACGACGCGGCCGCCCGCGAGGAGCTCGTCCGGCTGTACCAGCCGCTCGCGGAGTATCTCGCCCGCAAGTTCGCCGGCCGCGGCGAGGCGGTCGAGGACCTGATTCAGGTCGCGAGCATCGGGCTGCTGAACGCGATCGACCGGTTCGACGTCAGCCGCGAGGTGCAGTTCCCGACGTACGCAGCGGTCACGATCGTCGGCGAGCTCAAGCGTCATTTCCGCGACAAGGGCTGGTCGGTCCGCGTGCCGCGCCGGCTGCAGGAGATCGGCCTTCGAGTGAACCGCGTCCTCGGCGAGCTGTGGCAGGAGCTCGGGCGCTCGCCCACCGTCTCCGAGATCGCGAGGAAGCTGGAGCTCCCCGAAGAGCAGATCCTCGAGGCGATGGAGGCGATGCAGGCGTACTCCACCACGTCCCTCGACGCGCCGATCGGCGAGGACGGCCTCACCCACGGCGACATGCTGCCGCAGGAGGACGACTCCCTCGAGCTGCTCGAGGCGTGGGCCAGCGTGGGTCCGATGGTCCGCGAGCTGCCGCAGCGCGAGCGGCGCATCCTGTATCTGCGCTTCTTCAAGGGCCTCACACAGACCGAGATCGCCGAGCAGCTCGGCATCTCGCAGATGCACGTCTCGCGACTCCTGTCGCAGACGCTCGCGCAGCTCCGCGGCGCCATCAAAGAGCCGTCCTGACGCCGCGTCGACGATAGGCCCTACCGAGGACGGCGCGTCGCAACGGCGCCGTCGCGACGACGACCCGGAGCATGGAAAAGGCCGGCGGCTGAGCCGCCGGCCTTCTCGGTGAAACGGGCAGTCGGTTGTGCGGGCAGGTTCGTTCGGCGCTGCCTCAGCCGAAGATGCTGACGCCGCCGGGTCCGATAAGCAGACCGACGATGATCAGCACGATGCCGGCGAGAACGGCGCCGCGGACGAGCGAGACGATTCCGGCGATGACCAGAATCACGGCGAGGATCCACAGAAGCGTGGCGGCCCCGCCGCTCAACCCAGAAGCCGCGAGCATCGCGAGCATCTCTTTCCTCCCTTCGAGTGGTGATCGTTATCGTTCGTTGCAGATGTGAGGTGTTACGACGTGAACTGCGGGATCAGGTACCACGCGATGAACGCGAGGATCGCAAGCACGATGATCACGATCGCTGCGTACTTGATCGCCGCGTAACCCACGAGCCCGTTGCCTTCCGGCTCCCTAGCGACGGGCGCGTCGTGGTAGTGCTCGTGGTCGCTCATTCGGCACCTCCTTTCGTCCGCGATGGTTCCCGCGCAAGCTCGGCGCTAAACGCGGACGTTCGGCCGACGCGTTGCGACGGAAGGGCGTCCGCCGGGCGTGCCGTCAATGCCGCCGTCCCCTCTCGTCGTCCGCGTCGCGGTCGTACGACGTCGCGTCGCGCTCGATCGACGGCTCCTCGCGCGTCTCGCGCTGCGATTCGGCCGCGCGCTTGGAGGCGGTCACGTCTGAACCGCAGTTCGGGCAGACAGTCTCGTCGGTCGCGAGCGGCGTTCCGCACGCGGGACACAGATCGGGGCGGGCCTGCGCGGTCGCTATGCCGACTGCTCCCAGTTGCCCTGGACCCGCTCGGGCGTGCCGCGCTTGGGTCCGCCCTCGACGTCCGTCGTGGACGGCGATTCTGACACCTCTTCGAGAACGTCGCCGACGGCGCGCTTGGACGCGTCGGCGAGCGCGACGTCGCCGAGCGACACGATGCCGACGATGCGGTCGTCCTTCATGACCGGCAGACGGCGGATCTGGTGCTGGGCCATCAGGTCGCGCGCGTCGGAGATGTTCATGTCGGGCGTCGCGGAGACGACCGACTTCGTGGCGATGTCGCCGAGGCGGACCTGGCTCGGGTCCTCGCGGTCGGCGACGACGCGGACGACCAGGTCGCGGTCCGTGACGAGCCCGACGAGCGTGCCGTCGTCCTCGACGACCGGCACGACGCCGGTGTCGAAGTTCCGCATGAGGCCGGCGGCGTCGGCGGCCGTCATGTCGGGCTTGGCGGTCTTGAGCTCGGTGCTCATCGCGTGGCGGACGAGGATCATGTCGACCTCCTGATGTGTCGCGTGTGATGCGGAGTGTTCTCGGGTTCGCGATACCCGGGGCGCCGGCGCCGAAACCGGCCAGTCGTTTGCACCGCACGCGGCTCGGGTAGGCGAGGCGCCGTCCCCGAGAAGGAGCCCCGACGTGATCGAACGCCGTGCGACCGTGGTGTGGGAAGGCGACCTCCAGAGCGGCTCCGGCCGCGTGACAACGCGGAACAGCGAGGTGCTCGTCTCGATGCCGATCACGTTCGCCTCACGCGTCGAGGACGCGCAGGGCCGGACGAGCCCCGAGGAGCTCCTGGCGGCCGCGCACGCGGCGTGCTACGCGATGTCCCTCTCGAACGTGCTCGCGAAGGCGGGCACCCCTGCCGACCAGCTCGAGGTCGAGGCGACGTGCGGGCTGGACCGAACCGACGCCGGCCTGCGCATCGCGACGATGCAGCTGTCGGTCGCGGTCAAGTACGACGGCGCCGACAGCGCGGCGCTCGGCGAGGCCGCCGCTCAGGCGCAGGAGCGCTGTCCGGTGTCGCGGGCGCTCAGCGGCAACGTCGACATGAGCGTCGACACACGCGTCCTCGAGGACGGTCCGGTTCCGGCGGACGCGCCGACGGACCCGACGCGTACCGAATAGCTCGCGTCGACGCACGCGCCCGGCGCGTCGTTTGTGCGGCAGAGCCGCCGGGAACGACAAGGCATCGGAGCAACGCAAACAGCCAAGAGAAACAGGAGGTGATCGCGTGGCCGATGCAGCGCGCTGGGAGCCGACGGTCGCCGGCGGCACGACCGGAACCGACCAGGTTCAGGACACCGCCCGCGAGAAGGCTGAGGAACTGAAGGACACCGTTCGTGAGTCGTCGACGCAATTGAGTTCGACGGCGCGCGACTGGGTGCAGCAAGAAGCCGATCAGCGGACCACCGCGATCGGGTCGCAGGCGAGGACGATCGCCGACGCGATGCGCGAGACCTCTTCGAGGCTGAACGACGACGGCCAGTCGCAGGCCGCCCGGATGACCGACATGGTCGCCGATCGCGTCGATCAGGCCGCGAGCTATCTCGAGCAGACGGACGGCGAGCGGCTGATGCGCGACGTGCAGGACATGGCGCGACGGAATCCGTGGGCGTTCGCCGCGGGCGGCCTGCTCGTCGGGTTCGCCGCGTCGAGGTTCATGAAGGCGTCGCGCTCCAATGAGTACGACTCGACGTACACGACGACTCGGTCGGCGTATCCGACGGAGGCCGGCTCGTATGGCGCCGCCGGCGCATACGGAACCACCCGCACGACCGGGACGACCGGTGTCGGCACGACCGGAACCGGAACGAGCGGAACGCTTCCGAGCGCGCCGGGCACCACCGGCGAGTACGGCGGAACCGGTACGTACGGCGAGACCGGCGCGACGGGTTCGTAGGGAGGCTGCCATGGCCCAATCGATGGGAGCCGAGGACCCGCGCCAGCAGTCGCTGGCCGACCTGATGAAGCAGCTCGCCGAGCAGACGAGCCGACTGGTGCGCGACGAGGTCCGCCTCGCCCGCGCCGAGATGACCGAGAAGGCGCAGGCGTACGGCCGGGCCGGCGCGATGCTCGGGGCGGCCGCCGTCGTGGGGCTGCTCGCCGGGTTCGCGCTGACGATGTTCCTGATCTATCTGCTCCGGCTCGCGCTCCCGCTGTGGGCGTCGGCGCTCATCGTGACCGTCGTCTACGGAGTCATCGGGTTCGCGCTCTTCATGGCCGGCAAGAAGAAGCTCGACGAGGCACGGACGCCCGTGCCCGAGCAGACCGTCGAGAGCGTGAAGGAGGACGTGCAGTGGCTGAAAACCCAGACGCGATCCGACGCGAGATAGAAGACACCCGCGAGGAGATGGCGGAGACGATCGACGCCCTCGAGTACAAGACCGACATCAAGGCGCGGGCCAAGGATCGAGTGACCGAGATGCGGGAGAGCGTCGCGGAGCGTGCCGACAGCGTGCTGTCGTCGCTTCGCGGAAGCGCCGAGCGCGTCACTGGCAGCATGCGAGGTGGCATGAACGACACGACGACGACGATGCAGCAGACGAGCGGTCAGGCGACCGATCGCGCGAGGTCCGGGGTGTACCAGGGCAAGCGCGTGGCCGAGGACAACCCGATGCTCCTGGCGGCCGGTGCCGTCGCGGCCGGGTTCCTCCTCGGGATGGCGCTTCCCGCCACCCGGATGGAGAACGAGAAGATCGGGCCCAAGGCCGACGAGGTGAAATCGCAGGCGATGCAGAAGGGGTCCGAGATGCTCGAGCGGGGCGCCGACAAGGCGCAGGAGACCGTCGAGCGGGCCGCCGATCAGGCGCAGTCCAAGATCGACGAGGCGCGCTCGAGCGAGGGCTCCACGTACGGCTCGGGGTCGAGCACCTCGACCGGTTCGACGGGAACGCTTCCGCCGACCGGCACGTACGGCAGCAACCTGTAGCTCACAGCGCCGAGCGAACGAGAAGGGTCGGGGCACGCCCCGGCCCTTCTTCCGTGTCGGCTTCCGGCGTTCTTCCGCGTCGGCTCCGGACGTCGGCGAAGGTCTACGACCCGTTCCCGCTCGATCAGTCGACCATCGCGCGGATGCGCTCGGGGCGCTCGCCTCGGCGGGACCGCTCGAACGCGTACACCGCGTACGGCCGTCGAAGCACCGGGATCGCGACGTTCCGGACGTTCACGCCGCCGGGCGTCACACCCTTCTCCGAGCCATGGTGCGCATGGCCGTGCAACGCCAGGTCGACGCCGGTGCGATCGACGGCCTCGGCGAGCAGGAACGTCCCGAGGAACGGATAGATCTCGGGCGGCTCGCCCTCGAGCGTGTCGCGGATCGGCGAGTAGTGCATCAGGGCGATCTTCAGATCCACGTCGGAGATGTCGGCGAGGGCGCGCTCGAGGTTCTCGGCCATCGTGCGCGAGTGGTGGATGAACGCCTTCATCTGCGGCTCGCCGAAGTCGGTCCCCGACGAGCCGGCGAACCCGCCGCCGAACCCCTTGCCCCCGGCGATGCCGACGTCGGCCCCGTTGACGTCGATGACGCATCGCTCGCCCTCGAGGACCGTCACGCCCGCGCGCTCGATCAGCGCGCGAACCTCGTCCTGCCGGTTGGAGTGGTAGTCGTGGTTCCCGAGCACCGTGACCACCGGGACGGGCAGATCGCGGAGCTCGTCGGCGAGGACCTGCGCCTGCCCCGGGTCGCCGTACTTCGTGAGGTCGCCCGCCAGCAGCAGCACGTCGGCGTCGCGGTCGATGTGCTCGAGACACGGACGCAGCGATCCGGCGGAGTCCTCGCCGAAGTGGACGTCGCCCGTGGCGGCGATCCGGATCACGCGGCCCCTTCGATGTGCTCGACCGTGGTCGGCGAGGTGGGCGCGGTCTCGAGGACCGTCGTCTGGTTGTCGACGACGAGCTCTGGATCGACCTCGCGCACGACGAGCGGGACCGCCTCCCTCCGCGCCTGCGTGTGGATGTCCCCGGTGATGATCACGCGGCCGGCCACGACCTTGACCCGCAGTTCGGGCTCGCTGACGCGCTCGTCGCTCGCGAGCGCCTGGTGGATGTGCTCGGCGGTGTAGCCGTCGTCCATCACGCCGCCCTTCCGTCGTCGCTCGACCGCGCCGTCTCGCCCAGCTGCGGCTGCGGCGCGGCCTCGTAGCCACCGAGCATCATCAGCTCGGCGATCGGGGCGGCCGGCACGACGAGGTCGTTCGACTGCGCGTAGATCAGCAGGCTGAGGATCCGGCGCACGCCGTGCTGCTTGCCACGCCGGACGAGGTACTCCCAGTCCAGGCCGTCGGCGTGCGCGATGATACCGAGCGCGTCGTACCAGTACCGAGGCGTGTCCTCGTCGGCGGCGACGGCCTTCATGATCAACAGGTCCTCGGGCGGCGCGATCGGCAGGAGATGGCCTCGGAAGTCGCGCTCCTGCGCTCGCCGGAGCATCTCGTCGTCGAGCAACACGTCCTTCGAGGACCGGAAGATGACGTCGCAGAGCACGCCGCGCTTGAAGCCCTTGTACAGCCAGTGCGGAAACGCGATCTTCGTCTCGAACCCCTTCGCCTCGAGCGCCTCGAGCGCTCGGCGCGCGTCCTCGGGACGGACGAACAGGTCCACGTCGCGCGTGCCCCGGTCGCGGCCCATCACCGCCGAGGCGATGCCGCCGATGATGAGGAACGGGATCTCCGCGACGCGCATGGCCTCGATGGCCTCGTGCAGCGTCAGGTGGAAGTCCTCGTCCCCTCGGGGCTGGTGCTCCTCGTCGGGGATGAGCATCGAGGCGGTCTCGTCGGTCTGCATCTCAGGCGGCAGGTACGCGGTCATCCGGGCGAACTCCCGCGGCGGGGAGGGGCCGGTACGCCCGGGAGCGATCAACGATCTCCACCGGCCCCATCACGCCGCCTTGCGCCACTGCCGTACCCGGCGCGATCGCCACACAAACGACACGAACGCTCACGCGACACATCCGCGTCATGCGGCCACGGCCTCGGCCGTCGGCTCGAGGCGGCCGGCGATCAGATCGAGCACCGCCTCCTCGACCTGCGCCTGGACGCCCGGGTCGATCAGATCGTCGTCGTCGTCCCTGGGAAGCGACTCGAGGACGGGCGCGATCGTGGCGCCCTCGAAGTACCGGTCGAGCACGCGGGGATCGATGTACGACTGCCTGCACACCGTCGGCGTGTTGCCGAGGTACTCGGCAACCTCCTTGATCGCCGACGAGACCGCCCGCTTGCGCGCGGTCACCGTCGGGCGGACGTCGACGCGCGCCGACACCGCGACCGCGGCGAGCACCGTCGCGTGCCACGTTCGGAAGTCCTTGGCGGTGAAGCGGCCGCCGGTCACCTCCTTGAGGTACTCGTTCACGTCGCCCGAGCGGACGTCGCGCCACGTTCCGTCGTCGTCCCGGTACGCGAGCAGCTCCGGGCCGCCGGAGCGCCGCGCCTTCAGCTCGCGCAGCACCGGACCGATCTGCGGATCGCGCACGAGCACGACCCGCCGCTTGCCGCCCTTGGCCGTGTAGTCGAATCGCACGCCGTCGTCGTCGATGCGCACGTGCTCCTTGCGCAGCGTCGCGAGCCCGTACGAGCTGTTCCTCTCGGCATACGACTCCGAGCCGATCCGGAAGTAGCCTCGGTCGAGCAGCCGGACCGCCGTCGCGAGCGCCTTCTCGCGCGGAATTCCGGGCAGCTCGAGGTGCTTCGCGACCGTCTCTCGCACGGCCGGAAGCACGCGCGCGAACTCGTGCATCCGCCGGAACTTCAACCGGTCGCGCCACTCGCGCCAGCGCGAGTGATACAGGTACTGACGTCGCCCGGCCGCGTCCGTCCCCATCGCCTGGATGTGGCCCCACGGGTCCGGGCAGATCCACACGTCGGTCCACGCGGGTGGGATCGCGAGCGACCGGATCCGCTGGAGCGTCTGGGGGTCGTCGAGCGCGCGGCCACGCGCGTCCAGGTAGCTGAACCCCTTGCCCCGTCTGCGTCGCGTGAAGCCGGCGACCGTCGGCTCGACGCGGTGAACCCTCGGCATCGGCCGGTCACGCTCCCCTCTGGTCCGGCGCGCCCGAACTATCCCCAGGCGCCGGGGCGAGCACACATGCCCCGACCTGCGCGGACGGCTAGTGCGGACCCTTCCCGGCGGCCGGACCGTGGTCGTCGTGGCCGCGCGCCTCGCCGGCCGGCTCGTGCCGCTCGGGTTTCGGCTCGGAGGTCGGCTGCTCGGTCTCCCGAGGCCGATCCTGATGGTGCACGCGAGCGGCCGGCGAGCGGCCGTCGCGCCCGCCCGGGGCGGCTCGTCGGGTCGGTCCCGCGAGCGCGACGAACGCGACGGCCAGCATGACGACTGCCGCGGCCAGCCCGGCGAGGAGCCACCCCGCGCGACGATCGGACGGACGAACGGACGGCACGATCGAGGTCGGCTCGGCGGACGCGGGCAGCACGGCCGTGGCGTCGGGCGCCGCGATCGCCGTCCGAAGCGCGGCCGCCAGCTCCGGGG
>JBKPTC010000028.1:0-20976 GCA_046735355.1 bacterium
GTGATGACCAGGTCGCCGGCCCGGACCTCCGCGTCGAGGAAGTCGATCACGTCACGGCGGTGCGGCAGATAGACGATGCGTCGGCGGGGGTCGGCAAGGCTCACGCCGTCGACGACCAGCTTGCCCGTCACGCCCGGGATCGGATCCTGGTCGGCGCCGTAGATGTCCGTCACGACGATCACGTCGGCCTCGACCAGGCTCGCGCCGAGCTCGCGCCACAACGTGAGGGTGCGAACGTACCGATGAGGCTGGAAGACGGCGACCAGGCGCTCGGGTTCCGTGCGGCGGGCGACGTCGAGCGTGACCGCCAGCTCGGTCGGCACGTGGCCGTAGTCGTCGTAGAACCGCGCGCCGCGCGCCGTCCCGCGGAGCTCGAACCGCCGATGCACGCCGGTGAAGTCGGCGAGCGCACCGGCCGCCACGTCGAGCGGAACGTCGACCGCGCGCGCCGCGGCGATCGACGCGGCGGCGTTGCGGAGGTTGTGCAGACCGTCGACCGCGAGGCTGAGCTCGGCGCGCTCGTCGCCGATCGACACGCATCCGCGCGCGCCGCCCGGTCCGACCGAGTCCACCCGCAGGTGCACGTCGGTGCCGTCCGACGTTCCGTAGGTGACGATGCGGCCGGTCGATCCCTCGACGGCGCGCATCGCGCCCGCGTCGTCGGCGCACACGACCACCGTCTGCGAACGGTCGGCGAACGCGCGGAACGCCGCCTCGATCTCCGCCAGACCGCCCCGGTAGAAGTCGACGTGGTCGAGCTCGACGTTGGCGACGATCCCGACCTCGGGTCGGAACAGCAGGAACGAGCCGTCGCTCTCGTCCGCCTCGGCGACGAACAGGTCGCCCGCGCCCGATCGCGCGCCGCTGCCGCTCTCGTTGGGCTCCCCGCCGACGACGTACGTCGGATCGAGGCCGGCGCGCTCGAGCAGCAGCGCGGTCATCGACGTGATCGTCGTCTTGCCGTGCGTTCCGGAGACGGCGATCGTCCGCTTGTCGCGCGCCGCGGCCGCGAGCGCCTGCGCGCGCATCCACACCGGGATGTCGCGACGTCGCGCCTCGGCCAGCTCGGGATTGCGCTCGCTGATCGCGCTCGATGCGACCACGGCGTCGGGCGTTCCGAGGTGCTCGGCCGCGTGGCCGACGAAGGTGCTCGCCCCGGCGTCGCGAAGATCGGTCGTCGCCGGCACGTCCTTCAGATCCGAGCCGGTCACCTCGATCCCCCGCGCCAGGAACAGTCGCGCGAGGTTCCGCATCCCGGCCCCACCGATCCCGATCATGTGGATCCGGCGGACGCCGGCGACGTCCGGAACGGCCAGCGTGGGGATCGACCCCTCTGGCGCGACGTACGCGGCGGTCATCGCGCCGCTTCCGCGACGACGCCCGCGAGCGCCCGAGCCGCGTCGGGGCGGGACCACGCCGACGCCCGCTCGCCCATCTCGTGCAGGCGCCGCTGGTCGCCCATGAGCCCGCGGATGCGGGCGGCGAGAATTGCGCCGGTGAACGCCTCGTCGGCCGCGGCGATGGCACCGCCGGCGCGGACAAGCGCGCGGGCGTTGGCGTCCTGGTGATGTCCCGTCGCGTACGGATACGGCACGAGCACCGACGGCAGGCCGCAGACCGCGATCTCCGCCACGCTGCTCGCTCCGGCGCGGCAGACGACGAGATCCGCCACCGCGTACGCGAGCTCCATCCGCTCGAGGAACGGCAGGACGCGGACGCCGAGCGCGATGCCCGGGGGAACGGCGTCGCGGACGAGCTCGAGATGCGCGCGACCGGACAGGATGAGCAGCTGCAGGTCGTCCCGGTCGCGGAGCTCGCGGACGGCCTCGGTCGCCGCCCGATCGATCCGCCGGGCTCCCTGACTGCCGCCGAAGACGACGACGGTCCGCCGGTCGGCGTCCAGGCCGAGCTCTTCCGCGGCCTCCTTCGCGAGCCGGTCGCGGTCGGTGCGCACGGCGAGGATGTCGGCGCGGACCGGATTACCGGTGACGACGGTGCGTGCGCGCCGCGGCAGGTGCAGAGCGGCCTCGGCGAACGCGACCGCGACGGCGCGCGCCGGCCGCGCGAACAGCCGGTTGGCGAGTCCGGGGATCGCGTTCTGCTCGTGCAGGACGAGCGGACGCCGCGCGCGCAGCGCCGCGATCCCGACCGGCACGCTGACGTAGCCGCCCATCCCGACGACCACGTCGGCGGCTTCGACGATCCGCCCGGCGCGACCGATCGCGCGCCCGACGACGAACGGCGCCGTGAGATTGCGCGCCGACACCGCACGGACGAACGGCGCCGCCTCGACCGGTTCGAACGCGAACCCGGCCGCAGGAACGACCGTCGCCTCCTGGCCCGCCGGCGTGCCGGTGAACGTCACGTTCGCACCCCGGACGTCGACGAGCTCGCGCGCGAGCGCGAGCGCGGGCGAGATGTGTCCCGCGGTGCCGCCCGCGGCGACGACGACGTTCACGGCGCCGGCCTCCGCCGGGTCCGCGACCGCGACCGCGCCGCACGAACGGGACCTTGCGCGACGTTGACGAGGATGCCGACGCCGGCCAGCGAGGCGACGAGCGACGATCCTCCGTACGACAGGAACGGAAGGGGCACGCCCGTCACCGGAAGCAACCCCGTCACCGCGCCGAGGTTCACGACGATCTGGATGCCGAACCACGCCACGATGCCGGCCGCGAGCAACCGGCCGAACGCGTCAGGCGCCCTCACGGCGACCCGAACGCCGGCGTACAGGAGCACCGCGAACGCGGCGAGCACGACGAGCTCGCCGACGAGGCCGAGCTCCTCGCCGAGGATTGAGAAGATGAAGTCCGTGTGCGCGTTCGGCACGTACATCCACTTCTGGCGGCTGGCGCCGAGACCGACGCCGAGCCATCCGCCGGAGCCCAGCGCGATCAACGACTGGTAGAGCTGGTACGCCGTGTCGGACCGGTTCTGCTCGGGATGCAGGAACGCCGTGATGCGGGCCCACTGATACGGCTTCAGCAGCGCGAGCGTCGCGGCGGTGAGGACGCCGCCGCCGACGGCGAGCAGGCGGAGCCGGACGCCCGCGACGAACAGCAGCGCGGCGATCGTTCCTGCGAGCACGATCGTCGTTCCGAGGTCGGGCTGGAGGAAGACGAGCCCCGCGATCGCGCCGACGCCGGCGAACAGCGGCCACGCGATCTCCGACAGATCGGCGTGCGAGCGACGGCGGCGCGACAGCATCGCGGACGCGAACACGATGACGGCGAGCTTCGCGAGCTCCGACGGCTGGATCGTCACGGGTCCGATCGCGATCCAGCGCGACGCGCCCTGCGCCTCGACACCGGCCGCCGGATGCATCACGAGCAGGAGCAAGCCGATGGAAACGATGAGGAGCGGGAGCGACAGCCGCCGCCACGCCGCGTACCGGATGCGAGCGGTCACCAGGAGCCCGAGGATGCCGACGACCGCGTACGCCGACTGTCGCTCGAAGAAGACGAAGCACGAGCCGGTGCTGCACGCGTAGATCGAGCTGGCGGACAGCACCATCACGATCCCGCCCGCGGTGAGAAAGCCGCTCGACGCGAGCAGCAGCGCGATCGTTCGGCGCGCGTCCGCGGCTTCCGACGCGGCGCGTCGCGGACGCTCGTTCGCGCGGACGAGTCGGAGATGCCGCGGGGCGGCGACGGCGACGGTTTCAGCTCGCGGCACGTTCGGCCTCCGTGGCGATCGCTCGGGCGGCATCCGCGAACCGGTCGCCGCGCTCCCCGTAGTTCCGGAACATGTCCCAGCTCGCGCACGCCGGCGCGAGCAGCACGGTGCCCGACGGAGCGGCCAGACGATGCGCGACGCGCACCGCCTCCTCGATCGATCCGGCCGTCTCGGCAGGCACCCTGCCCGCGAAGAGGTCGATCAGCTCCGCCGCGGCCTCGCCGATCGCCACGACGCCCACCAGGCTCGGGAGCCCCTCGAGCAGCGGGCGCAGGTCGGCGTCCTTCGAGCGCCCGCCCGCGATCAGAACGACGTTCGTCCGGCCGGCGAGCGCGTTCAGGGCCGCGTGCGCGTTCGTCGCCTTCGAGTCGTCGAGGAAGCGGACGCCGCCCGCCCGCACCACCTCCTCCCCACGGTGCGCGAGCGGCTCGAACCGGCGGAGTCCGGCGCGGACGGCGTCGGCGTCGATGCCGAACGACAAGGCGATCGCGGCGGCCGCCGCCGCATCGGCGCGGTAACCGGCCGAGTCGACGGGCGGACGCCCGAGCCGCTCGTCGCGCTCGAGCCGGGCGACGATCTCGCCGCCGATCACGCCGACCTCGCCCTCGCGGGGCGGCACCGTTCGGAACCACACGACCCGGCACGGCGCGTCGTGCGAGATACGCGCGGCCGCCGGATCGTCCGCGTTGCCGACGTGCACGTCGTCACCCGAGGTCTGCAGCTCGAAGATGCGGCGCTTGGCGGCGGCGTACGCATCGAACGATCCGTGCCAATCCAGATGATCGGCCGCGAGGTTCAGCAACGCCGACACGCGCGGTCGGAACGCCCGATGGAACCGCAGCTGGAACGACGACGCCTCGACCGCGAGCGCGTCGTGCGGCTCCGTCGCCGCGACCGAGAACGGATGCCCGTAGTTGCCGCACGCCACCGCGTCGAGGCCCGCCGCGTGCATCATCGCCGCGACCATCCTGGTGGTCGTGGACTTGCCGTTGGTGCCCGTGATCCCCGCGTACGGAGCGGTCGCGAGCCGCGCGCCGACGTCCAGCTCGCTCCAGACCGCGATGCCGCGCTCCGCCGCCCACGCGAGGACGTCGGAGGACTCGGGTACGCCGGGGCTCGGAACGACCGCGGTCGCGCCGTCGAGGTGGTCGCGCGCGTGCCCGCCGTCGTCAACGCGGATGCCGGCGACGCGGAGCTCGTTCGCAACCTCGGGCGCGATCGTCGCCGCGTCCGTGACGCGGACGTCGGCGCCGTGGCCGGCGAGCACGAGCGCGGCCGCGCGACCGGCGACGCCGGCGCCGACCACCACGACGCGCTCTCCCGCGAACGACGTCGTCGACGCCGTCATCCGCCGACCCCCCCGCTCTTGAGCAGGAAGTCGGCGTAGAACAGGCCGAGACCGACGGCGACGCACATGCCGGCGATGATCCAGAACCGGACGATCACGGTCGTCTCGGGCCAGCCGCCGAGCTCGAAGTGGTGATGGATCGGCGACATCCGGAAGATCCGGCGGTGGAACCCTCGGAACGCGATCACCTGCAGGATCACCGAGGTCGTCTCGAGCACGAAGAGCCCGCCGAGCACGATCAGCAGCAACTGCGTCTGCGTGACGATCGCCAGCGCGCCGAGCGTTCCTCCGAGCGCGAGCGCGCCGGTGTCGCCCATGAAGATCTGCGCGGGCGCGGCGTTCCACCACAGGAACCCGGCCGTCGCGCCGGCCGCGCCGGCCGCGATGATCGCCGCGTCGAGCGCCGCACCGGTGCCGATCGGATAGCACCCGGCCGACAGCGGCGGCGTGTAGCACGAGTGACGCCACTGCCAGAACGAGATCACCACGTAGGCGGCCAGGACGAGGATCGAGGATCCCGAGGCGAGCCCGTCGAGCCCGTCGGTGAGGTTCACGCCGTTCGAGGACGACGACAGCATCACGAACACCCAGACGTAGAACGCGACGCCGAGGTAGACGCCGGTGGTCCGGATGAACGACAGCTCCATCGGCACGTGCGCGAGGTGCACGGCGACCAGACCGACCGCCACCGCGACGACGGCCTGACCGAGGACCTTGGCGGTCTTCGACAGCCCGAGCGAGCGTTGCCGCCGGACCTTCGTGTAGTCGTCGATGAAGCCGACGAGCGCGAGGCCGACGGTGGCGCCGAGGACGGTCAGGCCGGCGCCCGTCACGTGAGGGAGCGAGAACCGGCCCGCGGCGTACGCGAGCAGGATGCCGATCACGATCACGACGCCGCCCATCGTGGGCGTTCCCATCTTCGTCAGATGCGTGTGCGGCCCGTCCTCGCGGATCTGCTGACCCCAGCCCCACGTTCGGAAGAAGCGGATCGCGAGCGGCGTCCCGAGCAGCGTCACGCCCATCCCGACGGCGGCGGCGATCAGGATCCCTATCACCGAAGCGCCTCCGCAACGCGCTCGAGCGCGGCGACGCGCGAGCCCTTCACCATGACGACGTCGCCCGGGCGCGCCCACGCGCGGACGGCGTCCGCCGCCTCAGCGGCGCTCGAGACCGAGACCGCGTCCTCGGGGAGCAGCCCTTCGCGCACGGCGGCCCGCGCGATCCGCTCGGCCTGCGCGCCCACCGTGACGAGCCGATCGACCCCGACGCGCACCACGAGCTCGCCGAGGCGATCGTGCTCCTCGTCGGCGATCGCGCCGAGCTCGGCCATGTGTCCGAGCACCGCGCCGAGCCGGCCCTCGCGAGCGATCCACCGCGCCGTCTTGAGACCGGCCGCCATCGACTCGGGGTTCGCGTTGTACGCGTCGTTGACGACGACGACGCCGTCGGCGGTGGTGAACATCTCCATGCGCCACCGGGCGATCCGCGCGCCCTTCAGCGCCGCCGCCGCCTCGGCGATGGAGACGCCGAACGCAACGCCGCAGGCGGCTGCCGCGAGCGCGTTCGAGACCATGTGCTCGCCCGGGACCGCCAGCGAGACCGACTCGCGCTCGTCGTCGGTCGCGAGCTCGAACGACGCTCGCCCGGCCGCATCGAGCTCGACCCGTTCGGCCCGGACGTCGGCCGCCGCGTCGATGCCGAAGGCGATCACCGACGCGCGCGTCCGCGGAACGAGGTCTCGAACGGCCGGGTCGTCGGCGTTCACCACAGCGACGCCCGACGGCTCGAGCGCCTCGAGCGGCTCCGCGGCGGACGCCACGATCCGCTCCCACGATCCGAAGATCCCCATGTGCGCGACGCCGACGTTGGTCACGACCACGGCGTTCGGCCGCGCCACGTCGCACAACAGCGCGACGTCGCCGACCCGCCGCGCACCCATCTCCGCGACGATCGCCTCGGTGTCGGGTGTCGCGCCGAGGAGCGTCATCGGAAGCCCGATCTCGTTGTTGAACGACGCCGGGCTCGCGTGCGTTCGGAACCGCGAGGACAGCACCGCGGCCGCGAGGTCCTTCGTCGACGTCTTGCCGTTCGCTCCGGTCACGCCGAGGACGCGCACGTCCGCCGTCCGTTCGCGCTCGTCGCGCGCGAGCGCGAGCAGCGCGAGAACCGTGTCGTCGACCTCGACGTGCGGCGCGTCGACGGGCCGGGCGACGACGGCGGCGACGGCGCCCGAGGCGACCGCCCGCTCGACGAACTCGTGACCGTCGGCGCGCTCGCCCCGGATCGCGACGAACAGCGCGCCGGGCGCGACGTCTCGGCTGTCCGTGGAGACGGACGAGACGACGGCCGACGGATCGGCGCCGCCCGCGATCACGCCACCGACGGCGGACGCCGCGTCGCCGAGCGAGCGGGGCCTCACGTACGCCTCCCGACCCACCGAAGCGCATCGGCCGCGACCTCGCGATCGTCGAACGGCAGCGTCCGGTCCGCGAACTCCTGCCCGGTCTCGTGCCCCTTGCCGGCGATCACGACGACGTCCCCGGCGTTCGCGATCGCGATCGCCCGCTCGATCGCGGCGCGGCGGTCCGGCTCGATCTCGAAGGCGCCTCCTCCGGCGCGCGCTCCGGGCTCGATCGCGGCGATGATCGCGTTCGGGTCCTCGCTCCGCGGGTTGTCGCTCGTCACGATCGCGAGGTCCGCCATGGACGTCGCCGCCTCGCCCATCAACGGCCGCTTGGCACGGTCGCGGTCGCCGCCCGCGCCGAACACGACGATCACGCGTCCGGCGGCGAGCGGCCGCGCGGCGCGCAGCACGTTCCGGATGCCGTCCGGCGTGTGCGCGTAGTCGACGACGACGAGGAAGTCCTGTCCCTCCTCGACCGTCTCGAGTCGGCCCGGAACGCCCGGGAGCGCCTCGATCCCCGCCGCGGCGACGGCGTCGTCGAGCCCGATCGCGCGCGCCGCCGCGAACGCCGCCAGACAGTTCTCGACGTTGAAGCGGCCGCGCAGCCGCGAGCGAACCGCGACACCGTCGACGCGGAAGGCGATGCCGTCGGCGGTCGTCTCCACGTCCGTCGCGCGGACGTCGGCGTCGGCGTCGACGCCGTACGTGATCGTCGGCAGGCCCGGCGCCGCGATGCCGCGACCCTCGGGTGCGTCGATGTTGATGACGCCGATCCTGCTGAGCTGCGGCGTGAACAGCCGCGCCTTCGCGGCGAGGTACGCCTGCATCGTGGGGTGATAGTCGAGATGGTCCTGCGACAGGTTCGTGAACACGCCGCACGCGTACCGGATCCCGTCGACGCGGTGCTGATCGAGCCCGTGCGACGACACCTCCATCGCGACGGCGTCGACGCCGTCGTCGGCCATCCGTGCGAGCAGCCGCTGCAGATCGGGCGCCTCCGGCGTCGTCCGCGGGAAGGGCGTCACCGCGCCTGCGATGCGGACGCCGGTCGTGCCGATGACGCCCGGGCGCAGGCCGGCCGCGTGGAAGATCGACTCCAGCAGATAGGTGGTCGTCGTCTTGCCGTTCGTTCCGGTGACGCCGACCATCGTCATCCGGTCGGCCGGACGGCCGAAGAGCACCGCCGCGATCGGGCCGAGCGCCACGCGGACGCGCTCGACGCGGACCTGCGGCACGCCGAGCGGAAGCCAGCGCTCGACGAGCAGCGCCGCGGCGCCGCGGTCGACCGCGTCCGCGGCGAAGTCGTGGCCGTCCGCGCGGCCTCCGGGAACGCACGCGAACAACGCGCCCGGCGAGACGTCGCTCGAGCGCACGACGAGATCCGAGACAGCGACCGACGCGTCGCCGCGCACCTCGTGCTGCGGGAACGCGACGACCAGCTCGGAGAGGGGTCGGGGGCCGTGCGGAACCAACGGCTCCGAGCTTATCGTTCGAGCCATCGCTCGCTCGCCGACGGCACTCATCGAGCCGGGAGCGCGTGGGGAGGAAGACCGACGGCGGGCGCGGGCGTGAGGCCGAGCCGCTCGATCGCGTACCGCGCGATCGTCTGGAACAGCGGGGCCGCGGCGATGCCGCCGTACACCGTCGAGGGCTGGTCGAGGATCGCCGCGATCACGACCTTCGGGGCGCCCGCGGGCAGGAACCCGATGAACGAGGCGATCGACCGGTCGGTGTAGTAGCCGCCGCCCGGCTTCGGGATCCGAGCGGTCCCGGTCTTGCCGGCGACCTCGAACCCGCCGACCTGCGCCTCGAGCCCGGTCCCGTCGGCGACCGCGTACGCGAGCATCTGGGTGACCGTGTGCGCCGTGTCCTGGCTCACCACGCGTCGCGAGCGCGAGGGCGCCGCCGCGTGGAAGCCGTCGCCCTCGACGGTTCCGCGCACCAAGCGCGGCTGGACCCAGACACCGCCGTTCGCGATCGTTCCGAACGCCGAGATCATCTGCAGCGGCGTGACCGCGATCCCCTGCCCGTACGCCATCGTCGCGAGGCTCGAATCCGACCACTGCGACAGCGGCAGCATGATGCCGGGCGCCTCGTAGGGGAACGCCACGCCCGTCGGGCGCCCGAGTCCGAACGCCGACAGGTACCGCGCCATCCGCGCGGCGCCGAGGCGGTCGGCCACCATCACGGCGCCGATGTTGCTCGACTGCGCCACGATGTCGCCGAGCGTCATCTGCTCCGGGCCGTGCTGATGCGAGTCGTGGATCGTGTAGTCGCCGACGCGCATCGTCCACGGAACGGTCAGCCGCTTGTGGAGCGAGATCACGTGCTCCTCGACGGCGGCCGCCGCCGTGATCACCTTGTTGGTCGACCCGGGTTCGAACACGTCGACGATCGACCGGTTGCGCTGATCGCCGATCGGCGAGGCCGCCGGATCGTTCGGGTCGAACCACGGATACGTCGCCATCGCGTACACGTCCCCGGTGTGCGGATCCATCACGATGACCGTGCCGCCGCGGGCGTCGTTCATCCGGACGTAGCGCGCGAGGGCGACCTGCACCTGGTACTGGAAGTCGCGGTCGATCGTCGTCTCGACGTCGACGCCGGGCAGCGGAGGACGCTCGACGTCGATGCCCCCGACGATCGGCCGGCCGTCCGGACCGTGCTCCCATGTCCGCCGGCCGGCGCGGCCGGCGAGCGCGTCGTCGTACTGAAGCTCGAGCCCGGAGATGCCCGCGCCGTCCACGTCGACCGAACCGATCAGCTGTGGCGCGAGCGCGCCCGCCGGATACGAGCGCGAGCTGACCGGCAGGAAGTCGATCCCCGGCAGGTGGAGCGCCTCGACGCGCTCGGCGAGGTCGACGGGGACGTCTCGCGCGACGTAGACGAACGTTCCGTCGCCGCCCAGCGCCGCCGCGAGCGGCTTGACCTTGACGTCGAGGACCGACGCGAGCCGTCGTGCGGTGTTCGCGGGATCGTCGACGAACTCGGGGTCGGCGTAGATGTCCCGCGCCGGAACCGACATGGCGATCGGCTCGCCCGACCGGTCGAGGATGCGCCCGCGCCACGCGGGCAGGTCGACGGTCGAGGCGCGCTGTCGCATCGCCTCGCGCTGATACGCCTGCGCGCGGCTCACCTGCAGCACCGCGAGCCGCACCACGATCGACGCGAGCGCGACCGCGAACAACGCGAACACCGCGATCAACCGATGCACCGGCGGACGCCTCACGGATGTCCCTCCGAGGGGTCCGCGACCCCGGCCGGATCCTTCGTGGACGCGTCGGGCGCGTGGAGGAGACGGATGTCGTCGGGGAGACGCATACCGTTCCGACGCGCCCAGTCGTAGATCCGGCCGGGGGCGGACAGCTGTGCCTGCTCGCTCGTCAGCTCGAGGCGCTGCGCCTGGAGCCGCTCGATCCGCTGGGACAGGTCGTCCGCCCGGAACGAGGCCTTCGCGAGCACGGCGTTGAGCGAGACCAGAGCGAGGACCATGACGCCCACGACCGCGCAGAACACGGTGACGAACGCGGCGTTGCCGCGGCGCGCCGTTCGCGGCGCGGGCCTTTCAACGTCTGCGATCCGGGGAAGCCTCGCGGGCGCCGCGGCGGGGCGAGGAACCGCGACGCCCCGCTGCGGAGCCGGACGCGGTGCCGTTCGGCGTGGTTCCGCTCGACTTGGCTGGCGTCGGCGTGGCGCCGATCGGCGCGGCGCGGCGGGCGCCGCCTCGGCCGAACCCGCTGCCCTCGACGCGGACGCCGCCGGCCGTCGATCGACGACCTTCGCCGGCGCGCTCATGCCGCCTCCGGAACGCGTTCGGCCGCCCGCAGCTTCGCGCTTCGAGCGCGCGGGTTGCGCGACGTTTCGGCGTGGGAGGGCACGAGCGGCTTCTTGGTGAGGACGGTGAGTCGCTCGTCGCCCGCGAAGAACCGCTTCACGACGCGGTCCTCCAACGAGTGGTACGCGATGACGACCACGCGGCCACCGGGAGCGAGGATGTCCGCCGCCCGAGGCAGGGAGGCGGCGAGCTCCTCGAGCTCCCGGTTGACCGCGATCCGGAGCGCCTGGAACGTGCGGCGCGCGGGGTGGGGGCCGCCCCGGCGCCCTCCGACGGCGCTCACGACGATGCCGGCGAGCTCGTCCGTCGTCTCGATCGGCGCGCGGTGACGCGCCCGAACCAGCGCCGCGGCGATCCGCCTCGACCGCCGCTCCTCGCCGAATTCGTAGATGACCCGCGCGAGCTCCTCCTCCGAGGCGGTGTTGACCAGGTCCATCGCGCTCCGCTCGTCCGCGTCGTCGCCGCTCATCCGCATGTCGAGCGGCCCGCCGCCGCGGAAGCTGAACCCGCGCTCGGGCCGTTCGAGCTGCATCGACGAGACCCCGAGGTCGTACAGGACGCCGTCGACCCGGTTCTCCACGGGCACCTCCGAGAACCGAGCGCGGACGGCGACGAAGCGATCGTCGAAGCGGGCCAGTCGCCCGCTCGCGATCGCCACGGCCTCGGGATCTCGATCGACGCCGATCAGCCGGCCGACGCCGGACGACAGCAAGGCCTCGGCATGTCCGCCCGCGCCGAGTGTGAGGTCGACGACGGTGCCCCGCCCGCCGAGGAACGCGAGCACCTCCTCGACCATCACCGGCTCGTGTCCGAACGCGCTCACGACCGCTCGCTCAGCCGAGGACGTGGAGCGCCAGGACGCCGAGCCCGAGGTACGACCCGACGACGAGGGCGGCGACCAACAGCAGTTGAAGGCTCTGTCGAAGCTCCGTGGACAGCGGACCGCGCACCTATCTGCCTCCCATCTGAAGCGTCCCCGCCTGATACGCGCCGCCGTGGGCCTGCTCGTACCGCTCGTGTGCGGCCCGGTCCCAGATCTCCATCCGGTCGAACACACCGAGCACGACGACGTCCTTGCCGATGCCGACCTCCGTGCGGAGCCGCTGCGGCACCAACAGCCGCCCTTGCGAATCGAGCTCCACCGACTCGGCCTTGCCGAAGAACAGCCGCGCGTACGCGCGGCCCTCGGGATCGGAGAGGGGCACGGCGCGGACCTCGCCGCTGCGGGCGTGCCACTCGGCCCTGGGGAAGCAGAAGAGGCATCCGTCCTGCCCGAGCGTCAGGACCGCGCCATCCGAGAAGACGTCGCGGAAGCGCGCCGGCAGGCTGATGCGACCCTTCGGGTCGAGCTGATAGCTGTGCGTGCCGAGAAGTTCGGCCACGCGTCCTCCCCTTCTCCTCCACTGCGCTCCACGTTTATGCCACTGGTCCTCCACTCCGTCAAGCAAGGAGGGACTAGACGTGAGGGCCGATGTGAAACGGCGTCAACGACTGTGACGCGAAGGAGCGTGTCGGGATCCGCGGAGAAGCGTTTCGACCTTGCCGCGGAGACGCGCCGTCAGGCGGGGAGGTACGGCTCCCACTCCGGCTCGAGCCGCCCGAGCGACAGCCGGAACCCGTCCGTCGGAGCGAACGGAGGTCGCGCCAGCCGGAGCCCGGCCGCCTCGGGAGGCCGGTTCTCCTTCTTGGAGTTGCAACGCCGACAGGCCGCGACGACGTTGTCCCACGAGTGGGCGCCGCCCTTGGATCGCGGAACCACGTGGTCGAGGTTCTCGGCCGGCGCGCCGCAGTACTGGCAGCTCCATCCGTCGCGCGCGAAGACCGCGCGTCGGGTGAGCGGCGCGTGCGCCCGGAACGGCACGTGCACGAAGTGGCGCAGCCGGACGACGGAGGGCGCCTCGATCGCCCATCGTTCGGCGTGGAAGACCATGCCGTTGGAGACGAGGACCTCGGCCTTGTCCTTCAGGACGAGCACCACTGCCCTCCTCGCAGTGACCACTGCCAGAGGCTGGTGCGACGCGTTGAGTACGAGCGCTCGTCCCATGGCGGGTCCAGCGAGTATAGCCAGCACCCCCTCCCGGAACGGACGTTGACGGGCCGGGTGCTTGCAACGGCCGAATGCCAATGATGTGATTCGCCGTCGAAGGCGGCGGAGGCTCGTACCTCGGTACCAATCACATCCATGGACGCCTAGTAGCGAAAAAGGGGCCGCGCGGGGCGTCCATCACCGAGGTTCGGACTTCGCCGCCTTCGCATTGCCGACCCTCTCGACGCCAGCCCGTCGACGCGCGAAAGGCCCGATCGGGTCGGTCGCACGCGTTGCGCCCGCGGAAGCGTCCTTGCTCCGATGACGCGCGCGCTTCGGATCGCTCCGCCACCCACCGCATCGGAACCGCGAGGCGACCGTGTGCGTACACCTCAGTAAGATGAGTGTCCCCCCGAGCGCGGAGGTCCCGTTGGAGGCTCCGGAACCCACCCACGACTGGCAGCGATTCGCGCAGGACTTCCGAGTGATCGAGGAGAACGTCGAGCGGGTCGTCCAGGGGAAACAGCCCGAGATCCGGCTGGCGCTCGTCGCGCTCGTCGCGGAGGGCCATGCGCTCATCGAGGACGTGCCGGGCGTGGGCAAGACGATGCTCGCCAAGGCGATCGCGCGATCGATCGACTGCTCGTTCCGGCGCATCCAGTTCACGCCGGACCTGCTCCCCACCGACGTGACCGGCGTGAACGTCTTCAACCAGGAGCGCGGCGACTTCGAGTTCCGGCCGGGCGCGATCTTCGCGAACATCGTCCTCGGCGACGAGATCAACCGGGCGAGCCCCAAGACGCAATCCGCGCTGCTCGAGTGCATGGAGGAGCGCCAGGTCACGATCGACACCGAGACCTATCAGCTCGGCGCGCCGTTCATGGTCATCGCGACGCAGAACCCCATCGAGCACGAGGGGACCTATCCGCTTCCCGAGGCGCAGCTCGATCGGTTCATGATGCGCATCGGGATCGGCTATCCGTCGGCCGAGGTGGAGGCCGACATCCTGGCGACGCACGGCGTCCACTCCACGCTGACCGACATCGGCCCGGTCACCGACGCGCTCGGTGTGCGGCAGATGATCGAGGAGGCGCGCGCGGTGCACGTCTCCGCGGCGCTGCGCCGGTACATCGTCGACCTGGTCGAGGCCACGCGGCGTCACGGCGACGTGTACCTCGGAGCGAGCCCTCGGGCCTCCATCATGCTGCTCCGCGCCTCGCGCGCGCTCGCGGCCGCCGAGGCGCGGGACTTCGTGATCCCGGAGGACGTCAAGGCGCTCGCGCCGCCGGTCCTGTCGCATCGCGTCATCGTGACCGCGGACGCCGTGATGACGGGGCGCAGCTCGGACGCGGTCCTCGGCGAGATCCTCAACGAGGTGCCGGTACCGGTGATCGGGAAGGCCTGAGATGCCGTCGGGCCGCGGCGTGGTCGTGTTCGCCGCCGCGATCGGTCTGTGGCTCGTCGCTCGGATCGCCGGGTCGCCGACGCTCCACATCGTCGCGGTCGGTCTCGCGGTGCTGCCGATCGCCGCGCTCGCCTACACCAGATGGAGCCGCCAGCGGCTGCGGGTTCGGCGGCGGCTGTCGGATCCTCGGATCCAGCCGGGCCGCCGCGTCACGGTCGAGCTGGAGATCGAGAACGAGTCCCCGGCGTCGACGTCGTTCCTCCTGCTCGAGGACGCGATCCCCGCGGGCCTCGGCCGCCCCGCGCGGCTGGTCTTGACCGGGATCGGCGGTCGCGGCGTCGCGCGGGCTTCGTACTCGCTCGTGGCGCAGTCGCGCGGGCGGTACACGATCGGCCCGCTGTCGATCGACGTGTCCGATCCGTTCGCACTCACGCGGTCGCGCGTCGAGTTCGCCGGCCGCGAGGAGCTCGTCGTCACGCCGGCGGTCGAGGAGCTCGAGTCCGGCCCGGCGTCGCCGTTCGGGCAGACGAGCGGTCTGTCCCTCGCCAAGCATCTGTTCCGCACCGGCGAGGAGTTCTTCACGATGCGCGCGTACCAGGAGGGCGACGACCTCCGCCGCATCCACTGGCCGAGCGTGGCGCGCAGCGGTGAACTGATGATCCGACAGGACGAGTCGACGCGCCGGTCCAACGCCGTGCTCCATCTGGACACGCGTCAATCGGCCGTCGGGCAGACGCGCGGCGCGGCGTTCGAGCGATGCGTGTCGTCGGCGGCCTCGATCGGGATGCTGCTCATCAAGCACGGCTTCACGATCCGCCTATCGACCAGCCAGCTTCCGCCGACCGCCGTGACGGAGGATCAGTTGCTCGATGCGCTCGCCGGCGTCTCGCACGACGGCGCGCGGTCGTCGAGCCCGGCGCTGACGAGACTGCGCGGCGCGGCCTCGGCCGAGACGACGCTCGTGACGATCGGCGCTCCTCCGGACCCGGCCGAGCTCGCGGCGCTCGTTCGCGTCGGCTCGGTCTTCGGGCCGAAGCTCGCCGTGTTGGTCTACCCCGTCGACCCGGCGGCGCTTCCACCCGACCGCCAGGCGCAGCTCGAGGGGCGCGCCTCGTCCGCGCGGCTGTCGCTGTCGCGGAGCGGATGGGAGGTGCTCGTACTGGCGCCCGACGCGCGATTGAAGGAGACATGGCAGCGAGGCAGGACGTCGCTTCCCGTGCTCAGCGGCTAGCCGCGCTCGGCGCCGTCGGGCTGCTCGCGGCCGGGACCGCGCTCGCGTTCGGACGCGTGTTCGTCGGCCACTGGGCAACGCTGCGCCTGGTCGCGGCGGCGCTCGGGTCCGTCGCGCTCGCCGCCGCGTTCGAGCGACGGTCGCTGCTGTTGTCGACGGTGGTGAGCGCTGCCGCCCTCGTCGTCGCGATCGGCTGGATCGTGTTTCCGGACACGGTGTGGGCGGGACTGCCGACGCGCGAGACGTTGCACGCGATCGTCGACGCACTCGGCCGCGTCGGTCACGAGGCGCGCGTTCAGGTCGCGCCGACCGAGCCGCTCCGCCCGCTGCTGCTCGCCGGGCTGACCGCGGTGTGGACCGCGTCGTTCTCGGCGCACGCGCTCGCGATCCGCGCGGGCAGCCCGCTGCTCGCCGTGCTGCCGCCGATCGCGCTCGTCGGGTTCGCGGACACGGTGCTCGAGGACGGCGCCCGGCCGCTGTACGCGCTGCTGCTGCTCGGGTCCGCGCTCCTCGTCGTCTTCACCGACGGTCTTCGCCGCATCCGGCAGTGGGGGCCCGTGTGGTCCTCCCCCGGACGCCGCCGGCTGTCGTCGGTGGCCGGCCGGGGCGCGCGCCGGGTGGGGATGACGGCACTCGTCGCGGCGCTCGCCTTCCCCGGCGTCCTGCCCGGTTTCCGCGACGACCCGATCGTCGACTTCTCGACGAACGGCAACGAGGGGACCCACTTGGACCCGCTCGTCGCGATCCGTTCGAATCTGGTCCGCGATCAGTCGATCCCGCTGTATCGCATCACGTCGACCGACTCGCTCGGCGGGACGTTTGCGTCGTACTGGCGCGCGTACGCGCTCGACACGTTCGACGGCAACCGGTGGACGACCTCCGACACGAGCGGCACGAAGGGCTCCCTCATCCCGGCGCACAGCGCGCTCGAGCCCGACGTCGTACCGCCCGATGCCGCCGTTCGAACCGTGCACGAGAACGTCGAGCTGCTGCAGCAGCAGCAGGACACCGCGTTGCCGCTCGCGTATCCGGCCGTTCAGATCGACGCGCCGACGACGCAGATCCGCTACGACGACGACCTGGGAACCCTCACGATCCCCGGGGTGCTCCCGGCCGAGGCGAGTTACGCGGTCCAATCGAACGTGGTCATCCCGACGCCGGACGACCTCGACCCGCTCATCCCGACCGCGCCGAGCCCGAAGTACGTCCACCTGCCGGCGTCCCTGCCGGACGAGATCCGGCAGATCGCGCAGCGGTGGGCGGCGACCGCGACGCGACCCGACGCCTACCGCCGGATCCTCGCGATCATGGACCACTTCACCTCGCCGGACAGCCCGTTCGTCTACTCGACGCGGGTCGACACGCGCGACGACGCCGACGCGCTGCTGAACTTCCTCACCAAGACCCACCGCGGCTTCTGCCAGCAGTACGCGGCCGCGATGGCGGTGCTGGTCCGCGCGCTCGGCTATCCGGCCCGCGTGGCGGTCGGCTACCGCACGGGCACGACGAGCGGCGACGCGTTCCTCGTCTCGACGCACGACGCGCACGCGTGGGTCGAGGTCTACTTCCCGGGCTACGGCTGGCTGCCGTTCGAGCCGACGCCGCGCCGCCCCAACCCGATCTCCCACATCGACGGCTCGTACCTCAACCCGGCCGCCTCGATCGGCGAGCCGGACGGCGGCTCGGGCGCGGGGACCCGCGGAGGCGACGGCCAGACGACGGGTCGGCCGCAAGAACGGGTCGGCGCGTGCGTCATCGACGGCCGACGCTTCCCCGGCCCCATCTGCACCGAACCCGACACCAAGCCGGGGCGTCTCGGCGGGCGAAACGTCGCCGGCACGACCCTCGACTTCGGCCGGCCGAGGAACGAGTACGGCGTCCCGCTGCGCCTGGTGCTCGCGGGGCTGCTCGGGCTCGCGCTCGTGCTTCTCGTGCTGATACCCGCGGTGAAGTGGGGCATCCGTCTGCGCCTCGCGCATCGGCGGGGTTCGCCCCGCGACACGGTGCTCGCCGCGTTCCGGCTGTTCGATGGCGAGGCCGCCGACGTCGGGTTCGGGCGGCTGCCCGGCGAGACGCTCACGGAGTACCGCCGGCGCCTGTCCGAGCGCGTGCGGTTCTCGGACGGGCACCTCGGTCGTCTGACGTCGGCAGTTGCGCTCGCGGCCTACGCGGACGAACGCGTCGACGAGGCGGCCGCGCGCCAGGCCCTCGGCGATGCGAAGGTCGCGATCCGCGACGTCCGACGAGAGGCCGGGCTGACTCGGCGGATCCTCGGCGTGTACCGCCCGGGCGTCTGAACCGACCGCGGGCGCGCGCGGTCTCGCGGGCTCAGCTGCCGGTCTGGGTCCGCGCCGCGGCCTGGCGGAGCGCACGGACGAACCGGTCGCGGTCCTCCCGGAACTGACCGACCCTGGCCTCGACGCCCGTCGCGATCTCGTCGATCGCGACGAAGAAGGCGAGCTGGCCCTCCTTGAGCGCGTCGATGACCTCGCCGTTCCGGCGCGCGATCTTGAAGATGCTCTGCCCGTCGGTGATCAGCTTGACCTCGGACAGGTGCTTGTCCAGCGAGGCGCGGCGGTTGAGGTAGCCCCACGCGCGTCGCACGCGCTGCAGCGACATGCCGCCGTCGAGCAACGACTTCACGACCTTCAGCGCGACGAGGTCTCGGAACGAGTACAACCGCGGAACACCCGGCCTTCCTCCCGTTCGTTGCACGGACGGTCGAACCAATCCGATCTCGTCCCAGTAGCGGAGCTGCCGTGGCGTGCAACCGGTGAACTTGCTGGCTTGATGCGCGGTGAACCCCTCCATCGGCCGTGCGCCCTCCGAACGACTCGTGTCCAACCTCGACCGCTGCGCCCTGCTGCCGAGGGGGAAGGTTCTCGACGCTCGGTGACGGTCACGCCCTTGGGGAAGGCTGCGTTGTTGTACTGCGAGCGCGCGAACGTGGCAAGCGCGCAGGATGTGACGACGAACGATCGCGCGTTAGGAGGTGGGTGGCGTCGGGCCACGGAACCGCGAGGACCATCGCGCGAGCAGCCCGGCGATCGAGAACCGGCCCGACTGTTGCAGCGCGCGCACCTGGTCGCGCCCGAGCTGCCGCAGATAGCGGTAGACGAGGAGCGCCGATACGAGCATGACGCCGAAGCCGAGCACCGCGATCCACAGCGACACCGGAAACAGCATCAGCATCACGAACCCGACTAGGAACGCGAGCGAGGTCCATCGGATGCGCCGCGCGAGGTGCGTGTACAGCGACGTGCGGCTGACGGCATCGACCAAGCGCGGGTCCTCCTCGGCCAGGCGTTGCTCGATCTCGTCGAGGATCCGCTGTTCGTCGGGCGACAGAGGCATCCGTTTACCTTCTCGATCCGCGTCCGCCGGGTCCGCCTCGCCGCGTGCGGCCGGCGGCGATCCCGTCCCGACGATTATAGGAAGGCCTTCCCCGATGGTCGAAGGTCGAGCGTCGCGCCCGGTGCCTCATCGGTGCCGACCCCGCTCGAGCAGCGACGCCGGCATCGCGGTTCCGCGTCCGAACCGGCGATCGATGCGGTCGACCGCGCGCTCGACGTCCCCCCACCGCTCGCCGCGGAGCAGCGCCAGCTGCTCCGCCCCGGCCGGCACGAGCCCGGTGACCTGCACGCCGAGCAGCCGCACGCGGCGCCGCGCCCCCGGCAGCGACCGGTACAGCTCGGCCGCGGTCTCGTGCACATCGGCTCCGACGTCGGTCGCGGCGGGCAGCGTCCGCGACCGCGTGAGGGTCGTGAAGTTCGCGAGCCGGACCTTGAGGACGACGGTGCGAGCTCGGTATCCGTCCTCGCGCAGACGCGCGGCCACGCGGTGCGACAGCGCGAGGATCTCGCGCAGGAGGTCCTCGTCGGCGTCGAGATCGGTGTCGAACGTCTCCTCGTGGCCGATCGACTTCGGCGCCTCGTACGGCACGACCTCGCGGTCGTCGAGCCCGCGCGCGAGCGCGTGCAGGTCCCGGGCGTGCTGATCGCCGATCAGACGACCGAGCACAGCCGGCGGCGTTCGGCCGAGATCGCCGACGGTCTTCACGGCGAGACGATCGAGCACCTCCATCGTCTTCTCCCCCACGCCCCAGAGCGCGCGCGCGGGAAGCGGCTCGAGGAACGCGGCGACGTCCGCGGCGGGCACGTGGACGAGACCGTCCGGCTTCGCGGCGCGCGACGCGAGCTTCGCGACCAGCTTGGTCGGCGCCACGCCGACCGAGCACGAGACGCCGAGCTCGGCGCGGACGTCGCGGCGCATCCGCTCCCCCATTGAGGTGGGCGTCCCGAAGAGCTGGACGGCGCCCGAGACGTCGAGGAACGCCTCGTCGAGCGCGATCGGCTCGACGAGCGGCGTGATGGACAGCAGGAGCTCGCGGAAGCGATTGGAGTGCGTCCGGTACGCCTCGAAGTCGGGCGGGCGGAAGACGACGTCCGGACACAACCGTCGTGCGCGCACCGCGGGCATCGCGCTCCGGATGCCGAACCGTCGCGCCTCGTAGGACGCCGACATCACGACGCCACGGGAGCCCGCTCCGCCGACCACCACCGGACGGCCGGCGAGCGAGGGATCCTTCAGCACCTCGACCGAGGCGTAGAACGCGTCGAGGTCGACGTGCAGGATCGGCTCAGCCGGCCGGGAGGCGCTCACGGCTCGATCCTCGCATGCGCGTGACCGAGCGGAGGCCGAGGACGCCGAGCAACGCCAGCAGCGCCGACCCGACCACGAGCGTCGGGCGAACGACGATGACCGCGGCGAGCACGCCGACGATGATCGAGCTCAACAGGCCCATCGACTCCTGGAGCGCCACGAAGACGCTCGTGACGCGGCCGCGTTGGTCCTCGACGACGACGCGCTGGATCAGGGCGAGCATCGGCGGGAACAGCATCGCGAACCCGGCTCCCTGCACCGCCGCGGCGGCCAGGGCGACGTCGTACAGGCCGATCGCCGTGTAGCCGAGCATGCCGACGCCGATCGCGATCACGCCGGCGTTGACGAGCAGCGCTTCGTGTCCGGTCGCGCGGCGGAACCGAGTCATGA
>JBKPTC010000029.1:0-10585 GCA_046735355.1 bacterium
GCGATGTAGCTCGCCGGCGACGGGATCGACGGGCCGCCGCGGTCCATCTCCCAGTTCCATCTGATGAACAACGGGCGGTCGAAGCGTCGAACGGCGTCGGCGCGCGCCCGTATGAGCGCGTCGTACGATCCGCGTCGGATCGCGTCGGTGTTCGCGCCCTGCCACGAGACGAGCGGGATGCGGTGGTTGTTCACCAGCCAGCGTTCGCGATCCGACGGGAACGACCCGCTCCAGCCGTAGTAGTACTGGACGACGTCCAGACGGTGATGGATCCGCGACTCCAGACCCGTCACGGCCTGTTTCCATCCGGTGATCGTCCACGTGGACGGCTTGACCCACGCGCCCGCGAGCGCGCCCCTGCGCGGAGGACGAACCCCTCGCGCGCCGGCCATCGGGGTTTCGGCCACCAGCAGCAGGGGTATCAGCATCATCGGCAACACGACTCTCGCGAGTCGACGGGCAGGTCCTCGTGAGAGTTTCCTTCGTACTGGGCCCAGTCGAAGGCCCTCGTTCGCGCGACCAGTCGCGCGAGCCTTGGCGTCTGTACCGTTCGGCATCACGCCTCCTTTCGGTGTCGGAAGGGCAGTTCCGGCTACCTACCGGGTAGGTCCTTGCTCTTGCTCACCCCCCTTGCGGGCGGCCGCCGTCGCGGCGTTCGACCGCTGGTTTCGTCGGATGTCGGTGGCGCGGCGTTCGTGCCGGCCGTCGGAACCGCGAGACCGTAGCGGCCGCCTCGAGTGCTCGCAACCGCCCGAACGGTCCTCCGACGATGGGCCCCTCGGACCTTCCGCGGCTGCTCGCTGCGGCGCAGACCGTTCGGCGAGACGGATCCAGCGAGGTCGGCGGATCTCGTTCCGGTCTAGTCCGCGGAACAGCTCGAAACGCGCCCTCGGCCGGGACCGAGCCGGCAGGTGTCGCGGCCGCTACCGCCCCAGATGAGGTCATCCCCGCCGTTGCCGTACAGCTGATCCGGGCCGCCGCTTCCGACGATCAGATCGTCGCCTCCGCGCCCGCGGATCGTGTCGTGCCCGCCCAGTCCGCAGATCGTGTCGTCGGCGTGCGTCCCGCGCAACGTGTCGGACCCGCTGGTTCCGAGGATCGTGCAGTCGGCCCTCGACGGCGCCCCGTGCGGAGGCGGATCCGGCGACGGGCTGGGGCTCGGCGATGGGCTGGGGCTCGGCGATGGGCTGGGGCTCGGCGACGGTGTGGGCGTGGACGACGTCGAGGTGGTCGGCGTCGCCGACTCGCTCGGCGACGGGCTCGGGCCGGATGTCGTCGATGGCGACGGGCTCGAGGACGGCGAGGCGGTCGGTGACGGTGACGGTGACGCGCTCGCGCTCGGCGTGGACGCCGGGCTCGCGGAGCGGTTCGGGTTCAGGTACGGGTCGCGTCCGATCGTGCTGTACGCGTCGAGCGCGCTCGGGGAGGAGTCCGTCACCCAGGGGTAGATCTTGTACGAGTCGAAGTAGAGGACCGCCTTGATCTCCGGCCAGCCCTTCAACGTCGCGAGAGCGTCGAGGAACCATTGCGCCTTGCGACCGGGGACGTCGGGGTCGTCCTGACATCCGTACTCGGCCAACACGATCGGCTTCGAGTGCGCGACGGCGAACGTGCGGCCGGGACCGACGACCTCGGCGAGCGTACGCCAGCGAGAGCCCGGCTTGCCTGGATACCAGTTGTACGAATCGATGCCGATGAAGTCGACGTAGTCGTCGCCCGGATAGAACGCCGTCGCGGAGCCGCTCGCGAAGCTCCAGCTGGTCATCGTCCACGCCCAGCCGACGTTGGTCACACCCTGCGCCCGGAACACGTCGACGACGTGCCGGTACGCGGCGATGAACTCGTCCTCGGACCCGTATGCGCTCACGTCGTCTTCCGGCTCGTGATGGAACGACACGTACATCGGCCTGCCCCACGCCTTCACCGCGAGCGCACGCGCGACGATCTCGGCGTCTGCCGCACCCGACGCGATGGCCGCCCACGGCATGGGTCCTGACGCCGTCGACGGTTTCCACGAGATGTACGGGATCCGGCCCTGGTTGCTCGTCCACGTCTCGTACGAGGTCGGGAACGAGTCGTTCCACGTGTAGAAGATCCGGTCGACGGCGAACCGGCGGCCGATCTCGCCCTCGACGCGTTGGACGGCGGTGTACTTCGTCTCCCCGCTCCGCGGTTGGACGTGCGTTCCGAAGTAGGCGCCGTCCGCCGGCGACAGGACCGACGGATAGCCGGCCGTTGCGGCCGCGCGCGTTCCGAGCATCGGTAGCCACATGATGCCCGTGCAGAGCGCCATCGCGACCCACAGACGCGCACGGCGGAACAGATGCGGTGCCATCGGCTTCCCCCCGGTGGTGCTGTGACCGCGACTGCGCCCGCGGCCGGCGCCTCGGCGCCGAACTAGTCATCGGCGGGTACGTAGAAGCGCGGACACCCGTTCCTTGGTCCTAATTTCCGAGTCACCCCCCACGGCCGGCGGTCGTCCCCTCCGCGATTGGGTGCGGCCCAACGCGGGTAACGCCCAATGCGTATGGCGACCCTCTCGGCCACGCGCCCGACCGAGACCGCCGAGCTCGGCGATTACGTTTCGGTCCTGCGCCGACGCTGGCGGTGGCCGCTGGTATGCGCGCTTCTCGGCCTCGCGCTGGCGTTCGCGTACACGCAGGTCGCGACGCCGGTCTACACCGCTCACGCGCAGGTGCTCGTGACGCCCCAGTCCCCATCGAGCTCGACGGCGAGGCCGGACCAGCTCGTCTCCATGCCGACCGAAGCGCAGATCGCGGCGTCCGGCGACGTGGCGGAGATCGCGCGAGGCACGCTCGGCGTCAGTCGCGCGGCGACCTCGCTGCTCGACGGGCTCGAGGTCACGAGCGATCCGGACAGCCTGGTCCTCGACTTCGCATACACGTCCGCGACGCCGGACGCCGCCTCAACCGCGGCGAACGCGTTCGCGCGCGCGTACCTCGATTACAAGTCGCAGCAGGCCTCCGACGAGACCGCCGCGCAGCTCGCGGGCCTCCAGGCGCGCCTCACGCAGATCCGGGCGGAGCGGGACAAGGCGCTCGAGCTTCAGCACGCGTCCGAGCCGGGATCCGAACAGGAGGCCAAGCGGATCGAGCAGGTCTCGACGCTCAACGTGCTGCTCGCCTCGGTGACGTCTCAGATCGCGACGCTCACCCCCGGCCTCGAGGCGAAGCAGGGACAGATGATCCTCACGGCGGTGCCGCCGGCCGCGCCCTCGAGCCCGAACCCCCCGCTCGACCTCGCGCTCGGGTTCCTGATCGGGCTGTTCGTCGGCACGGTCCTCGCGTTCGTCCGCGACCGGATGGACGAGAAGCTGCGGGGCCGCCGGCACCTGGCCGACGTCCTCGACGCTCCGGTGCTCGCGGTCGTTCCGCACTCGAACATCCCGCGGAAGCGCGTGTGGGTCGCCTCGCTCGACGAGCCGCGCGGACCGGCTGCCGAGGCGTACCGGACCCTTCGGACGAACGTGCTCGCGCTGGCCTCGCGCCACGAGATGAAGCTCGTCGCGATCACCAGCGCGATGCCGAACGAGGGCAAGAGCACGACGAGCGCGAACCTCGCCATCTCGCTGGCGCAGACCGGCAAGCGCACGCTGTTGATCTCGGGCGACCTTCGCAAGCCCGGGCTCGCACGGCTGCTCGGGATGCAGAACACGTGGGGACTCGTCGACGTGCTGCGCCACGGCGCCGCGGTCGGCGACGTCGTCCAGACGTCGTCCGTCGAGCTCCTGCACGTCCTCAACACCGGCCCGGTGCCGGCGAGTCCGGCGGAGTTGCTTCAGTCGCCGCGGATGCGCGAGCTGCTCGCCGAGCAGCGCCACATCTACGACTTCGTGATCGTGGACTGCTCGCCGGTCCTCGGTCTGGCCGACGCCCTGGCGCTCGCGCCGGTCGTCGACGGCGTGCTGATCGTCGCGTCCGAGCGGACCAAGCAGGGTGCGATCGCGGAGGCTCGCGCGGAGCTCGATCAGGTCGGCGGCCGCGTCGTCGGGACGATCATGAACGACGTCCCGCTCAAGCGGCTCAAGACCAAGGCGTACGGCTACGGCGGGAGGGCCTACGGCTACGGCGACGGGCGTCGCGGTTCCCGGGTGGAGCGGGCGAACGGCAACGGGCACCCCATCCCGGTCGGGCCCGGAGCTCGGTTCGACGGGCGGTGATCCGCCCGGCCTGGGCGGCCGGGGTCGAAAATTTCGGCCGTTCGGCCCCCTCCGCGGGTGATCGAGGATGCCAGGCACGGGTATAACAGGCGTGGTCGGTCGCGGCCCAGGTCGACCGGCCGAAGAGCCGTCGTGTGGCTTAAGGCTTTGGGTGCACGACGGATCGGAACGTCGCCGGTATGCTGACCGGCGACGGGGGAGGGAGTGAACCCAATGAAGAGGATCGCAATCGCGATGGCCGCGGCGACGCTCGTCGTCCTGGCCCTCTCTGGCCCCGCCATCGCCGGCTACCCGCCGTCGCCCACGCCGTCCGAGTCGGAGACGCCCAGCGTCAGCCCGACGGAGACGGAGACGCCTTCCTCGCCGTCGCCCACGAGCAGCGTCCTGGGTGAGACCGTGACGGTCTCGCCCGGCACGGGCGGCGTCGGTGGAACGGCGTTCACCGGGTCGGACGTGATGGGACCGCTGGCGCTTGGCGGAGTGCTGTTGTTCGTCGGTCTCGCGCTGCTGTACGTCAGTCGTCGGCGCGCGGCCGTCGACGACCGCTGACAAGCGGTCTGCAGAGAACGAGGGACGCACCCGTGGCGGCCCCGCGGATCGTCGGTCGTCTGCGCATCCGATGTGCGGACCAGACCGGAGCCGCGAGGCCGCTACGGCTTTTCCTGCTCGGCATCCTCGCCGTCTTCGTGTTGCTCGTCGTCCTCCTCGTCGTCGCCGTCCCGGCGGTCCTGGCCGTTCGACAGCGTCTGGACGACGGGCGCCTCGCCATGCAGGAGGCTCGCTCGGCCGTTCTGAAGGGTGAGCCGCAGGAGGCGCTCCGTCGGTTCCGAGCGGCGCAGGTCAGCTTTGGCGAGGCCGAGGCCCAGGCCGTCTCCGGCGTGCTCGGGCTCGTCGGCCGTCTGCCGGTCCTCGGATCCAACGTCGGCGTCGTCCGATCGCTCGCGTCCGCGGGCGGCCGAACGGCCGAGGCCGGCATCGGCGTCGCGGAGACCGTCGAGCAGATCCCGGGCGGCGTCGACGGACTGGCCCCGTCGAACGGCCGCATCCCGATCGAGGAGCTTCCGGGGCTCGCCGACGCGGTCGAGCATGCGCACGAGCTGGTCGGCGGCGCGCTCCGGGACGTCCGTTCCTCCGGCAGCGGTGGGCTCGCGCCGCCGGTGGCCGACGCCCGGGCCCAGGCGATGTCCTCGCTCGAGGACCTCGACTCCACGCTCGCGGCCGGGGCCGGCATGCTCGACGGGCTGCCCGCCTTCCTCGGCGCCGACGGTCCGCGGACGTATCTGTTCGGATCGGAGAACCCCGCCGAGCTGCGCGGAACGGGCGGGCTGATCGGCGCGTACTCGCTCTTGAGCGCCGACGACGGCCGCCTGTCGTTCACGAAGTTCCGACCGATCCAGACGCTTCCCCTGCTCGATCCCGACAGCGTCGATCCGCCGAATCCCGACTATCACCGTCTGTACGACCCCCAGCGCACCGGCGACGGCTTCTGGCTGAACGCCAACATGACGCCCGATTTCCCCTCGGCCGCGCAGGCGCTCCAGACGGGGTTCCTGGCGGCCACCGGGCAGCGGGTCGACGGCGTGGTCACCGCGGACCCGTTCGCGCTCCGAGCGCTGCTCGAGTCGACAGGCCCGGTCAACGTGGCGCGTCTCGGGATCCGCGTCAGCGCCGACACCGTCGTGTCGCTCCTGACGAACCGCGCGTACGCGCAGATCCAGAACCCGGCGGAGCGAAAGCTCGTCCTGGGATCGGTCGCCTCGACCGTCGTCGGTCGGTTCCTCTCGTCGGACCCCGGAGCCGACGCGGTCCGCTCCGTAGGCGAGGCCGTGGGCGACGGCCACATCAAGCTGTACTCCGAGGACGCCGGCCTCGAGCCCGCGCTGACGCGAACCACGGCCGGCGGCGCCTTCCGGCCGATGGCCCCGGGGGCGACCGACGTCCTGTCGGTCGTCGTCAACAACGGCGCGGCGAACAAGGTCGACTATTACGTCGACCGAACCGTCGACTACGACGTCACGCTGGATCGCGACGGGTCGGCGTCGGCGACGACGGACGTGCGCATCGCCAACCACTCCCCGACGCGCGGACTTCCCACGTACGTCATCGGCCCGAAACCGCCCGTCACCGACAAGCCCGGCCAGGACATCTCGATCCTCAACGTGTACTGCGGGCGCTGTGACGTGCATCGGGCCTCGCGCGACGGTGCGCCGTTCGACCCGGGTCTGGACCACGAGCGCGGCTCGAACCTCGCGCAGGACTACTTCACGACGGACGCCGGCGCCTCGACGACGTCGGCGTTCGAGTACGACACCGACGCGGCGTGGTCCGGCGACGCGGCGGGCGGGACGTACACGCTCCGCTTCATCAACCAACCGACCATCCGCCCGACGCACCTCGACGTGACGATCGACGTTCCGGACGGGATGGCCGTCACCGACACCAGCTCCGGCGTCTCCGTCGACGGCTCCGTCGCGAGTTGGAGCGGCGTTCCGGATCGAACGCTCGAGCTTCGGCTCGCGTTCGCGCCGCCGCTTCCCCAGCGGCTATGGCACTCGCTGTTCGGCTGAGACGACGCTGAGGCGACGCGCCTCGCGCGCGGCCGTCAGGGCGCCGACGCGAGCCCGGGCCGCCGGTAGTCGGAGACGTTCGACGGCACCGCGATGCCGCCCGGCAGATCGGGCGAGTCCTCGGGCGCGCCGGGGACGGTGCCGAGCGGAAGCACGCCGGCCCAGATCGGCAGCGACACGTCGTCCTCGTCGTCGATCGGCGGACCGGTCCGCATCTTCGCCGACGCCTCCTCGAGCGGAACGGCGAGGATCAGTGTCTCGCGGAGCTCCTTGGCGTTCGGCATGCGGGCCTGGCCCGCGCGGCCCGCGCACACGTGGTCGACGAGCGCCGACTGCGCGCGCCACTTCTCGTCCGGGTCCGTGACCTCGCGAGCCGTTCCGTAGACGACGACCGACCGGTAGTTCATCGAGTGGTGCGCGGCGGAACGCGCGAACACGAGGCCGTCGACCAATGTGGCGACCAGACAGACCTCCTGGCCGTCCCTGACGGCTCGGAGCGTTCGGCTGCCCGTCGAGCCGTGGATGTACACCGTGTCGACGACCCGGACGTGGATCGTCGGAAGCGCGCGAGGCCGCCCTCGCTCGTCGACCGTCGCGACGTGGCAGTACAACGCCTCGTCCAGGATGGCGTCGATCGTCGCGCGGTCGTACGCACCCCGCTCGGGCTTCCGGCGGATGCGCGTGCGGTCGGTTCGTTCGAGCTCGGCAGCCACGTCGGTCGATGCTACCGGGCGGCGGCCGTCGGCCGTCATGTGCGGCCGGGGTTCGGACCGCTCTCGCCTCGCAGGAAGCGCTCGATCTCCGAGGCGAGCTCGTCGCCCGAGGGCAGACGCTGGTCCTCCCCCGTCGACATCTGCTCGAGCCGCGCCACGTATGCGCGCGAGTCCTCGTCCGCCTCGACCGCGGCATCCAGCCGTTCGCGCTGCGCGATCGCCTCCTCCGCGAGCCCACCCGTCGGAGCGTCGAGGCCGAGGTGGCGGCCGACGGACTCGAGCATCGCGATCGTGGCCGCGGCGTATGGGCCCTGGAGGTAGTGGGGAACCTGTGCGTAGAACCCCACGGTCGGAACGCCGCCGCCGGCAACCGACAGCTCGATCGTCGACAGGCACGCGGACGGCACGCGGAGCAGCCCTGCCGGCCCCTGGTTCTCGTCGTGCCTCAGGAGTCCGGGTCGCGACGAGGTGGCGAGGATCGGAACCGGCCGCGTGTGCGGCACGGCAGCCGGGATCGATCCGAGCGAGACCCACTCGACGACGCCGAGGCGGACACACAGCTCGGTGAGGTCCCCTCCGAGCTCCTGCCACCGGAAGTCCGGCTCGGCGCCGGTCAGAACGAGCACGTCGCGCTCGCCCGTCCGCCGGCGCGTCAGGGCAAGCTCGGGCCACACGAGCGAGGTCGGTTTGCCGTCGACGATGTCAAGGATCGGGCGCCGCGAGCGGTAGTCGTACAGCGCATCAGGCGGAAAGGTCGCGATGCGGTCGCCGCCGTCCGCCAGGGCGGCAGCCGCGGCCGTCGAGGCGCCGGCCGCGTCGATCCATCCGTCGAACGCCGCCACGACGGCCGGAGCGACGAGCGGCTCCGCGAGATCGGCGGACCGGTACAGCGGCATGCGGCAAGGATAGTGAGCCGTCCGGATCGGGGCGCGGTCGAGATGTCGGGGCGCGTTCGGGTAGGCTCCGGGCGATGAAGCAGACGTGCCCGATCTGCGGCGAGGAGCTCGAGGGGCGGGAGGCGATCGCCGCCCACGACCACGAGATGCCGATCCCGTGGGAGGACTCCGGAGCGGGCTTCGAGTGCCCGACGTGCCGCGAGTGGTTCGACACCGAGGAGAACCTGGTCAAGCACCAGGCCGCCGCGCACGTCTGATCCGGCGCCACGCCGGCTTCCCGCCGGCGACGCCGGTTCGTTCATCGGGCCACGACGACCGCGGTGAGCGCGAAGGTTTGAGCGAGCTCGGCGGCCGCGCCGAAGACGTCGCCCGTCACGCCGCCGAAGCGTCTGCGCGCGACCCGTCCGACCGCGACCGCGACGACGAGCGTGCCGACCACGATCGCCGCGGCGCCCGCCGGACCGGCGGTCGCGGCGACCGCGACCGACGTCGCGGCCGCGAACAGCATGGCGCCGGCCGGCACGCCGCGTCCGACCCAGCCGCCGCTTCCCGCGCTCGGCCGCAGATATCGCAGCGTGCGGGCGAGGAGCAGCGGTGCCATCCGCGCCGCCCCGGCCGCCCCGACGATCGCCCAGGGGAACCCGTCGCCGAGGACCGCGGCGGTCGCGGCGATCCGTAGCGCGAGGTCGAGCACCACCGCGACGACGCCGAACGCTCCGACCGTGGACTCGCGCATCACGGGGAGCGGGTCCCGTCCCGTCGAGGCCGCACCGAGCCCGTCGGCGGTATCCGCCAGGCCGTCGAGGTGGAACGCCCCGGTGACGAGCGTCTCGAGCGCCACGGCGAGCACCGCCGCGACCGCCACCGGCGCGCGCATCGCGACGAGCCAGCCGGCCGTCGCCCCGACCATGCCGACGCACGCGCCGACCGCGGGGAACCATCCGACGCCCGCGCGCAGGTCCGCCTCGGAGACGGTGGCGGCGGCGCGCCCGACCGGCAGACGCGTCAGGAAGGTCGTGGCGGCGATCAGGCCGCGGACCGGGCCGCTTCCCTCAGCGGCGCGCATCGTTCGTCGCCCGCGTCGGCTCACGCCCCGGCGTCGCTGACACCCGCCTGGTCGAACGTCGCCATCTCCTCGACCAGCGCGAGGGCGGATGCCACGAGCGGAACCGCGAGCGCGGCGCCGCTCGCCTCGCCGAGACGCAGTCCGAGGTCGAGGAGCGGCGACAGGCCGAGCTCGAGCAGCACGAGCGTGTGCGCCGGCTCAGGCGACCGGGTCCCGGCGATCATCGCGTCGACGCTCGAGGGCGCGGCCCGTGCGGCCACCAGCGCGGCGGCGCCGACGACGGCGCCGTCCAGGACGACCGGCGTCCGGCGGGCGGCCGCACCCAGGATGACGCCCGCAAGGACCGCGATCTCGAGGCCGCCGACCGCCGCCAGCACGCCGATCGCGTCGTCGGCCGACACATGCGTGCGCAACGCTCGGGTCACGACGCCGATCTTCCGCGCCAACCCGGCCTCGTCGACGCCGGTGCCGCGGCCGCACACCGCCTCCGCGGGAACGCGCAGCAGGGCGCCGCACACCGCCGCCGCCGCGGTCGTGTTGCCGATGCCCATCTCGCCGAGCGCGATCAGATCCACGCCGTCCGCGACGAGCTCGGCCGCGAGCCTCACGCCGGCGTCGATCGCGTCGAGTGCGCGCCCGCGCGACATCGCGGGTTCGACCGTCACGTCGTCGGTCGCCCGCCCGCCGTCGAGCGCGCGACCCAGCTCGAGTCGCCGAACGCCCGCGACCGGCGGTCCGTCGACGCCCGCGTCGACGACGACGAGCCGCGCGCCCGCCCGGCGTGCGAGCACCGAGACGGCGGCACCTCCGTCGGCGAAGTTCCGGAGCATCTGCGACGTAACCTCGCGGGGATACGCGCTGACGTCGTGGGCCGCGACGCCGTGGTCGGCCGCGACGACCACGATCGCCGGCGAGCGGATCGGGCCGGGAACGCGTCCGCGCACCGCGCCGATGCGGCACGCGACGTCCTCGAGCGCGCCGAGGCTCCGCCGGGGCTTCGTCTTGGCGTCGAGCGCCCCCTGCGTCGCGAGGCGGGCATCCTCGTCGGCGGGGTTGATCGCGGCGAGCGTCGCATCGAGCGCCGAGGTGGTCGTCACGACGGTTCCGCCATCTCGCCGGCGCCGGTCGCGGCTCGTCCAAGCTCGGCCGCGTCGAGCAACGGC
>JBKPTC010000030.1:0-6046 GCA_046735355.1 bacterium
TTGCACCGGCTGCTCGTCGAGGCGGCGAACCTCGACGTGCTCGCCTCCGCGCACGACTGCGCCGACGGCGGGCTGGGCGTCGCGCTCGCCGAGGCCGCGATCCTCGGCGGCGTCGGGTTCGCCGTCGCGCTCGGCGGCGACCTGCCGCCGCACGTCGCGCTGTTTTCCGAGTCCGCCTCGCGCGCGGTGGTCAGCGTCGAGCCGGGGCGCGCCGACCAGCTCGAGGAGCTCGCCGCGCTGCTGCACGTCCCGTTCGCGAGGGTCGGCGAGACGGGTGGGCCGCGCGTGACGATCGAGGGCGTGGTCGACACGAGCGTGGACGAGCTGCGCACGGTGTACGAGTCGGCGATTCCCGCGATGCTGGCCGGATGACGTCGTCGCGGCGCGCGACGCATCCGCGCGTCCGCGTCGGCGCGCGCTGATAGCATCCCGGCACCAGTGGGTGCGGAGAGTCCCAAGGAGGAGTGCGGCCTCTTCGGCGTGTGGGCGCCGGGGGAGGCGGTCGCCAGCCTCATCTACTTCGGACTCTTCGCGCAGCAGCACCGCGGCCAGGAGTCCGCCGGCATGGCGGTCTCGGACGGCCAGAACCTCCTCGTGTACAAGGACCTCGGCCTCGTGGCACAGGTCTTCAACGAGGCGACGCTCGCGACGCTCCAGGGCGATCTCGGCATCGGCCACAACCGGTACTCGACGACCGGCTCCACGACGTGGGAGAACGCGCAGCCGGCGTTCAAGACCGACGGCCACCGGTCGCTCGCGCTCGGACACAACGGCAACCTCGTCAACACGGCCGAGCTCGCCGAGCGCGTCGGCGGCGGGCCGGGTCGCGCGACGACGGACTCGGACCTGGTCGCGACGCTCCTGGCGCGAGGGCTCGAGCACGGCCTGCACGAGGCTGCCCTCGACATCCTTCCCACGCTTCGCGGCGCGTTCTCGTTCGTGCTGATGGACGATCGCAGCGTCTTCGCGGCGCGGGATCCGCACGGCGTGCGGCCCCTGTCGATCGGTCGGCTCTCCAACGGCTTCTGCGTCGCGTCGGAGACGTGCGCCTTGGACATCGTGGGAGCGACCTTCGTCCGCGACGTCGAGCCGGGCGAGCTGATCCGGATCGACGATCGCGGGCTGCACAACGAGCGGTTCGCGCCGGCGGAGCGCGCGGCGCTGTGCATCTTCGAGTTCGTGTATCTCGCGCGCCCCGACTCACGGATGCGTGGCCGCGCCGTCTACGAGGTCCGGCGTCAGCTCGGCCGCTGTCTCGCCGAGGAGCATCCGGCCGACGCCGATCTCGTCATCCCGGTGCCCGACACCAGCACCTCGGCGGCGCAGGGATACGCGGAGGTCTCGGGCATCCCGTACGGCGAGGGCCTGATGAAGAACCGGTACGTCGGCCGGACGTTCATCGAGCCGTCGCAAGCGCTGCGCGAGCGCGGTGTCAAGCTCAAGCTGAATCCCATGCCCGACGCGATCCGCGGCAAGCGGCTCGTCGTCATCGACGACTCCATCATCCGCGGGACGACCACGCGGCAGGTCGTGCAGGCGCTTCGCGAGGCGGGCGCGACGGAGGTCCACACGCGCATCACGTGCCCCCCGACGATGTGGCCGTGCTTCTACGGGATCGACATGTCGACCCGTCAAGAGCTCGTCGCGGCGGATCTGTCCGTGGAGCAGATCCGCGCGTACATCGGCGCGGACTCCCTCGGGTACCTGTCGCTGGACGGGATGGTGGGCGCCACCGGAGGACCGACCGACGCGTTCTGCCGCGCGTGCTTCGACGGCGAGTATCCGATCGCGATCCCGGAGGGCGCGGGCAAGTTCCTCCTCGAGCAGCCGACGAAGTCCTAGCGCCGTGACGGAGCCCGGTTCGGCGACCGGCGGCCCGCGGCCGGGCACCGACGCGTACCGGCGCGCCGGGGTCGATCTCGAGGCCGGCGCGCGCGCGGTCGAGCTGATCCGGAGCCTGTCGGCCGATGCCGCGCCGAACATCGGCGGGTTCGCAGGTGTGTTCGAGCTCGACGACGGGCGCTCGCTCGTCGCCGCGACCGACGGCGTCGGAACCAAGCTCGAGGTCGCGCGACTGACCGGCCGCCTCGATACCGTCGGCATCGACCTCGTCGCCATGTGCGTCGACGACGTCGTGTGCACCGGCGCGCGTCCGCTCTTCTTCCTGGATTACCTCGCCGTCGGCCGCGTCGTGCCCGAACGGGTCGCAGCGATCGTCGGCGGCGTCGTCGCGGGATGCCGTCGCGCCGGATGCGCGCTGCTCGGGGGTGAGACGGCGGAGCATCCGGGCGTGATGGACGACGACGAGTTTGACCTCGCGGGGTTCTGCGTCGGCATGCTCCAGCACGCGGATCGGACCGGACCGGATCTCGTGAACGAGGGCGATGCGCTCATCGGGCTTCCATCGTCCGGACTGCACTCGAACGGCTATAGCCTCGTTCGGTCGGCGCTGCTCGGCTCGGCCGGATACTCGCTCGAGGATGTGTTGCCGCGGCTCGGGCGCTCGCTGGCCGACGAGCTGCTCGAGCCGACGACGATCTACGCGCCGCTGGTGCTCCGGCTGCTCGATGACCACGGCGTTCACGCCGTCGCGCACATCACGGGCGGCGGCATCCCGGAGAACCTGCCGCGTGCGCTGCCGCCGGGCCTCGGCGCCGAGGTCGACGAGCGCGCCTGGCCGACGCCGCCGATCTTCGAGCTGGTCGGGGAGGCGGGCGGCGTGACGCAGGAGGAGCTCCGCGCGACGTTCAACATGGGCATCGGGATGGTCTTGATCGTCGATCCGCGCTCGGTCGACGACGTCCTGTCCGCGGCGGACGGGGCGGTCCCGATCGGGACCGTGACGGTCGGGTCCGGCGTCCGGTACGTGACGTCGGACGCCACCGAGAGCTGACTACGGGGTCCTCACCCGGCGCCGGCCGGTTCGGCGGCCGGACTTAATCCCTCCGGTCCTGCGGAAACCCTCCGCCGACGGATGCCGGGCCGCTCTAGACGGGGCGTACGCTGACCGATGTTCATTGGTGGCCACATGTCGATGCAGCTGGACACCGAGGTGACCCGGCAGACGCCGACGAGCGTCCTCGTCGTCGACGACGAGCCGCAGGTCGTGTGGATGCTTCAGTTCAGCCTGCAGGCCGAGGGGTACGAGACGTACTCCGCCCGCGACGGCCGGACCGCCCTCGAGGAGATCCGCGAGCACCGTCCGAAGCTGATGCTCCTCGACATCATGATGCCGGTCATGGACGGGTGGTCGGTGCTCGAGCAGATCCAGTCGCTGCCGGCCGGGGATCGTCCGCGGGTGGTCGTCGTCTCGGCCCGCTCGAGCGTCCGCGACCGCGCGAAGGCGGCCGAGCTCGGAGCCGACGCGTTCGTGCCGAAGCCGTTCAACGTGGACGACCTGCTCGCCGTGCTGCACGGTCTGGCCGAGGCGCCGGCCGAGCCCGCCGGCACCTGATCCGTTTCATCCGCCGAACCGCTGGTGCTCCTTCGTCACGACCGTCGTGCCGGTGGCCCGGCACGTCAGGACGGGCTCGTCGAGGAACTCGGCCGCCGACTCGCTGACGTCCGGCCGCGCGCCGCCGACCTTCCACACTTCGAACTCGCATGTGCGGCTGCTGACGCCGACCTTCACGATGCGGCCTCGCGCCTCGATCCAGTCCCCGGCGTACAGCGGTGCCAGGAACTCGACCGAGCTGTACGCCCGGAACAGTCCCTCGTCGCCGTCCTGGCGCATCGCGAGCTCCGTGATCAGGTCGCCGATGATCTCGAGCTGCTTGGCGCCCGCGACGAGGTTTCCCCCGTAGTGGGCATCCTCGGATCCGAGGCGCCGGCGGATGTACGCGGTGGGCAGCTCGTCGCTCATCGAACGGGACCTCCTGGAGTCCGTGGGATGCCGGGTCAGCCCGCGTCGCTCGGCGGCGAGGTGGAACGGCCCCCGCCGACGATCTTGCCGAACAGCACACCCCGCCGGGGAACGCGCGCGAGCCCGCCGTCCTTGGTTCGGACGAGGTACGTCTCGGCGGGATGGTCGTAGGTCTCGAGCGTGCCGACGACCTCCGACAGGTAGCCGTTGGGGAGCTCGAACTGGAACGAGACGCGCGTCCCGATGTCCTCCGGCGAGACCTGGTTGCGACGCTCCATCGTGCCGCAGGATATCCGGCGCGGGACGGCGTCACCTCACACCGGGCGGTCGATCCCGAGCGTCGCGCGAACGGCACGTACGACGTCCTCGGCACCGGGACGAAACCGCTCCTCGAGCGAGGGCGGTGGGTACGGAACATCGGGAGCGGTGACCCGGGCGACCGGCGCGCGAAGCCGTTCGAACGCCGATTCCGTGATGCGGGCGGACAGCTCGGCGCCCATCCCGAGCGTTCGCGGCGCCTCGTGCACCACGACGGCCCTGCCGATGCTCCGGACGCGGTCGAGGATCGTCTCGACGTCGAGCGGGACGAGCGACCTCAGATCGATCACGCAACATCCCACGCCCTCGGCCTCGAGCGCCGCGGCCGCGCGCAGGCACGTCTCGACCATCGCGCCGTACGACACCACGACGCAGGCGTCGCCGTCGCGCAAGATGCGGGCGCGTCCGATCGGCGGGCCGTCGATCGTCAGCTCGCCGTCCTCCACGGCGCCGTACCGGCTCTTCGGTTCGAGGAAGATCACCGGATCCGGGTCTGCGATCGATAGACGGAGCAGTCGGTACGCATCGAGCGGGCTCGACGGGACGACGACCTTCAGCCCGGCGGTGTGGATGTAGTACGTCTCCGGGCTCTCGGCGTGGTGCTCCTTGCCGCGGATCCCGCCGAACGACGGCATCCGGACCGTGACCGGCATCCCGATCCGTCCGCGCGATCGGTTCCGGTACTTCGCGAGGTGGTCGACGACCTGTTCGAGCGCGGGATAGCTGTACGCGTCGAACTGCATCTCGGCGATCGGCCGCCACCCGGCGATCGCGAGGCCGACACACATGCCGGCGATGCCGGCCTCGGCCACCGGCGTGTTGAAGACCCGGTCCCGCCCGAACGCGGCCTGTAGCCCGTCGGTGATCCGGAAGACGCCGCCGAGCGCGCCGACGTCCTCGCCGAACACCAGCGTTCGGTCATCGTCGGCGAGCGCGTCGGCGAGCGCGGCGTTCAGCGCCGCACGCATGGTCAACTCAGGCACGGCCGAGCTCCGCTCGGACGTCCGGAGGCGGATCCTCGTACGCGAACGCGAACAGGTCCTCACGCGGCGGGGTGCCGAGCGAGACGACGCCGGCGCGGACCGCGTCGACCCACTCCTCCGTCTCGCGTTCGATCTCCGTCAGGACGGCGTCGTCGGCGTGCCCCGCCGCCAGCATCCAGCGGCGGAACCGTGCGATCGGGTCGCGGGCGAGCCAGGCGTCGACGTCGGACGCCCGTCGGTACCGGGTCGCGTCGTCGGACGTCGTGTGGTCACCCATCCGATACGTCATCGCCTCGATCAGGGTCGGCCCCTCACCGCGATGCGCGCGTCCGACCGCCGCCCGCGTGACGGCGTACACCGCGAGCAGGTCGTTGCCGTCGACGCGGACGCCGGGCATACCGTAGCCCGCGGCCCGGTCTGCGATCGGCGCCGCGTATTGCTCGTCCGTCGGCACCGAGATCGCCCAGCCGTTGTTCTGACAGAACAGGACGACCGGCGCGCGCATCACCGCGGCGAGGTTCGCGCCTTCGTGGAAGTCGCCCTCCGAGGCCGATCCGTCGCCGAAGTAGGCGATCGAGCACGTTCCGGCTCGGTCGAGCTTCGCGCCGAGCGCCCATCCGACGGCGTGGACGATCTGGGTCGCGACCGGAACGCACACCGGCGCGAATCGTGCGCCGAGCGAGTCGTACGCCCCGCCGTGCCACGTTCCGCGGTGGTATTGGATGTAGTCGACGAGGTCGACGCCGCGCGCGACGGCGACCGCGAGCTCGCGGAAAGACGGGAAGACGAAGTCGTCGGGGCCGAGCGCGAGCGCCGATCCGATCTGCGCGGCCTCCTGGCCCCGGAACGGTGGATACACGGTCAGCTCGCCCTCGCGCTGGAG